>NZ_CP040106.1:4950000-5298333 GCF_005281475.1 Echinicola rosea | reverse complement strand
TCCGGCCCTGATGACTGTTTCGACTACCATGATAGCCCTGCTGCCCGTACTCACTTCTACGGGACGTGGTTCAGATATTATGATTCCAATGGCCATCCCTTCATTTGGAGGAATGGCGTTTGCCCTGGTGAGCATTTTCATTGTTCCAGTGCTTTACAGCATGAGAGAAGAAAGGAAAATAAAAAAGACACGATCATGAAAGTAATTATAAATGTCCTCATCCTTCTATTTCTCGGGAGCGGAATAGGCTTTGCACAGGCTCCTGAGGATTATTTTGAAATAGCGGCCAAGAATAATCCTGGTCTACAGGCAAAATACGCGGCTTTTGAAGCAGCCATCCAGAAAGTGGAGCAGGTAAATACCTTGTCTGATCCTAGTTTCTCTTTTGGCTATTTCATATCGCCTGTGGAAACCAGGGTGGGACCTCAAAGGGCCAGGTTTTCTTTAACACAGATGTTTCCCTGGTTTGGTACATTGAAAGCACAGGGTAATGCTGCAGCTTTGATGGCTGAAGCTAAATACCAGTCTTTTCTGGATGCCAGGAACCTATTGTATTATCAGGTGGAGGCAGCCTATTATCCGCTTTATGAACTCAATCAATGGAAAGAGATTGAACGTGAGAATATAGAAATTCTGGAATCCTATAAGACCATTGCCAACAAGAAATTTGAAAATGGTACGGGTACTATGGTCGATGTGCTAAGAGTGGATATCATGTTGAAAGATGCCGTGACCAATCTGAGTATTCTGGAAGATAAGGAAAAACCGCTGGTGACAAGGTTTAATAAACTGCTTAACAGAAAGGAAGATGCATTGATTACTGTCCGGGATTCCCTTATAATTCAACCTTTACCAACAACCTTCAGGAAGGACTCTTTGTTGCTGAACAACCCTGTACTGGAAGAACTGGATTTAAAAATTGCATCCAGTGAGGCAAGTGAAGAGGTAGCACATAAGCAAGGGCTTCCAAAATTCGGGTTAGGACTGGATTATGTAATGATCGGAGAGCGTACCGATCTGGCTTCTGGCATGGCTGCTCCACACGACAATGGCAAAAATGCCCTAATGCCGATGGTATCTGTAAGCATTCCCCTTTTCAGAGGTAAATACAAAGCAGCGGTGAAAGAGGCGAAACTCATACAAAAGAGCTATGCACTCCAAAAGGAAGACTATGCCAATACACTCACTTCCGGCTATGATATGGCCTGGTTTGAGATGCAACAGCAACAAGAATTACTTGCCTTATACGGTCAGCAAATTCAGGAAACCGATCAAGCACTCAACCTGCTTTTTACCGCTTATGGTAATTCAGGAAAGGAATTTGAAGAAGTGCTGCGTATGCAACAGCAGCTGCTCAAATATGAAAAGATGAAAGCTACGGCAGAAATCCAGTTTCACATTGCCTTAGCCAAACTACATTACTTAACTGCAAAAAACTACTAAGATGAATACGGATAAAAGAATAATACTCATTGCACTGTCCACCCTGGTGGCGGGCGTGCTACTCGGCTGGCTTATTTTTGGAGGTTCGTCTGAAAACAACAGGGATAAGGAACACCAACACACTGCTGAGGAAGCTGGGGAAACGGTATGGACCTGTTCCATGCACCCTCAGATCAAACAGAGCGAACCTGGGGATTGCCCCATTTGCGGAATGGACTTGATCCCATTGGAAGAAGATCAAAATGAGGTACTTGATCCTATGGCCATCAGCATGTCACCGACAGCGATGCAACTGGCGAATATTACAACTTCCGCAGTAGGTACTATGGATCCGGTGAAAACAGTTAGACTGAACGGTAAGGTGCAGGAAGATGAGCGGCTAGTTTCTTCTCAATCCAGTCATATTTCAGGGAGGATTGAACGGCTCAATGTCAGCTTCACAGGTGAATATGTGAATAAGGGACAGGTAATTGCCTATATCTATTCCCCCGAATTAGTGACTGCCCAGGAAGAATTGTTTGAAGCGCAGAAGATCAAAGAGACGCAGCCACAATTATTTAAATCGGCTCGGACAAAACTTAAAAACTGGAAGCTTTCGGACGGTCAGATAGATAAAATATTAGAAAGGGGAAGTCCTTCCGATGATTTTCCCATCACAGCAGACATTTCAGGGTATGTGTTGAATAAAAATGTCATCGTGGGTGACTACATCAAACGAGGAGAGCCTGTTTATGAGATTGCCAATTTATCCCGTGTATGGGTGCTGTTTGATGTGTACGAGTCGGAAATGTCCTGGATAAGTAAGGGAGATCAGGTGCGGTTTACCGTTCAATCATTGCCGGGCCAAACGTTTGAAGGCAAGATAAGCTTTTTAGATCCTGTAATTGATCCAAAGACCAGGGTAGCAAAGGCGCGGGTGGAAGTGCGCAACAATGACAATCAACTAAAACCTGAAATGTTTGTATCAGGGACAGTGGAAGCAATGCTGCCTAATAAGGCAAACACTGTTGTCATTCCGAAAACCGCCGTTATGTGGACGGGGAAGCGTTCTGTGGTATACGTGAAAAACACTTCTGGAAGTGGCGTGAATTTTATCATGCGGGAGGTAATGTTGGGACCTGGTTTAGGCGACAGCTTTATAGTGGAGAGTGGACTACAAGAAGGGGAGGAAATAGCCGTGAATGGTACCTTCAGTATAGACGCAGCTGCGCAGCTAGTGGGGAAACCCAGCATGATGAATCCTGAAGGCGGTCCCACCATGACCGGGCACAATCACGCCCACTTGCCGGACGGGCAGGGAGACATGGAGATGCTGGCTTCTTCTTCAAGCTCAGTACCTGGGAAGCAAAAAGAAGTTAAACCGATAGCAATCAACCAAAAGGCCAAAGATGCGCTAAAACCCCTTTATGAACCATACCTGAATTTTAAAGAGGCACTAGTGGCTGATAATTTGTCTGGGGCGCAGAACGCTGCGAATGAGTTGAAAGGAAAACTAGATGCAGTAAACATGTCCGTATTTACCGGAGAATCACATAATGCCTGGATGAACTATAGCGGTAATTTAAAAAATGCTATACAACATGTACCGCACATGAAAGACTTAGTGGCCGTGCGTAAAGCATTTCAACAGGTGTCTGAGGGGATGATTGATTTGACCAGGGCTTTTAATCCCTTTGAGAAAACGCTCCATGTCCAGTTCTGTCCCATGGCTGACAATAATAGAGGAGCCACTTGGCTCAGCACCGAAAAGGAGATTCGCAATCCGTATTTCGGAGAGGCCATGCTCACTTGTGGTGAGGTGAAATCAACCATCAAATGAAGGAATGTTGCAAAACGGGGGATGAAAATCCTCCCTCAAAATTAAAAATATGGGCTTTTCGGATCATATGGGGAATAGTAATCCTTATAGTGGTCGGTATAGCCCTACTACAAATGTTTAACCTATAAAAATCAACAAAATGAAAAATGTAATGAGTAAAAAAGCGCTGCTGGTAGCGGTAATGGCTTTAATCAGCCTTGGGGTTTATGCACAACATGACCATAGCAATCATGGAGATAAGAAAAAAATGGCCCAACACATAGAACCTGTGTTTAAAAACAAAGAGGTGGGAAGTACCTATAGCCATTATATAGCCCTTAAAGATGCTCTAGTAGCGTCACAGTCCGGAGAAGTCCAAAAGGCTGCGGAGAAGCTTAAACAGTCTTTAGAATCTGTAAAGGATGCGAAAACAGTGCAGGAGGAAGCAGGTAAAATAGCCTCAGCTTCCAATCTCGATGACCAACGGAAAGCCTTTGCCTCATTGAGTAAAGAAATGGCCGTTTTGGTTAAAGCAAATGCTCCTTCAAAGGGTGAGGTATACCTGGATTACTGCCCGATGGCCAATGGAAATACCGGTGCTTATTGGCTATCAAGCCAAAGGGAAATCAAGAATCCATATTTTGGCGATAAAATGCTGAAATGTGGGAGTGTGAAGGAAACGATCAAATAAGAAACTATGGAGGTTTTGTGGCCCGAATGGGCACCCAACATTCATCCAATGATCATCCATTTCCCGATAGTGTTGTGGTCTGTGGCCGTCATTGCTGACCTGATTTTATTATTCTGCTCCAAAAGCTGGATCAGGAATATGACGGTCACTTTATATACTATGGGAGCACTAGGAGGTTTTGCGGCTTATCTAAGTGGAACACAGGCGATAGATATGGTTTCTGTACCCATGCAGGGAGAAATAACTGCAGGAAACCATTCTGATTGGGGGAGGTATACTTTTTACTTTCTTTCGGCTTATGCGATAATCCGTCTTGTTCTTTTTTGGATACAGAGGGACAGGAACAGGTGGTTGGCTGTTCTTCTTTTCATACTGGGATTGGCAGGTATGGGTATGGTGACTAAAACTGCGGATCTTGGAGGCAAACTGGTATATAAATATGGTGTAGGAACTAAAAAATAAAATTAAACAAACAAAAATTTAAAGTCATGAATAATAATACAAGATTATTTTTTTCAGGCGCCTTGCTTTCGGTAATGATAGGCATTACATCTTGTTCACAGGATAAAAACATTCATGAATTAGGACTTCACAAACGGAGATGAAAGAGGAGTTTCTCCGTATAAGTAGAATATTCACATTCACTTATCGGTTATGTCATCACAAATCAAATTCGAGCAGGTGATCGAGCGGGGCTGCGGCCTTGATGTTCACCAAAAGACGATTGTAGCCACGGTCCGAGGTATTGACGTTGAGATTGGGACCAGGACTTTCGGGACTTTCACCTCCCAGATCGAGGAGCTTCAAGTATGGCTGAACTCCCTTTCCATTACCCATATTGCCATGGAAAGCACCGGAGTTTATTGGAAACCTGTCTACAACATCCTGGAAGAGGATTTTAAGATTATTCTGGTCAATGCCCGGCATATCAAGAATGTACCCGGGCACAAGACAGACAAAAAAGACAGTGAATGGATTGCCAAATTGCTCCTAAGCGGTCTGCTAAAGGGGAGTTTTGTCCCTGCCGAGTGGATACGGGAGCTGCGTGATCTATGCAGGTATAAACGCAAACTGATCGCACAGCGTGTCGCCCAACGCAACAGGGTGCATAAAATCCTGGAAGACGCCAATATCAAACTGGCCTCAGTGGTCTCAGATGTCTTTGGGGTCTCCGGGACCTTGATCCTCGATGCTTTGATCCAGAAACAGGATGACCCCGAATACCTGGCCAACCTTGCCAAGGGATCCTTACGGAAAAAAATGGAAGACCTCAAACTTTCTCTCCGGGGAAGACTCACAGATCACCACAGGTTCATGCTGTCCACCCTCCGTGATTCCATTGATTCGATCAACGCTCAGATCAGGCACATCGAGGCTAGAATTGAAAGTTATGCAGCCGAGCTTCAACAGGAGGTCGATTTACTCCAGACCATACCCGGAGTGGGAAAAGAAACCGCTATGAACATACTGGCCGAGACAGGCAATGACATGGAGGTTTTTCCGGATCACAAACATCTGGCATCCTGGGCAGGAGTCTCCCCGGGCAACAACGAAAGTGCAGGCAAGAAAAAGTCAACCCGCATCACACATGGGAACAAATACTTGAAAACTGCATTGGTCGAAGCTGCCTGGGCCGCATCACACACCAAGGAGACCTATTTGAACCGTAAATATGGAGCAGTAGCGGCTCGCCGTGGATCTAAAAAGGCACTGATTGCAGTGGCCCACAAAATATTGACTGCACTGTATTATATCCTCAAAAACAAGGAGGCCTATCTCGAACCTGACCATACAGCCTATCAGGAAAAAAGAAAGCAGGCGCAGATTAAGAAATCCTTGGAGCGCCTGCGCGGGCTCGGAGTCCAAGTGGACATCCGTCCCAATTAAGTTTAAGTAAAAGTTCGAGCTTTTATTGGTGATTTACAAGTCCCGGAATAAAAACTGAACTCATAGGCCAAGAACAAACGGTTATTGCTTCGAGCATGTAGAAAAAATTTTACTCTCTAACTTGGCCTAACTTAATTTACAGTCCTTTTAACAACCTTTCAAAGGATAGCTGAACTATGCCTTCCCAGATTTAAAAATGACTGAATAAGCCTATTTTTAGATTTTCTCTTTCAGAAAAAAAAGTGAACAAGCCGAGGCTGAGGGACAGGAACACTTAGAAATGAAGGAAAAGGGTCATCATCAAAAAGAAGAGACACATTCACATGGGGAAACATCAGGTAATGGTCATGGTACTCATGCTGAAATGAAAATGGGACAAAATAAGACCTGGACCCCAAGTGGAAATGGAATAGATCTTATAAAATCAGACTTTCATTTTATTACAGGAAATTTGGAAAATATCAATCCGGTTGTAAAAGAAGTTGATGGTGAACAGGTTCTTGAACTAGATTCCGATGGCACGCCAGCTGCCTTTGTTTTCCATAATCAATATGGGAATGTGGGCATGATCGTAAAATTGAAAAAGCTTGACTTTACAGGTACCATCAGCTTGATACATCATGCCAAAGACCTTACCAGTTATGATTTTATAGCCATAAAAGGCCAAAACATGAAACTGGGAAGAGTGGTAAACGGGCAGGAAGATGTATTTGATGAAGGTGACTTTGATTCCGGCAATGACTGGATGTCGCTAAAGGTAACGGCAGCAGGAACCCATTTTAAAGGTTATGTTGATGAAAAGACCGTTACTCATGGACATGGTGATAAAATGGCCAATGGGTTTGTGGGGATAATGGTTGACGGCAAGGGTAAGATTCAGATCGGTTCCATCGAGACAGCCGTGCTTGAAGATGAATAAATTATACTCAGGGCTGTGGGAATGTACACAGCCCTGAAAACCAAAAAAAAATAATTTGTAAAGTTGGTTCACCATATCCCCTAAGTTTGAATCCATCATCACCTGTTTAACTGATTTAGAAAAAATCGGACAATTTCATCAAGGGGATTTAGTACCTTAAATGTGCATAATGGTAAATAGTCAGTTATACTATTTTAGTAAAGGATCTTAGTGCTAGATCAGATTGGAAAGAACAGCATAGATGTAGTTTAAATTAGCCTTTGAAACTTCCACCTTAAAAGCAACCAATGATGAATAGCTATGCGATTAAACCATATATTATTTTATTTTTCATAACTATTTCATTCTTCTCTGTCAGGGGACAAAGCCTTATGGAGAAGTCTGTAGAAGGAAACTCACAAAACCTACCTGTCAGAGAGTATACCATCACCCTGAGGGAAGAAAAAGTAAGTAAAGCAGGGAAGGAGGTGATGGGGATGACCATTGATGGAGGGATTCCGGGCCCTACCTTACGTTTTACAGAAGGGGAATATGCAGTAATTTACGTAAAGAATGAGATGAGGGAAGAAACTTCTGTTCATTGGCATGGGCTGTTGCTTCCCAATTTTTATGACGGTGTTCCTTATCTCACCACACCGCCTATTCAACCTGGGAAAACCCTGAAATATGAATTTCCGATCAAACAATCAGGCACTTATTGGTATCATTCACATACCATGCTACAGGAACAAAGTGGCGTTTACGGTTCTATCGTGATCGAACCGAAAGAAAAAGTGCTTGAATATGATAAAGAATTGGTGATGGTCCTTTCGGATTGGACCAATGAAAAACCCATGGACGTACTACGGTTTTTAAAAAGAGGTACTGAATGGTACAACTGGAGAAAAGGAACGGCCACACCCCTTAATCAGGTTATTGCACGGGGTGCACTGGGTGCACAGCTCGAGTTTTGGCGACAAAGAATGGAGGGCGCTGATATTGCCGATATTTATTACCCTACATTCCTTGTAAATGGGGAAAAGAGGCAAGATTACCCGGATTTCAAATCCGGTGAAAAAGTTAGGCTGCGGATTATAAATGGGGCAGCTTCTACCTCATTTTGGATGACCTTTGGAGGAGGAAACCCTACAATAGTGTCTGCAGATGGCTTAAATGTGGTACCTATCGAACATAACAAAACCTTTATTGCTATAGCAGAGACTTATGATTTTATTGTTACTATTCCAAAAAAAAGTAAGATGGAATTCCGGATTACAGCCCAGGATGGATCAGGGACTGCATCGGCTTTTTTAGGAAACGGTGATGTCCTTTCGGCACCGCCAGTGCCCCGCCCAGATAAAATTGGTATGATGATGCAGATGTCAAAAATGGATATGAGGATGGGGGCACCTGCATTAAAGTTTAGGCCAAAAAAAGATGAGCCGGAGAAAATGATGAAAAGGTGGGGAATGCAGATGGATGAATTAATGAGCGGAATGGATATGAACCAGAGCGACTCAGGGATGACTGAACATCATAACATGGATATGAAGCATGAAGAACATGGTAATACCCAAAATAAAAATATGGCTGGTATGGAGATGCAGGGAAAGAAAGCTAAGAGTAAAGATGACGGTTCCAAAATGCAAATGGAAGGGATGGATATGTTTTCTGAGTACAATTATGACTATTTGAAATCTCCGGATAAAACCACCTATAATGAGGATATTCCGGTACGAGATATTTTGCTGAACCTGACAGGAAATATGAGTCGATATGTATGGAGCTTAAACGGAATCCCCCTTGCTGAAACAGACAAGATTAAAATTAATGAGGGTGAAGTAACGAGAATTACTTTCAACAACCTCACCATGATGCACCATCCCATGCACCTGCATGGGCATTTTTTCAGGGTAATTAATGAGAATGGAGACTACTCACCTTTGAAACACACTGTTAATGTGCCCCCAATGCAAAAAGTAACCATCGAATTCTATGGTAATGAATATGGAGACTGGTTTTTTCATTGCCACATCCTTTATCATATGATGGGAGGTATGGCACGAGTGGTGAGCTATGATACCCCAAGAGATAAGAGAATGGAGCCCTATCCTGTTTCTAACCTGGTGCATGAAACCAATAAATTTTATAATTGGGGAATGGCAGACCTCGCTACCCATACCGGTGCATTTAATATAGTATCCTCAAACATTCGCAACCAATTTAATCTGGCAATAGAGTATGGTTGGAATAAAAACTTTGAAGCAGAGTTTTCTTATGAATATTATATGTATGACTATCTGCGTGTATTTGGGGGAGTAAATGTTGAAAATACCACTCAAAATAGTTTGGATGATATCAATACCACAGCAGTAGCCGGTATCCGATGGTTTACTCCGTATATGTTTGATGTCGATATTAGAATTGACAATGAATTAAGACCAAGAATTGGAATCGGACGATCTTTGATGCTCTTCCCCAGGTTTTCCGTTTTTGGTTATTATGAATACCAATTTGATGCGGGTTGGGTCAATACCCTGGAAGGTAATACTAACTATACTCAGGAAATTGTTTGGAATGCAGGCGGAGAATTCCTGTTATCCAAAAATTTTTCATTGATGGCCGGTTATGATAACCGCTTTGGTGGGGGAGGCGGACTATCTGTCAGATTTTAACACTAAATAAAATCAATATGGACAACTTTCTAAAACAATGGGGTGAAGCGGCGTATACCAGTACCGGTTTTTTCTGGATGGCACTGTGGGCTTTTATCCTAGGTTATGCTGTAAGTTCATTTATACAAATCTTTGTTACAGAGAAGCGTATGCAGGAAACCATGGGCGATGCCAAGGCTAAAAGTATACTGTTAGGTACCTTCTTCGGTTTTATCAGCAGTTCGTGCAGTTTCTCCGCATTGGCCACCTCCAAATCCCTTTTCCAGAAGGGAGCAAGTTTTGCTTCTTCTATTGCTTTTTTATTGGCGTCGACCAACTTGGTGATTGAGCTGGGAATTATCATATCGATTTTCCTGGGCTGGCAATTTGTAGTCGGAGAGTATGTCGGAGGGATTTTGTTGATCCTTTGCAGTTGGTTGCTGATTCGCCTGATCAAGCCCAACGGGCTAATTGAAAAGGCAAGGAAGAACCTCGACAGCTCCTCTGACAAGCAGGCGGAATCATCCTCCTTTAAGGAAAAGGTCCAATCCAAAAAAAACTGGGCAAAAGTAGGCAAACAATATGCCATGGAGTGGAAGATGGTATGGAAAGACGTGACCTTGGGCTTTACGATTGCGGGCATTGTTTCGGCTTTTGTACCGGACAGCTTTTTTCAGACACTTTTTATTAATACTGGTGAAGGCCAAAACACTTTTGGTTTTTTTACCCTTCTGGAACATGTCATTGTGGGACCTGTAGCTGCGTTTCTAACCTTTATAGGCTCCATGGGAAACATTCCATTGGCGGCATTGTTGTTTGGCAAGGGAGTAAGCTTTGCAGGAGTCATGGCCTTTATTTTTAGCGACCTCATCGTCTTCCCGGTACTCAGGATCAATGCCAAGTACTATGGGTGGAAGATGTCATTGTTCATACTCTTTCTATTGTTTACTTCACTTATTGTCACAGCCTTACTCTTGCACTATGGCTTCAGCTTTTTAGACTTCTTACCGGATAGTTCGGGAAAAAGCATTACCGAGAGCGATCATTTTAAGATTGACTACACCTTCTTCCTAAATATTGCATTTTTTATAGTGTCCGGAATTTTGATCTACTTCGGTTTTTATAAAGGAAGAGACGTTAAATACCATAAGGAGATGGCACCGAAAAGCCCAATGTTGGAGAAAATACTCAAATGGTTAGCTTTTGTTTGTTATGCTTGGCTTGTGACTGGAATTTTTATCAAAATGATAATACTGTAAAACTATGAAAGACCACAAACATCATCATAGTGATCACCACCCAAGTGGACAGGAAGCAATGGAGCATTCGTCTGAACATCACCATCATACCGGTCACCATGATCATCATAAGCACATGATAAGCGACTTTAAGAAGCGTTTTTATATCAATTGTGCCCTTTCGATTCCAGTATTGGTTTTTTCGGAAATGATCCAGCATTTTTTTGGGTTTTCATTCACTTTTCCCGGAATGGACTATGTAGCGGCTGGTTTGTCCAGCTTTATATTTTTCTACGGTGGATGGCCATTCCTCAAGGGACTCAAAGAGGAACTTTCTGAAGGGGGACCAGGGATGATGACCTTGATCGCTATAGCCATTACAGTGGCCTGGACGTACAGTACGGTGGTGGTATTTGGCCTTAAAGGAATGGTTTTTTATTGGGAACTGGTCACCTTGATTGATATTATGCTGCTGGGACACTGGCTGGAAATGCGCTCGGTAATGGGGGCTTCAAAGGCCCTTGAGAAACTGGCAGAACTGATGCCTTCTGAGGCCCACAAATTGGACGGGGACACAATGCATGATGTAAAAATCAGTGAGCTGAATAAAGGAGATATCATATTGATCAAGCCTGGAGAGAAAGTTCCGGCTGATGGTAAAATTATAGACGGAGAAAGTGATTTGGACCAAAGCGCGCTTACAGGAGAGAGCAAACCCGTGCAAAAATCTAAAGGGGATGAGGTGATAGGCGGGGCAATCAATGGGGATGGCAGCCTCAAAGTGGAAGTAAAATCCTCCGGTGAGGACAGCTATCTTAGCAAAGTGATCAGACTGGTGGAAGAAGCCCAACAAACCAAGTCAAAAACGCAAAATCTTGCCAATAGAGCAGCAAGCTGGTTGGCCTATATTGCCATAGGTGTGGGAATAGTCACTTTTATCGCATGGTCTTTTTTTAGTTCACAGGGCGTGGATTTTGCCCTTGAACGAATGGTTACCGTAATGATCATCACCTGCCCGCATGCCCTGGGTCTTGCTGTACCTCTGGTGGTTTCGATCTCGACGGCCTTATCGGCCAAAAACGGCTTGTTGGTACGAAACCGGACAGCTTTTGAGAACAGCCGAAAAATCTCTGCCATTGTATTCGATAAAACCGGAACCCTGACAGAAGGTAATTTTGGTGTAAACAGGATTGAAAGCTTGTACGGCCTGCCCCAGAATGAACTGTTATCAACTGTTGCAGCAATTGAACAGCATTCGGAACATCCCATAGCCAAAGGTATTGTGAAAGAAAGCAAAAACCGTGGTCTCAAACTTCCCCGGACCTCAGGCTTCAGTGCCACAAAAGGAAGAGGGGTAAGTGCCAGGGTTGGAGGTGTGATTTATCAGATCGTCAGTCCGGGATATCTGGAGGATCAAGGTCTTGACTTGCCTGAAGGAGCTATGACTGACCAAATCGAGACTATCGTATTTGTCCTTAAGGAAGGGGAACTGATAGGATTTATTGCTTTGGCTGATCAAATTAGAAAGGAAAGTAAAGGGGCCATCGCATTGCTCAAGGAACAGGGCATTAAGGTATTGATGGCTACTGGGGATAATGAACAAACCGCCAAAGCAGTGGCTGATGAACTCGGACTTGATGGCTACTTCAGCCAAGTACTGCCGCATCAAAAGTCAGAACTTATTGAGAAACTACAGTCCAAGGGAGAATACGTAGCGATGACCGGTGATGGGGTAAATGATGCACCTGCATTGGCCAAAGCGGATATTGGGATTGCCGTGGGATCCGGTACAGATGTAGCCGCTGAAACGGCAGACATTATTCTTACTGAAAGCAGTCCTGAGGATATCAGTCGTCTGATCATATTTGGAAGGGCAACCTATAATAAAATGGTTCAGAACCTTATATGGGCAACAGGCTACAATGTGATTGCCATTCCCTTGGCCGCAGGAGTGTTATTTTCTGAGGGGATCATGATAAATCCGGCCATAGGTGCTGCGTTGATGAGCCTTAGCACCATTGTTTGTGCCGCCAACGCACAGTTGTTGAGATTGAAGTTTAATTAACAGGTTATAACACATAATACACGATATAAATCTTGAGATTAATGAATAAAGTAACAATCCATATTAAGAACATGGTGTGCCACCGTTGTATCCTGGCAGTGAAGGAAATTTTGGAAGATTTGCAGATTGAAGCCCAGGAGGTAGCATTAGGACAGGTAACCTTATCAGATGAATTAGGGACTGAAATAAGAAATAAGCTCGCCGGGCAATTAAAAAAAATTGGTTTTGAATTGCTGGAAGAAGGACGGTCCAGTCTTATTTCCCGCATCAAAACATTGATTGTTGAACAAATCCATTATAATAAAGAGCCACTGAAAGAAAATTTCTCCACCTTTCTTTCAGATAAGCTAAACCATGACTATTCGTATTTGAGCCGTTTTTTCTCCTCCGTAGAGGGGGTTACCATAGAGAAGTTTATAGCCTTGCAGAAAATTGAGAAAGTAAAGGAATTGCTTTTTTATGATGAGTTGACCCTGTCAGAAATTGCCTTTTTGATGAATTACAGCAGTACAGCTTACCTATCCACCCAGTTTAAAAAGGAAACAGGGATGACTCCTACCCAGTTTAAAAGCATGCATCAACCAGGGCATCGAGATTTGGATAGTATTTAAGCAAAATCTTAAAAATGTACCCCAAAATACTGTAACATATTTTAAGTCAATTGATGTGACATTTGTATCATACAAACAAAGAATTTTATTCTCATGGATACAATCGTTGCACCAAGAAAAACCGTAAAGAAGGAATCATTTCCAGTGACTGGAATGACCTGTGCGTCCTGTGCTTCAAGTGTGGAGTCCATTTTATCCCATATCGATGGGGTCTCCCAAGCCAGTGTGAATTTTGCTTCCAACTCCGTATTGGTAGAACACGATCCATCTGTTAGTCCGCTTGATTTGCAAAATGCCCTGCGAAGTGTCGGTTATGACCTTATCATCGATGAGGAAAACCCTTCTCAGGCTCAGGAAGAAAGACAGCGCCAACACTATCTGGAGGTGCGTAATCGAACCATTTGGTCTGCGCTTTTGACATTTCCAGTATTTATTTTGGGCATGTTTTATATGAACTGGATGCCGGGACAATGGATTTCGTTGCTGCTTACCATCCCCATCCTGTTTTATTTCGGCAAAAACTTTTTTATTAATGCCTTCAAGCAAGCCAAACACGGTAAGGCGAATATGGATACCTTGGTAGCATTAAGTACAGGTATTGCCTTTGTTTTCAGTTTGTTCAATACTCTTTTTCCAGATTTCTGGCACGCCCGAGGCATTCATCCACATGTGTACTACGAGGCGGCTACTGTTATCATTACCTTCATTTCTTTAGGGAAGCTGTTGGAAGAAAAAGCCAAGTCAAATACTTCATCCGCGATTAAAAAGTTGATGGGACTGCAGCCCAAAACCTTGAGAGCCATTATCAACGGCGAAGAGCTGGAAATCCCGATTGCGTCGGTCCAAAAAGGAAATACGATTTTGGTACGCCCGGGAGAGAAAATTCCGGTGGATGGGGCAGTTTTGTCCGGTAGTTCCTATATAGATGAAAGCATGATCACTGGTGAACCGGTACCGGTGGCTAAAATCAAAGGGGATAAAGTAATTGCCGGCACCGTTAACCAGAAAGGGAGCTTCCAGTTTGAGGCCGAGAAAGTAGGAGGAGAAACCCTGCTTTCACAGATCATCAAAATGGTGCAGGAAGCCCAGGGCAGCAAAGCTCCGGTGCAGAAGCTCGTGGACAAGATCGCCGGGATATTTGTGCCGGTGGTGATGGGGATTTCCATCTTTACCTTTATCGTATGGATGACGGTGGGCGGGGATGATGCATTCACCCATGCCCTGTTGACCTCGGTAGCAGTGTTGGTGATTGCCTGTCCCTGTGCTTTGGGACTTGCTACCCCTACGGCCATTATGGTAGGAGTAGGAAAAGGAGCAGAAAACAATATCCTGATCAAAGATGCTGAGAGCTTGGAACTTGGCCATAAGGTTAATGCTATTGTATTGGACAAAACCGGCACCATCACAGAAGGTAAACCTACCGTTACCAATCTGTATTGGTCGGAGAAGGCACATGAAGCCTATCATGCGGCTGTGCTGCTTGCTCTGGAGACACAGTCTGAGCATCCATTGGCCGATGCGGTAGTGAAAAAACTAAAAGAAAAAGGTGTTCAACGGGAAACATTAAAGGACTTTGACAGCCTCACCGGAAAGGGGGTGAAGGCCTCTGATACTGCAGGTAAGACGTACTATATCGGTAATGGAAAACTGATGCAGGAATATCAAATAAATATCCCGCAGCACATCCAGCAAAAAGCAGGTGAGTGGCAAAAGGAAGCAAAAACCGTGGTTTTCTTTTCAGATGATGTAGAGGTGCTGGCAGTTTTGGCAATAGCTGATAAGATAAAGGCGACATCCAGATCGGCTGTTGAGAAATTGAAAAAACTAGGTGTAGAGGTTTATATGCTCACGGGAGATAACAACCAAACTGCACGGGCAGTAGCCGCCCAGGTGGGTCTGACTGATTTTAAGGGAGAAGTATTGCCCTCTGATAAAGCTGATTTTGTAAGAGAACTGCAATCCAAAGGAAAGGTGGTGGCGATGGTGGGTGATGGGATCAATGATTCGCAGGCGCTTGCACAGGCAAACGTGAGTATTGCTATGGGGCACGGATCGGACATAGCTATGGACGTGGCTAAAATGACGCTGATCACTTCTGACCTGGAATCTATACCCAAAGCCCTTAAGCTGTCTTCCAAAACTGTGAAGGGAATCCGCCAAAACCTTTTCTGGGCTTTTATTTACAATGTAATAGGTATTCCTATTGCTGCTGGGATACTATATCCAGTTAATGGATTTTTGCTTGATCCAATGATTGCAGGGGCGGCAATGGCGCTGAGTTCAGTGTCTGTGGTCGCCAATAGTTTAAGATTGAAAACAACTAAGATTTAAAAATCAAATTTTCAAACTTTAAAATAGACTTAAAATGAATACTTTAAAATTCAAAACGAACATTAATTGCAGTGGGTGCCTCTCCAAAGTTACGCCCTTCCTGAACGAGGAAAAGGACATTCAAAAATGGGAGGTTAATCTTGAAAGTGAAAACCGTGTGCTTACCGTTGAAACTTCAAACCTCAATGCGGAAGAAGTAAAGAAAACAGTTCAGAAAGCCGGCTTTAATGCTGAGGTTATTTGATTTATAATGTTCACTTAAGCAAACATTTAGGTTCTTAGCGACTCTTTCGCTCAAATAAACTTCATTTTTATCATCTTCAAGGAGTTTGACAGACATGTCAAACTCCTCCTTTTCAATAATTACCCACCTCTGACCAAGTTGTAATCCCTTGTCCAAATGATTTAAAAAGCCTTTATCATCAGTATCCACACTTCGGAAAACATAATTTTTGTCCGGTTCTAATTCGGAAAGCAGTATAATACTCAGATTTGGAAAGTTACCGTCTTTATCTGGTATAGGATCGACATGCGGATCTCTTTCAGGATACTCAAGAAATCGCTCCAGTCTTTCTCTGAATAAAGATGATTGAACATGCTCTAGCTGCTCAGCAATAGTATGTACTTCATCCCATTTAAAGTTCAGTGTTTCTACGAGAAAAGTCTCCCAGAGCCGATGTTTTCGTATGATTAGTTTTGCCAGAAAACTCCCCTGATCTGTTAAAGTAATATTATTCTTATCCTCTATCAAACCTTTTTCATAGAGTCGCCTGAGCATGTCTGAAGCCGAAGCAGGACTGTTCTGAATTTTTTCGGCTACAGCACTCACCGTGACAGAGGTCGCAGTTTCTTCAAGAAAGAAGATTGCCTTGAGGTAATTCTCGCCTGTAGTTGATATTATTGATTAATTTAGTCTAAACTAAAATTTTATTTTAGTTAAACAAATTATTAGTTTTGCCTTATCAACATATAATTATATGATAAACATAAAAATAAAGTATCTGGTTTTGGTTTTTTTGGTGCCCTTGTCGTTTTATTCATGCGAAGAGGTATTTCCTGAAGCACCAGCAGAAAATGAATTGTTGGACGGTCCAATGGAAGATCTTGCATATTCAGAGCAGAACAGGTTTTTGGCTGGAGATGTAGCCTTCAATGATGAGGTTTTTACACCAGAGAATGGTTTGGGACCTATGTTTGTAGCCACCTCCTGTGGAAGCTGTCATCCGGGAGATGGAAAAGGGCATCCTTTCACCACACTTACACGATTTGGGCAGACATCACCCAATCAGAGTTCCAATATTCCACCAGGAGCACCACAGCTGCAGAATAGGG
Source organism: Echinicola rosea (assembly GCF_005281475.1). Lineage (NCBI taxonomy): Bacteria > Pseudomonadati > Bacteroidota > Cytophagia > Cytophagales > Cyclobacteriaceae > Echinicola > Echinicola rosea. Next base: position 5,281,385 of record NZ_CP040106.1, on the reverse strand, counting down.
CCATTCCGGGATTTGAGCCGGAGAGGCTACCCTCCGGGGTTCCATTTATGAAGTTTACTCCTCCCGCAGTTACCGGTCTTGGACTGTTAGCGGCCCTCACAGATGCACAAATCCTTGAAAATGCCGATCCTAATGATGATGATGGAGATGGTATCTCCGGGATCCCCAATTATATTACTCCTCCCGATTACTTTCAACCGCAATGGTTTCATCAATCCTTCAGTGGTAAATACATTGGGCGTTTCGGAAAGAAGGCTGCCGCCATTGACTTGTTGCAACAAACTGCCACCGCATATAACCAGGATATGGGCGTGACATCTACATTTGAGTCGCTAGATGTGGCCACCAACCTCTCAGTGGATCCGGAAGTAAGCGATCAGACTATAAGGGACGTAGTTTTTTATTTAAGAACGCTTAAAGCACCCATTCAAAGGGAATCCGATGCTTCTGATGTTATTCGGGGTCAACAAATCTTCACTGATATTAAGTGTGGCTCATGTCATATCCCCTCCTGGACAACTCCTGAATCAGATATTGGAGCTCTCAGCAATAAGACTTTTTATCCTTATACAGATTTGTTGCTGCACGATATGGGACCTGGTCTCGATGATGGAGCTACGGAAGGTTCAGCAGAAACGTATGAATGGCGAACCCCACCACTCTGGGGACTTGGTCTTTCACAGGATTCCCAAGGAGGTGAGTTGTTTCTGATGCACGATGGACGTGCAAAAACGATTGAAGAAGCTATAAATATGCATGGTGGGGAAGCATCCACCAGCCGGGACAGCTTTGAGCAACTCAGCAAAACAGATAAGCAAAAACTCCTCACATTTCTTAAATCTCTTTAGTCATATGGACAGGAAAGAATTTCTAAGATTAATGGGAGGCTCTTGCTTAGCAGCAGCTGGAATCACCACTTTTTTTTCAGGCTGTACGTCTATTCATAAAGTGAGTGCCTTGATAAGCGATAATAAGCTGAAGTTATCAAAAAGTGAATTTTCTACCGACCAGGAAAAACTCCTGGAAGTAGTACTGGTAAGAGCAACCTCTTTGGCCTTTCCTATTGCCTTATACAGAATCAATCCTAAGGAATACATCGCACTATGGATGGAGTGTACGCATAAAGGGTGCGAAGTAAATGCACAACCCAATTACCTCGTCTGCCCCTGTCACGGAAGTGAATTTGATTCAAAGGGCAATGTATTGCAGGGCCCTGCAGAAACTAACCTCAAAACCTTTAATACAAGCACAGATCATGAAAACATCTACATTCATTTATAAAAACCTCAAACTGCTATTCCTTATTATTTTTTTGGGAATGGGAGCATCTGTAATGGCACAGCAAATAAGTAATGACACAACTGATATCCAAATGAATATGGATGCGGTTTATAACCGTCCGTTTTTACAGGCAGGCAGTTTTCCGGTGGCCTTGGGCGGTTATGTTGAAGCACATGGTCAGTATTTCGTGACTGATGGAATTAGCGAGGGGGTTTCTTTTAAGATACCCAGAATGACGCTATTCGTGTCTTCCTCAATCCTGGATCGGATTAAATTCCTTTCCGAAATAGAGTTTGAAGAAGGCACCAAGGAAATAAATATTGAGTTTGCTGCTCTTGATTTTGAATTTCACCCCTTATTTAACCTTAGGGGAGGAATCATCATGAATCCTATAGGTGCATTTAACCAAAATCATGATGGGCCTAATTGGGAATTTGTAGACCGGCCTATTTCAGCTACCACCATAATCCCGTCTACTTTCAGCAATGTCGGGTTTGGTTTTCATGGCAAAACCTATCAGAAGCAATGGGTTTGGGCCTATGAAGCTTATGTGACCAATGGATTCAATGATCAGATAATCGCCAACAGCGAAGGCCGCACCTGGCTACCGGCTGCCAAAGAAAATGTAGATCGGTTTGAAGAAAATTTTAATGCCGTACCACTGGTTACACTGAAAACGGCAATTCGTCATAGGCAAATTGGAGAAATTGGGCTTTCATGGATGGGGGATGTATATAATAAATATGAGGAAGATGGACTTGTTTTGGATACAAAAAGAAGGTTGGACGTATTTGCTATAGACGTCAATACCACCATCAAAAAAAAGATGAATATCACAGGTGAGTGGGTTTGGGCCTTCCTGGATATACCAGATACCTATTCACAGCAGTTTGGCACGCAGCAACAGGGAGGATTCGTTGATGTTGTTTACACAATTATTAAGCGTAAGATGCTGGGATGGGAAAATGCCAAGGTTAATCTAGCTGTGCGCCTGGAGCATGTAGATTACAACGTAGGATCATTTAATGAAACCGGGGCCATTATTCATGACGATCTACAGGCCATTGTGCCTGCCATTAGTTTCCGGCCATCTGCACAGACGGTGATACGGGCCAACTACCGCTACATGTGGGAAACGGATTTATTGGGGAATCCACCTGTAAAAACAGCAGGAATAGAAATTGGGGTTTCCAGCTATTTTTAGATAAAGACGAATGCCATTCAGCGAAAATGCAGCCAGTTACTTAGTTAACCTTTAAGTTTCTACTTTGCAATACCCTTGCATTGCTTAATTACGTACATTTGTAATAATGAAAATCGCATGCTACATATTGAGTTTTTACTTTATAGCCCTTTCAGGGGTGGCATGTGCGGATACTATTCCCGAAGATTCTCAAAACAGTGTAACAATAGTTGATATCGGCAACCCAGGGCATAACCACCATTCCACTAACGGGTGGGATGGGTGTACTCCTTTCTGTGTGTGCCATTGCTGCCACCTTCATTTTTTTCCTGCTTCTGGTGTTGTTTTCTCACATCCTTTGAAGCTCCCACAAGTTTATTCTTCTTTTCGTCAGGACTTCGGAAACCTGAAACTTCACGATTTTCTCAAACCTCCTCGAGCTTAATTTGCAGGTTGTAGGGTTCGGTATGTCTATTTGGCAATGATGTTATGCATTGACCGGAATTCATACTGCAATCTATACAGCCCCCTTTTCATTGGCCTAAATTCCATAAGGTCACCTTTCATTGGTTTTAGGGAAAATTTGAAAAATTTTGAAAGAATCAAATAAAAAGAAGAGAAGAAAGAGAAAAATCACGGCCAAATGGGCAATCAAATGGCTTTTCATTGTGATGGTATGCCTCATCTTGCTTGCAGCGATGGTGGCTCGTGTTCATCACTTCTTCTCTGTTCATGTGAAATAATTTAATAAATGGTATGATCAATAAAATAATTTCTTTTTCGATAAAGAATAAATTCATCGTGGGCCTGCTCACGCTGGCGCTCATTGGGGTCGGGATATACTCCATGTACACGGTCAATTTGGGTTCAGTACCTGATATAACCAACAATCAGGTGCAGGTAATGACTGTATCTCAAAACCTGGCCACTGAGGATATCGAACAGTTTGTTACTTACCCTGTAGAGTTGGCCATGGGCAACCTGCCGGGAGTAGATGAAATCCGTTCTGTTTCGAGGTTCGGCCTCTCCGTGGTTACTATCGTATTTGAAGACGATATGGGGATATACAAACCCCGGCAACTGGTGCAGGAAAAGCTTAATGAGGTAAGGGATAAAATCCCTGAGAAATTTGGCAGCCCGTCTATGGGGCCTATAACCACGGGACTCGGTGAAATCTACCAATATACCATCAAGCCTAAGCCAGGATATGATACAGTCTATACCCCTACAGAGTTGCGAACCATTCAAGACTGGATAGTAAAACGGCAAATGACATTAGTAGATGGTGTGGTGGATGTCAATGCTTTTGGCGGAAAGATCAAGCAATATGAAATCGCTATCAATCCAGAAAAACTTAATGCCCTTAATGTATCCATCTCAGAAGTTTTTGAAGCCCTTCAGCGTAATAATGTAAATACTGGAGGGGCTTATATAGAGAAAAACAACATGGCCAACTTCATTCGTGGAGAAGGTCTTGTGCGTTCGCTTGACGACATTCGGGATATTCTGGTACGGAATGAAAACAACATTCCTATCACTATTGGCGATGTAGCTGAAAAGGTGCATTTTGGAAATCAGGTCCGCTATGGAGCATTCACCCAGGATGGCCAGGAAGCTGTAGGTGGAATGGTGTTAATGTTGAAAGGATCAAACCCTAACTCGGTGATCCAGAATGTGCAGGAGCGCATGGAAAAAGTGCAGAAGTCTTTGCCTGAAGGCTTGGAAATAACACCATTTCTTGATCGTAGTTCCCTGATTGAAAGAACTACCAGTACAGTAAAAACAAATCTTTTGGAAGGAGCCCTCATTGTGATATTCGCCCTTGTAATATTGCTGGGGAGTGTGCGAGGGGGTATCATCACAGCAACCACCATTCCTCTTTCCCTGCTATTTGCCTTTATTCTAATGAAGCAGTTTAATGTCTGGGCCAACCTCATGAGCCTGGGGGCTATTGACTTTGGGATTATCATTGATGGGGCAGTGATCATTATTGAAGGTACGGTATACGAAATCCAGAAGCGCATCCGCTCGGGTAAAATCAAATTCAATCAGGGCGTAATGGATGAAGTGGCTTATGATGCCGGAAGTACCATGATGGGATCAGCATTTTTTGGACAGATAATCATTCTGATTGTTTTCGCTCCTATTCTTTTCCTCACCGGGGTTGAGGGTAAAATGTTCCAGCCTATGGCCTATACCTTCGGTTTTGCCATGATAGGTGCCATTATCCTTTGCCTCACTTACGTTCCTATGATGTCAGCTTTATTTATGAAGCCCATCCAGAACAAAAAGAACTGGTTTGGGAAGTTTGAACGCTGGCTGGAAAAAGTCAGTGATAAAATTATTGGGGGAATCCAATGGGCTTATTTGCCATTGCTTAAAGGTGCTTTAAGGTTCAAGACCATTGTCATCATTGTGGCTATTGTGTTACTGGGGCTTTCAGGATTCATTTTTTCACGTATGGGCGGAGAATTTGTACCCCAGCTGGATGAAGGGGATATCGCCATGCAGGCTTTGATACGTCCTGGAAGCGGATTGAGTGAAGCCATTGATGTTTCTACTAAAATTGAAACGCTTCTTCTGGACAACTTTCCTGAAATAAAAACTGCTGTAGCCAGAATCGGTGTAGCCGATATTCCTACCGACCCCATGCCGATGGACATAGCCGATATGTTTATCATCCTGGAAAAGGATATGGACAAATGGACAACAGTAGAAACAAAAGAAGAACTCATTGCAGGGATAAAGGAAATGCTGGATAAAAAACTGACGGGTGTCAACCTTGTTTTCAGCCAGCCTGTAGAACTTCGTTTTAATGAGTTGTTGACTGGCGTGCGTGAAGATGTAGCTGTCAAACTCTATGGTGAAGATTTAGATGTACTTGCCCAAAAAGCTGAGCAAATGGCGGAAATAATCCAGACTATTCCAGGTGTGGGTGATGTAAATCCGGAACGAACTTCTGGTTTACCTCAAATGACCGTTCGTTACAACCGTAAAAAGATTGCCCAATATGGACTGGACATTCAAAAGCTGAACGAATACGTGAGTGCCGCCTTTGCCGGAGGAGTAGCCGGGGTGATTTTTGAAGGAGAAAAGCGATTTGATATGGTCATCCGCTTTGATGAAAAACACCGAAGGAGCATTGATGACTTACGTACCTTATATATTGACCTGCCCGATGGTACACAAGTACCTATTAAAGAAGTAGCTGACATTAATTATGTGCCAGGCCCCATGCAGATTTCCCGTGATAATACTTTCCGCAGGACCTATGTGGGTGTCAATACCAGAGGGCGTGATGTAGAGTCGGTAGTAACGGATATACAAGAAAAATTAGATGCAGAGCTTGATCTCGCACCCGGTTACTATATCACTTATGGAGGTGAATTTGAAAATCTTCAACGGGCCAAAAGCAGGCTGCAGATCGTTGTGCCTATCGCACTCTTCCTAATCTTTGTGCTGCTATATTTTGCCTTACAGTCATTTTCACAATCTATTATGATTTATATGGCCATTCCCCTGGCTGCCATTGGAGGTGTTTTTGCGCTATGGTTGCGCGGGATGCCATTTAGTATTTCGGCAGGTGTAGGCTTTATCGTTTTATTTGGGGTAGCAGTGTTAAATGGGCTGGTACTGATCAACCGATTCAATTCCCTGAAAGAAGAAGGGGTCACCAGCATCAGAGACCGCATTCTTACCGGTACCAAAGAACGGATCAGGCCGATCATGCTTACGGCTACTACAGATATATTCGGCTTCTTGCCGATGGCATTTTCAGGTTCTGCCGGAGCTGAGGTACAAAGGCCGTTAGCCACAGTGGTAATTGGTGGAATGCTTACAGCTACACTGCTCACATTGGTGGTGCTTCCTGTACTTTACACTTTTGTGGAAAGCAGAAGTGACAAAAGAAAAAGCCTGAAAGGGCCAAATGCCAACGTGATTATTGTACTGCTGGTTTGTGGAGGTCTATTGGGGCTGCCTGTCTTGGCCAATGCCCAAAACCAACAACAACCACAAGACAGTTTGCAAACGATCACGCTGGAGCAGGCCAGAAAACGTGCGGTAGAAAGCTATCCGAAAATCCAATCGGCAAGACTAGAGATAGAAAACCAGGAGGTGCTTAAGAAAACAGCCTGGGACTTTGGTAATACGCAGTTATTTACCGGAAAGGAAGAAGTGGGCAATGGTTCTGATGGAATCTATACTCAGTTCGGCATCCAGCAACAACAAATTGATGTTTTCGGTATTGCTCCTAAACTTAAGTTGCAAAAAGAACGGATAGCACTTGCTGAGAAGGCACTTGATCTATCAGTTATTGAACTGGAGCGGGAAGTAAGCCAGGCTTGGGCCATGGTATTTGCTACCAAAAACAATTACCAGGTTTATGAACACTTGGATTCGGTATTTGCAGATATTGAAAGAGCGGCCAGGATTCGCTTGGAAACGGAAGCCACATCTAAACTGGAATACCTGGCTACTTCCAACCAGGCCAATCAGGTACAGATACAAAAAGAGCAGGCATATCGGGATTATCTGAGTGCTTTACAGCGCCTGAACCTTTGGTTTGCCAATGACACGCTGTATACCGTACCGGATGTCCCAACCAGTCAATTGGACGAACCGCTCAATTATGTAGCTGATTCATTGATGAACCATCCTTTGCTGAATGTATCAAAGCAACAGGTAGATGTAGCGGATGCCACCATAAAAGAGAGGCGTTCGCAGTTCTTGCCTCAATTACAGGGGCAGTATGGGCGACAGCAGATTGCCGGGCAATCTGGATTTTATCAGTACCAGGTAGGTGTCAGAATCCCTTTGTTTTTCGGACCTGAGCTGGGCAGGACACAGTCGGCCAAAATCCAACGGGATATTGCGGGTCAAAACCTGCGCCAAAACCAGTTGGAACTGAATGCCGCCTATCAGGACATGAGAGAACAATACCTGAAGTGGCTCAATTCATGGAACTACTACCGGGATGAGGCACTTCCGCTGGCCCAGGAGCAACGGGACGGAGCTATTTTGGCTTACCGGGAAGGGGCTATTGATTATGTGACCTTCCTGCAAAATATCCGGGATGCCATTCGCATAGAAGTTGATTCCTGGAATGCCTTTGGCAATTATCTGAATAGCCGCTACCAATTGGAATACTACTTAAGAACATCAAACTAAAAGTAAACTGATCATCAGATATAAAAATAGAAGCACAATGAAAAAGCAAATCATATATATAGTGGCACTGGTACTTATGGTATCGGTATTTACGGGCTGCGGCAGCAAGTCGGCTGAGAACTCCGGTGAAGCATCTCACGAAGAACACAATGAGGGCGAGGCTGGACACGCAGGTGAAGAAGGCGGACATGAAGGCGAAGAAGGAGAACATAGTGAAGAAGGAATGGCCGAACTTCACCTTTCTGATATGAAATTTGAAAGTTTGGGTATTAAGGTAGATACCCTGCCAACCCGGGCTCTCTCGGGCGTGGTGGAAGCCAACGGCCGGTTGGAGGTACCACCACAGCATGAAGCAACTGTTACGGCCATATTGGGCGCGAATGTTACCTCAATCAAGGTGATTGAGGGCGATCAGGTAAACAAAGGTAAGGTGTTGGCGTATCTCTCACATCCAAACCTAAGCAAACTTCAGACGGATTATGTGCGGGCATACAGTCAACTACAGTTTCTGGAGAAGGAAAACCAACGGCAGAAAAGGTTGTACGAAGAGGAAGTGGGTTCCGGAAAAACCTATCAGCAAATTCAGGCGGACTATCAGGCCATGAAAGGAGAAGTGAAGGGCTACGAAGCACAGTTAAGGCAGCTTAGCCTCAACGTGGAGAAAGTCCAAAGTGGTGATATTTATCAGTATGTGCCTGTAGTAAGCCCTATTGATGGTTACATTGAAAAAGTGGAAGTCCAAGTTGGGCAATATGTAGACCCGCAAACCGAGATGTTTATGATTGTCAATACTGACCACATCCATGCTGACCTTATGGTGTTTGAAAAGGATGTATATAAGGTAAAGAAAGGACAAAAAGTATCCTTTACTGTCGAGTCAGTTCCAGGAAATACCCTAACTGCCAAAATTTATTCTGTCGGCAAGCAGTTTGAGCAAAACCCTAAAGCAGTGCATGTGCATGCGGAAATAAAGAATAAAGAAGACTTCCTGATTCCGGGGATGTATATCAATGGTAAAATAAGAACAGGTGATAATAACACTGTAAGGGCATTACCCGAAAGTGCGATAATTGAGGAAGAGGGTAAGCCGTACATTTTCATGGCAGAAGCGCATGAAGAAGACGGAAAGACCGAATGGGCGTTTAAAGCCATAGAAGTGCGCACAGGTATCACCGAAGATGGTTGGGTAGAGATCAAATTATTGGAGCCACTTCCTGACGGTGCTCAGGTGGCATGGAATAACGCCTACTATCTGATCTCTGAAATGAAGAAAAGCCAGACTTCTCATAGTCATTGATTTAGTTGATTAGGCAAGGGCAGTTGGTAAATGTCATTTGCTAACTGCCAACTCTCAAATATTAAATTATAAAAAACAAACACATGAAATGAGCATAAACTTAGAGTCCTTAACATACCAACCAAGTATGAATAAGTTTATCGCGAATTCCATGTGACCGTTGGAATTAAACACATACACATGAAAGAAATAAAAGCATTTATAAAACCTAAAAAAGTACAGATAGTAGTTAAATCGCTGCGAGATGCAGGATTTGAAAGTGTAACCCTATCCAAAGGAGAAGGTACCGGAGCTCATAAAGATCCTGATGCATCTCCATCATTGGATTTTCATTTTACCGATAGCCCGATTGTTAAGCTGGAACTGGTCTGCCAAAATGAGGAAACGGATAAAGCCATTCAACTGATCTGTGGCAAGGCTCAAACACCTGAACCGGGCGATGGCATTATTTACGTTTCAGAAATAGATGATGCTTATCGGATCAAGACTGGAAAATCTATTAAAAGATTTGATATGAAGTAGATATGTCAAGTCCAATTGAAGAAATGCAATATCTGGCCCGAAAAAGAGGAGGGCTTTGTCTATCCGATTTGTACATAAACAGCAAATCAAAACTGTGGTGGCAATGTGCTGAAGGCCATCGCTGGCAGGCTACTCCCTTCAGTGTAAGAATAAGAAAAAGCTGGTGCCCATTCTGTGCTAACAATAGGCCTCACGGGATAGAAAGGGTGAAAGCACTGGCTGCTACAAAGGGCGGTACTTGTCTTTCTGAAGAATATATAAATTCCAAAACGCCACTCAGGTGGCAATGTAAAAACGGCCATCGTTTTCTGGCTACTGCAGACAGTGTGGTACAGGGGAAGTGGTGTAAAAAGTGTAAATAAATGTTAAACCTTAAACCCTCATAGTTATGATGCATGATTGGTATTTCGGAGGAATGCACTGGATTTGGTGGATCCTATGGCTGATCCTCATATTTTGGATATTTCTGATTCCATACCCTACACCCGGGCAAAGAAGAAGCAAGGATAAAGCCATGGAGGCGCTAAGAGAGCGCTATGCCCGAGGGGAGCTCAGCGATGAAGAATTTGAGCAAAAGAAGAAAGTTCTTCAAAACAGGATGAAATAGGTATAGGGTCGCAGGTGTCTTCACATTAAATGTGGCACCTGTGGCTCCAAAACTGACAAGAAGATGAAAAGCAAGTTACTTCTATACATCGCTATTGGCTTTACCTTTGGTATTTTTTTACTACAGCCTTTGCTTATTTCACTGCACATGTACGATATGCAGGGAGACCAGGGAAATTGGTGGGCCTGGCTACTTACTTCCTACCAGCAGGTTGTTGGGTCGTGGGATGTGGATCAGGCGGTTACCAAATTGCTCTTTGGATTGTTAGGTGTTACCCTCGCACTTCTTTTTATGGTCAGACAAAAAATATTTCAGCTTACCGGGAAAAGAGATAAACTGGAGGAGATCAAGGAGCTTATAGCTGCGGGAGAAAACCAGCAGGTAGAATTTAAATCTACTTTGAGGTGGGACTTACACCAATTTAAGCCGAATAAGGCACTGGAAACAGTAGTAGCTAAGACAATAGCCGGGTTTATGAATACAAGTGGAGGACATCTGTTCATCGGTATTGATGATGATGGACAACTACGAGGTTTACAGGAAGATTATGCCACGCTAAAAAAACCTGGCAGGGATGGTTTTGAGCAATACATTATGGAACTAATATCCAATAAGCTGGGAACAAATTTATGTACGTTGGTAGCCGTTTGTTTTTACAAAATTGAGGCATATGATTTCTGCCATCTCGCTATCAAAAGAGCTGGTTCCCCGGTTTATCTTCATGATAACGACCGTTCTCATTTTTTTGTTCGCACGGGCAATGGTACACGTGAGTTGGATATACCTGAGGCACTCGATTATATAGAAGAAAATTTAAACGTTCGTTAATGATGAAAATCAAGTTGTTTATACTTCTGCTAATTGCCTTCAACTCCTTTGTGGTTAAAGGTCAAACGCTTTACAGGACTACTGAAGGGCATATAGTAATGGTAGCTGAAATATATGATGAGCAGGTGATTGCTGAAAGTCATCAACTATTGATTCAACTGGACTATGACACAAAAGAAATTTCAGGTAAGCTTAACCTGAAAAGCCTGGATGTTGGTAACGGTTTTTTAAGTGAACAGAAAAGCCAGCTTGCAAACGATGAATCAATAATCACTTTTTCCGGGAGGATTCCGGTGGATGATTTTATTAGCCAGCCTCATTCGCCTATATCGTTTAACTGGCCTATTAAAATTATAACAGATGAACGGGAATCTCAGGTAGTAATGAATGCCACACTCAAGCATTTTAATGGTGGAGAATCCATTGCATGTTTGCTAAGTGCTACGGGAGATTTTTCTACAAAAGAGGTTGGTTTGGCGTCCTTCATCCCGGGGGTTAGTGAGGTCTTAAAAGTGCAGTTTACACAAGTGATACTTAGAAAAAATACATTATGAGCGCAATAAAAGAATTAGAAGCAAATCTTGTAATGCACAAGATAAAACCAACAGCCATGCGGCTGCTGGTGCTGGAGTATCTGCTGGATCGGGAGGCTGCGGTTGGCCTTACCGAATTATATAGAGCTTTTGAAAAGTCAGATAGAACTACACTTTATAGAACATTAAAAGTTTTTGAAGAAAATCGCATGGTACATAGTATTGATGATGGTACCGGTGTGCCCAAGTATGCTTTATGTGAAGATGGTTGTAAATGTGAAATAGAAAGAGACCTGCATCTGCATTTTCATTGTTCAGTATGTGATGAAACTGTCTGTTTAACCAATCATAAAATTCCGAAAATAAATTTACCTGAGGGCTATATAGCAGAGAATTCTGATTTCGTAGTTACCGGAATTTGCAAGAAATGTAGCGGAAAAAAAGTTTTGTCGTGTTAAAAAAGAAAAAAGTACAATTGCGAGATATAAAAAAGAAACTGTCACCTGAAATTTCAACAAGTGAAAAAAAGTTTAAAACTTATGCTCCGGCAATTTTAAGTTTTACATTGCTCATATCCGGTATCTCATTCGATTACTTTAATGTGTTCCCATTCTTCCAAGGTTGGATACGTGTTGCTTGGTACAGTGGGGCTTACATTCCGGTTGGGCTACCTGTGATCAAGGAAGGTTGGGAAAGCATAATCAAAGGTGATTTTTTTACCGAATTCTTACTGATGTCCATTGCAACACTAGGAGCATTTGCCATTGGTGAATACCCGGAAGGTGTAGCGGTCATGTTGTTTTATGCTGTCGGTGAACTCTTTCAAAATGCTGCAGTCAGGCGTGCCAAAGGCAATATAAAGGCCCTGCTTGATGTACGACCTAATATAGCGTTCGTATATCGTGATAACAATTTTGTAGAGGTTAATCCGGAAACCGTACAGGTCGGGGAAAAGGTTCAGGTGCGAACAGGAGAAAAAATTCCACTGGATAGTACGCTTTTATCTGAAAAGGCCAGCGTTAACACGGCAGCCATTACCGGGGAAAGCAAACCTGATACCATTCACAAAGGGGATAAGGTTTTTGCGGGAAGCATTAATTTGGAAGGCGTGATAGAACTGGAAACGACCAAAAAATTTAACGACAGTTCCATTTCCAGGATTTTAGATATGGTCCAAAATGCCACCGCAAGAAAATCCAAAACTGAGCTTTTTATCAGAAAGTTTGCTCGCATCTATACGCCCATTGTGGTATTTCTTGCCGTTTGTCTTACTGTACTGCCCTACTTTTTTGTAGAGAGCTACATATTCAAAGATTGGTTATACCGTGCGCTCATATTTCTGGTCATTTCTTGTCCTTGTGCCTTAGTAATCTCCATTCCACTGGGCTACTTCGGGGGCCTGGGTGCGGCATCAAGAAACGGTATCCTGTTCAAAGGGGCCTCATTTCTTGATGCAATGACCAAGGTAAATACGGTGGTCATGGATAAAACGGGTACGGTTACTAAAGGGGTGTTTAAGATCAAAGAAATCAAACCCGTGGCAATTTCCGAAAATGAAATGATGGCGTATCTGCTGGCGTTGGAGGGGCAATCCACCCATCCGATTGCCCGTGCTATTTTGGAGTATGATTTAAAAGGACAGAATCATATAGCCTCTGACGTTAGCGAAATAGCTGGAAAAGGATTAAAAGGTAAAGTCAATAATAAAATAGTTTTAGTCGGTAATAAAGCGTTAATGACAGCTCATGGTGTTGCTGTCCCACCTGATACTGATGATATCGTTGAATCCATCGTGATGATTGCCATCGACAATGAATTTTCTGGCTATGTCACTATTGCTGACCAACTGAAGGAAGATGCAGTAGAAGCCATTAGGGAAATGCATAATGCCGGCATTAAGAAAATCATTATGTTATCGGGCGACAAGCCCTCCATTACCGAAAAAGTGGGGCTTGAACTAGGATTGGAACAAGCCAAAGGCGGCTTGCTACCGGAAGACAAGCTGCATGAAGTAGAGGAGATGAAGAAAAACGCTTCAGCCAATATTGCATTTGTGGGTGACGGGATTAACGATGCACCCGTTTTGGCAGTAAGTGATGTAGGTATAGCGATGGGAGGGTTGGGAAGCGATGTTGCTATTGAAACCGCAGATGTGATTATCCAGACGGATCAACCATCAAAAATTGCAAAGGCCATAAAAATAGGTAGTTCTACACGGAAGGTAGTCTGGCAGAATATTGCATTGGCCTTTGGGGTGAAATTAATAGTAATGATCCTGGGGGCATTTGGTATGGCCTCCATGTGGGAAGCCGTATTCGCAGATGTAGGTGTGGCCTTTCTGGCAATTTTAAATGCCATAAGAATACAGAAAATGAATTTTTAAACCGATTCTATAGATAACAAGTATATCTGCAACACATCTGAATAACATAAATTAATAAATGAGAAGTAACATATTAAATATATTTATAATAGCCGTCATATTGACTTGTTTTTGTTCTTTCAATGTTTTTGGAAATGAGATAAAAAAAGACATTCAAACCACCATTCACTTGCTGGACTACATTTCAAGGGATTATACCGCAGCAGTACAAAATGGAAAAGTGATAAATGATGGAGAATATGCAGAAATGCTAGAATTCAGCTATAAAGTAATTGAGCTTATCAAAAACAGTGAGTTGAATGAGAATGAGAAGGCCAATATTTTAGCTGAATTAAAAAAAATGAAAGGTCTTATAGACCGAAAGGCTCCTCATGAGAATATAACCACAGTAGCTGGGAAATCCAGGCAAGACATTATAGAAGCGGCAGGGTTTAAGACGGCACCTCTTACATGGCCTAACCTCAAAAACGGGGAAACTTTATACGTACAGAATTGTACCGCCTGCCACGGAGTGAGGGGAGCAGGAGATGGCAAACTAGCTGCTGGATTAGTGCCAGCTCCTACTAATTTTCTAAACCATACCCTGATGCAGGAAATCTCACCCTTTCAGGCCTACAATACCATAAAACTGGGAGTAGAAGGAACTGCTATGCAAAGTTTTGAAAGCCTAACCGATGAGGAAATTTGGGATTTGGCGTTTTACATAAAATCACTCCGGTTTGAAACCAAAGCTGATAATGAATCCGGATTGCAACAATTGTTTGAGCAAGCGAACGCACCTGTAAATCTTCAGGAGGTAGCCACCCTATCCGATGTGGAATTATTAAAACGCCTTGAGCCGGATAACAAAAACGCAAAATTATCACTTGCCGTTCTTAGGACGCAATTTCCACAGGATGTTAACCGGGTATCCACATTGGATAGGGCAAAGACTTATCTAAAAAATGCCCTGCAAAATTATACAACGGGGAGTTATTCTTCTGCTCGTGAAGATGCCCTGGCAGCCTACCTGGAAGGTATTGAGCCTTCCGAAGCGAGGCTGAAGGCCAATGACCCAGCTTTTACGGCAAGGCTGGAGCAGCAAATGTTTAAAATCAGACAAATAATAGAGCAAAAAGCCGAAAAGTCAAAGGTGGAGACAGAAATCAACAATGGCCTGGACATGATAGATCAGGCCGGGAAATTGATGCAGGATAAAAAACTTAATTATTGGCTCTCTTTTGCCTTATCTGCTTCTATCATGCTACGAGAGGGATTGGAAGCATTTTTAATCCTGGCTCTGATACTCGCTCTGATACGTTCATCAGAATTAAAAAAGGCTGCCCTATGGGTACACGGAGGATGGATAACCGCTGTTCTTTTTGGAGTTGGCGGGTGGTTTTTATCCGATTGGGTAATCGGGATAAGTGGTAAAAACAGAGAAGTCATGGAAGGAATGATTTCGCTGGTGGCAGTGATCGTATTGGCCTTTGTAGGGTTTTGGTTACATGACCATTCACACGCCAAAAAGTGGAAAATGTTTATTGAAGAAAAAATAGGTAAACAGCTTAAAGCAGATAAAATGTTGGGTATTGCCTTTTTCTCATTTATGGTAGTGTTTCGTGAGGCTTTTGAGTCAATTTTATTTTTACAGGCTATTAGTCTGGAAACCCAATCCGTTAATCAGTCATCAATAGGGCTGGGGGTTTTGGCTGCTTTTGCATTGATCGCACTGTTCGCTATCCTGTTTGTAAGGTATTCTAAAAAGATTCCTGTAAGGCAGTTGTTTCGCTATTCAGCCTGGGTGATTACGTTACTGGCATTGATACTGATTGGTAAAGGTATCCATTCACTTCAGGAAGCCGGTTGGATATCCATAACCGGTCTTCCGGTGTCGGTGAATGTAGATTGGCTTGGGGTATTCCCAACACTTGAAACATTTGTTTCTCAAATTGTACTATTGGTAGCTATGTTAGTGATGTATTATTGGAGTAATCGTAAAAGCAGAGTGTATTTGAATTGATATAAAAGAAATTATGACTCTTATCTGGCCTATAGAATGCATGGAAGGAAGGGAAAGAAGCCTTTGATAAGGCTAAAACTAAGCGCCTATCATGTAAGAATAATTGTTGCTAAACTGATAATAAAAAAATGAAAAAACTACAAATAAAAATACCCATTATTCTGCCTGAAGTATCGGACGAAAAAGATCAGTGTGTACATAAACTGATCAGTCGTCTTCAAGATACTGAAGGTTTGGAAAAAGTGCATGTGGCTGATGAAAAAGACAATGGTGTACCACAGCTCTGCTTCCATTACAACCCTGAGAAGATTTCTCTTGATCGTATTCAAACACTTGCAAAGCGTGCAGGTGCCTCTATTCTTGATAAATATGGGCACAAGCTAATAGAAGTGGAAGGACTTCGCCATACCAGGCATGCACGTAAAGTGGAAAATTCACTTATCAGACTTAAAGGAGTTTTACAAGGAGCCGTTTCAGCCTCAGGTATGATCGGTCTGGAGTATGAAACAGCAAAAATTGATGAGGCAGAGATTCTGACATTTCTTCGTAAAGAAGGACTTGATATTCTCAATACGGAAGTTAATGTGGAACGCTATATTAGAGCGACCTCTGAAGATAGCACGTCTCCTACTGATGTCAATCAACACGACCATGACCATAAGGAAAGTGGAGATCACGACCACTCACACGGTGGTATTTTTGGCAAAAATACAGAGATGATCTTTTCCATCATCTGCGGAGTGTTGTTGGGAATAGGTTTTGGACTTTCATTTATAGAAACAGTCCCTTCATGGGTAAGCTTGGCACTCTACATCGGGGCGTACTTCTTTGGTGGTTTTTATACCGCGAAAGAAGCTATAGAAACGGTTTCTAAAGGAGGTTTTGAGATTGACTTCCTTATGTTAGTAGCAGCTATTGGCGCAGCTATTTTGGGCGAATGGGCAGAAGGTGCACTGTTGCTGTTCCTGTTCAGTATGGGCCATGCCCTGGAGCATTATGCCATGAACAAGGCCCGTAAATCTATTGCTGCTTTGGCAGAACTGGCCCCCAAAACGGCCTTGCTCAAGAGAAATGGAAAAACAGAAGAAGTAGGTATAGAAGAACTGAGCATTGGAGACATCATCGTAGTGAAGCCTAATAGCAAAATTTCAGCCGATGGTGTGGTAGTAGATGGTCGGAGTAGCGTAAATCAAGCACCTATTACTGGGGAAAGTGTGCCCGTAGATAAAGAACCTGTGGATGATCCCAAAAAAGACTGGTCACAGGAAAAAGACATCAAAGACGAGAACCGCGCTTTTTCCGGTACAATCAATGGTAACAATACATTGGAAATCAAAGTGATCAAAGTAGCGAAGGACTCTACACTCTCTCGCCTGGTGAAACTGGTCAATGAAGCCCAGACCCAGAAATCGCCTACACAGCGGCTCACCGACAAATTTGAGAAGTATTTTGTGCCTGCTGTATTGGTATTGGTGGTGTTGCTCCATTTCGCTTTTTTAGTTATTGACGAAACTTTTAGCGAAAGCTTCTACCGCGCCATGGCCGTGCTGGTAGCGGCCAGCCCTTGCGCTTTGGCCATCGCCACACCGAGTGCTGTTCTCAGTGGAGTAGCCCGGGCTGCCAAAAGTGGGGTGCTTATCAAAGGTGGCCGTCCACTGGAAGATTTAGGCGTACTTACTGCCCTTGCTTTTGACAAGACCGGAACACTAACAGAAGGTAAGCCTATGTTAACGGAGGTGGTAGCCCTGGGTGATGTGAAAGAAGAAGAACTACTGAAAATAGCAATTGCAGTAGAGGGTCTTAGTGATCACCCACTGGCAAAGGCCGTAGTGCGTGACGGGAAAGAACGACTGAAGGGTGCTGATATACCAGAGGCGAAAGACCTGGAGGCAGTGCTTGGGAAAGGGATCAAAGCCACATTGGGAAGTGACAAAGTCTACATTGGCAACCTGGACCTGTTTGAGTCGCTGGATGATAAGAAGCCATCAAAGGAAACAGAAGAAAAAGTAAAGTCCTTGGAGTCTGATGGCAATACCACCATGCTCATCCGGCAGAATGACGATTACATAGGCATCATCGCCCTGATGGATACGCCAAGAGAAGAAGCGAAAAATACCCTGGAGCGGTTGAAAAAGATCGGTATCAAACGCATGATCATGCTTACCGGAGACAATCAGAAAGTGGCCGATGCTGTAGCAAAAGAAATCGGTCTCACGGATGCCTGGGGCAGTTTGCTGCCGGAAGAAAAAGTAGAGGCAATTAAGGAGCTGAGAGAAAAAGAAGATAAAGTGGCGATGGTAGGCGATGGCGTAAATGATGCCCCGGCCATGGCCAACAGTACCGTAGGTATTGCCATGGGAGCGGCAGGAAGCGATGTAGCCTTGGAAACAGCGGACATTGCCCTGATGGCCGACAAGCTGGAAACCTTGCCTTTTGCTATTGGGCTAAGTAGAAAGGCAAAAGGCATTATCAAGCAAAATCTTTGGGTGAGTTTGGGGATAGTCGCCTTATTGATACCCGCTACGATTTTCGGGTTTGCCAATATCGGTATTGCAGTGTTAATCCATGAGGGTTCTACATTGATTGTTGTTTTCAATGCGTTGAGGTTGTTGGCGTATAAAAATACCTAAAATGATAGAATAAACGATGGTTAAAATATGAGCATAGCAGCAGGCATACTTCAGGATCATGGAATTCTTTTAACAGATACTCGTACCAAGGTGATTGAATACATTCTTGAGAAGCAAAAGGCTTGTAGCATGAAAGAACTTCAAAAAGCTTTGGCAACTACTGCCCGGCAGGAAAAACCGATAAATAAAACGACTTTCTATCGCACCATAGACCTTTTTGAAGAAAAAGGAATAGTACACAGGATTGATGATGGTAGTGGGACAGCAAAATATGCCATATCAAAGCATGACTCAACCAATGGAAAATGGCATCTCCACTTTCGCTGTGAAGTGTGTAATAGAACCTTCTGTTTACCTGATCCTATACCAAATGAGCTACTTTCAATTGGGGGCAATCATCATGTAAAGAAGATAAATATGGTGCTCCAGGGTATCTGTGAAAAATGTTGTGAAAACTAACCAAATGAATAAAAGCACTTTCAAAATAAGCAAAATGGACTGCCCCTCAGAGGAGCAAATGATCCGTATGAAACTGGAACCTCTCAGTCAGGTAAAGCATCTGGAGTTTGATATTCCGGCACGTAAGCTGGAAGTATTTCATCAGGATGAAGTACTGCCTATACAAAATGCCATCAGTGAACTAAACCTCAACGATCAACTCCAGAGTACTACTGAGGCAGAAATGCCTATTGCCGAAGACGAGACCAAGCACAAGAAAATACTCTGGTGGGTGCTGGGCATCAATTTTGGATTTTTTGTAGCCGAAATGACCACCGGATGGATATCCAGGTCCATGGGCTTGATAGCCGACTCGCTGGATATGCTGGCTGATTCCATTGTCTATGGTCTGAGTCTCTTTGCGGTGGGAGCAGCTATTTCCCGCAAGAAAAAAGTTGCCAAGATCAGTGGTTACTTTCAGATGGCCCTGGCCCTGCTTGGGTTTTCGGAAGTACTACGTAGGTTTTTTACTCAAAGCGAAACGCCTCTGTTCCAGTGGATGATTATTGTATCCCTGCTTGCTTTAGCGGGCAACCTCATTTCACTATGGCTGATCAACAAGGCAAAAAGTAAAGAGGCCCACATGCAGGCCAGTGCGATCTTTACCTCTAATGACATCATCGTTAACGCAGGGGTGATACTGGCCGGGGTATTGGTTTATTGGCTGGAAAGCAAATGGCCTGATTTGATTGTAGGCGGGATCGTTTTTGCCTTTGTGATGCGTGGTGCAATTAGGATTTTAAGGTTAGCAAAGTGAAACTTAAACTCTAAATATATGAATGGATGGTTATGGGCAGGCGTACTAATATTAGCTGCATGGGCGGCTCACTGGGGAGCAGATCAGCTGCTGACCCCTTTAATGCTACTGCGTAAACAATGGGGGCTTACCGCTTCGGCAGGAGCCGCATTTCTGGCCATTATTACCGCCAGTCCATAGGTGGCCATTAATATTACCCGTGCAGCACGCGGAGTGTCGGATATTGACTTTTACTAGGCATTTTAAAAAACCATCAATCATAAATAATTTACGGCCTTAGTAACAGTACGTTTCTAGGTTGGTGATATATTACCATTTAGTTCATAATTGGACTATTATCAGGATCAATGGATAATTGAAAGTTTTAAAATTGACAGGTACTAAGCTAGACTGCAAGAATCTTTTGTCGTTGAATTAGCCTATGAATTGATGTTTCTATGCGCTTTACTCTGGTTTGAGAAATTGTTTGTTTCAATTATCGGCTTTGTTTTCTAATTACCGATATCCACCACACCTTGCTGCAAAAGTATAAAGGGAAGGAATACGGTCTAGGGCAAGAGAATGCTTTTTGACGTCAGCACCCCGCACCTTTATTCTTTCCCGTTATAAGGTGGCATCCAAGAGGAGTGATTTGGGAGGTAGGGTCGGTAATTTGAACATTTGTTCTTGGTTTGTGATTACAGTTAAATGCATATAGTCTGTATAATTTCTTTTGGAGTGATTTCCATCACTAATTATCCTATTCAGGTCTTTTTATGGATTTATATTAATGGTTTTAAGAAATAATATCCTGAGTAACATAGAAGAAAGAAATGATAAAATTGGGTACTGCCATTTTTAGCCATTTTGAAAGTTATCAGATTGATAATTTTGACGAAATCCTAACTGCTCTAATTGGATTTATTATTCTTTATCCATTAATCACTGCACAAAGTTCGCTTTCGGGCTGCCGGGGCAGCCAAGAGTGTCCGGCATAAACACATGCCATTCCCGCATGCCCCCTCATTTATTCCGTTGCCACTTGGCTTTGGTTGCCCTCAAGCGGGGCGGTGTCCATAATTAATTTCTAACCATCAAAAACGAAATGTTATGGACAGCAACAACAAAGACATCGTATCCAGCCAAGTAGCAGAAATTGTACTAAGTTACAAGGCCAATTCAAAGGTTTCCCAAAAGCCCCAAATCACGTCCTCCTTGACTGCCAATAGGATTTTAAGGGCCAACTGGGATGAGTCGAAAATAGAGTTTATTGAAGAATTTAAGGTTATTCTCCTAAATAGGGCTAACCGTGTCCTTGGAATTATCAACGCCTCATCCGGAGGAACTGCAGGGACTGTAGTAGACCTGAAAGTGATCTTTGGGGCAGCCATGAAAGCATCTGCTACGGCTATGATAATTTCGCATTATGAAAAGGAAATGGTTATGTAAAGTAATGAGTTTAAAATATTGATAATAAGCTACTAAATATGAATTTAGTTTACATAATAAACTGCACATAATTTTGGAATTATATTCATAATAACCAAAAGAGGATTCAAGAAAGCCTGCTAAATGCCCTTTAGGGCTATTTGCAGTAATAAGTAAATGGGACAACCATAGTTTAAATTCGAACACGGTGTGTTTTTATGTAAAGTTTATTGTTGTCAACTTTTTCATAATCAGATATTTATAAATTTCGCTTTACATAATATTATACTTTGCATAATGCGAATTATGTAAAGCTTTACATAAGGTTCATAACCATCCATCCGGTACCTTAAAACCCAGTGAACAGGATAAAAGACTAACGGAAAAAATGGTGAAAGCCGGGAAATTATTGGAATTGCCGGTATTGGATCATATTATCATCACAACCGAAGGATATTATTCATTCGCGGATGAAGGAGGGCTGTAAGGCCTTTTTTTTATTCTTGCTTTAAGTGCTGCCTAATTTGGGAAAGCGGTGTTCCTTTTGTTTTTCAGCTCCCCCTTCGGTTTTCAGTGTGACCATTCCAGCCTTTTATGATCCACCTTTGGACTTTAACAAAACGAAGAACGATCATGAAAGACCAAAGTGAACATCCGAATTTTACTGACCGTATTCCACCTACCATCGAAGAAGTGAAGGCCTATTTCCGGTTTATGAACATTCCGGATTCTGAGGCGGAAGTATTCTATTTTTACTATCAGGGACTGGACTGGAAAAGTGAGTCGGGAAGCCCGTTACGGGACTGGGTGATGGCCGCAGACCAGTGGGTGTGGAACCTGGAAAACTGAACTTGGTATTCTAAAGGCCTATCATTTTAACATGTTTAACGGAGGACAGTTTGTCCCAATCCGGGGCCGCGATCCGGCGGCCAGCAAGATGTAGGATTGTCTGACGCCAATCCGATCTTGCCCCTTGCTGCCGGAGTGGCAAGGGGGGGCAATCCCTCCAAAGTCGGAACATGCAAATCCAGCAACCATGAAACAGAAAAGACCGGAACGTACCTACAGGAAGACCGTCCGTTTTAAAGCGGAAGAGTACCGGAAACTGGAACGGTTACTGGAACAATCGGCAGGTTGCCGCAACCTGAGCGAACTGCTGCGGAGCATGCTCTTTGAACGTGCCATTACCGTCAACACCCGGAACGCTTCCCTAGATGAGGTAAAGGGCGAACTGGTAGCGATCAAAACAGCACTCCACAAAATCGGGGTGAACATCAACCAGCTTGTCCACTATTTCCATGCCCACCCCGAACCGAAGAACAAACGCTTTTATGCAAGGAAAGTCATGCCGCTGTACGCCAAGGTGGGAGGGCTGGTTTCCAAACTGCTCTTGGTACTTGACCGATTGTCGAAAAGGCCATGGTCGTAAGGATCACTACCGGGAAGTCCATCCGGGGTGTGTTGCGCTATAATGAAAACAAGGTGGAAAACGGACAGGCCACTTTGCTTATGGCCAGTGGATTTCTGCAGCTTGATCCTGATCATAAGGAAAAGCTGCAGCGTTTAGACAAGTTGATCAAAATGAACAAAAGGACGAAAACCAATGCGCTGCATATCTCCCTTAACTTTTCCCCGGATGACAAGTTGGATGCCGATACCATGAAAAGGATCGCTACAGAGTATATGGATAGGATAGGCTTTGGAGGGCAGCCCTACCTGGTCTATCTCCACCATGATGCCGGACATCCCCACTTGCACGTGGCCACCTGTAATATTGACGCAAAGGGCAGACGGCTTGAAACACATAATCTGGGAAGGCTCCTTTCAGAGCCGGCAAGAAAGCAGATTGAAAAGGACTACGGCCTGGTGGTGGCCGAAGAGCAGGGCCACCGCAAGCGGTTCCTGCTCCAACCGCTGGAACCTGTGGAATACGGCAAAAAGGAAACCAAGGCTGCAGTGACCAAGGCCGTACAGGAAGTGCTTTACAACTATCGGTTTACTTCGCTTGGCCAGATGAATGCCATCTTGGGACATTTTAACGTGACCGCTTATCAGGGAGAACCGGGAAGCAGGATGCACGAAAAGAAGGGACTGGTCTACAGTATTGTTGATCGGCAGGGAAACAGGGTGGGCGTGCCCATCAAGGCAAGTGAGCTGTATGAAAGGCCCACATTGTCCCGTTTGGAAAAGGCATTTGAACGGAACGCCAAAAGGACATTGGAATTTAGGGCACCCTTGAAGGAAACCGTGTCCAAGGCACTCTGGCCTTCGGGCTGCATGGAGCAGTTCAGGAAAAAGCTGTCCAAAGAAGGCGTAGGGCTGGTCATTCGGCAGAACGGTGAGGGAAGGGTGTATGGGCTGACCTATATCGACTTTGTCAACAGGTGCGTGTTCAATGGCAGCCAACTGGGCAAAGGCCTTTCGGCAAAAGGGGTGCAGGAGCGGTTTGCCGCACTTTCAAGACCATGTGCACTGGAAGGGCCTAAGGAAACATCCATCGAAACCTCCCTGTTGAATTTTATTCCTTCGCTCAGCAGGACGGAAATTCTGGACCTGCTCTTCCAGGGAGCTGCCTACGAACCGGTGCCCTACCCGCTGAAAAGGAAAAGGAAGAAACGACGGAGACCAAAACTATAGAACGTGGCAACAGGTGAAAGCATAGAAGGACTGCGCAAGATCATCGACATAACCCGCAAGGGAAGTGTGGGGATACTGTGCCTGCACTTTTACCATACCGGTTATGGCCTTTTCTGCCAGCTGGGAGCCTGCCATGCCATTACCGACAGACTGTTGGCCGGACTGGCAGAGACGGGGCTCTTTGCTTCCGCCGTATGGACAAAGGGATTGGTCCTGTTCCTGTTGTGCGTGTCCCTTTTGGGCAGCAAGGGCAAAAAGAAGGAGGACAGTAAAATGGCTCCTTTGCTGGTGGGTTTTCTATTGGGCAGTGCCGTTTTCCTTTCCTGCCATTATTGGACAGGTGAAATAGTATGGCCTCTAAGCAGCTTCTATGCTTATATGGCCATAACCTCTCTTTCTTTTTTAGCCGTGCTTTCCACCGGGGCACGAATGGGAAGGGTGCTGTTTCTGGGAAACCAAAAGAACGTGTTCAACCACCTCAACGAGACTTTCCCACAGGAAGAAAGATTGCTGGAAAATGAATACTCGGTCAACCTGCCGGCATGCTACAAACTCAAAAACAAGGTACGGGCTTCCTGGATAAACATCATCAACCCTTTCCGGGCACTGCTGGTAGCCGGGACACCGGGATCCGGGAAAAGCTACTTTGTCATACGCCATGTTATTGCCCAGCACATCCAAAAGGGCTTCAGCATGTTCATCTATGATTACAAATACGATGACCTGTCCATCATTGCCTACAATACCCTTTTGAAGAACCTTGCTGCCTATAAGGAAAAGCCAAGATTCTATACCATCAATTTTGATCGCTTGAGCCATTCCCATCGCTGTAATCCCCTGGAGCCGGAGACCATGCTGGACATCACCGATGCCAGTGAGGCGGCAAGGACGATCATGATGGGGCTCAACCGGGAGTGGATCAAAAAGCAGGGCGACTTTTTTGTGGAGTCGCCCATCAATTTCCTGACGGCGGTCATATGGTTCTTGAAAAAGCACCAGCGTGGAAAATATTGCACCCTTCCCCACGTGATCGAACTGATGCTTCTGGATTATGCCGACCTGTTTACCGTGCTGCGCACTGAACCGGAAATCGAGGCTTTGATCAACCCCTTTGTATCGGCGTTCGAAAAGGGGGCAAAGGAGCAGTTGGAAGGACAGATTGCCAGTGCCAAGATAACCATGGCAAGGTTGTCGTCCCCACAGCTCTATTATGTGCTTTCCGATAGCGAATTCAGCCTTGATATCAATGATCCGAAAAAGCCAAAAATCCTTTGCGTGGGCAACAACCCGCAAAAGCAACAGGTATACGGGGCAGTATTGTCATTGTACATTTCCAGAATTACCAAGCTGGCCAACAAGAAAGGAAAACTCAAGAGCAGCCTGATATTCGATGAATATCCGACCATCTATTTCAACGGCATGGACAACCTGATCGCCACGGCCAGGAGCAACAAGGTGGCCACCTGTCTGGGCATACAGGATTACAGCCAGCTCAAAAAGGACTATGGTAGGGAACAGGCAGAGGTGATCATGAATACCGTGGGCAATATCGTGTCGGGCCAGGTGCTGGGCGATACGGCAAAGCAGCTGTCAGAACGCTTCGGCAAGATCATGCAGGACAGGACGAGCCTCTCGATCAACAGCAACGACACATCCATCAGCAAATCCCGCCAACTGGACATGGCCGTGCCCGCTTCTACCATCGCCTCATTGTCATCAGGGGAATTTGTGGGCATGGTGGCCGATAATCCCGATGAACGGATCTCCCACAAAATGTTTCATGCCGAAATCCAGAACGACCATGCGGCCATTGCACGGGAGACGGCTGCCTACATTCCCATTCCGAAAGTCAGAGATATCAGTACTTCAGAAGTGGAGGAGAATTACCACATGGTCAAAAAGGAGGTGCAACAGGTCGTCAAAATGGAAATCGACAGGATCATGGATACCCCATCGCTGGAACACCTGTTGGTTGGGAAAAGGAAACCGGGCTAACCCCCTTTTTGGTCATGGTGCAACCGGTGTTCTTGAATCAATGGCGGGGAGACGGGTATTGGATGCCCAAATGGGCACAGAGCCTTCTTAGCTGCATCCTCCAATGGATGCTGGCCATCCTCCATGATTGGGCCTCTTCCATTGTGATGATATTGTCATGGGAGTGCATCACTTTGTCCTTAGCTACTTTATAGCTACCATCAAATCGCAATAACAACAAGGGGTTGTCAATGGCATTTTTTTCTTTGTCAAGATCAAAGATGTTCCTGTCCTCATTGCTGTTAAAGGTTGAATGCTTTTTGAGTAGATCACTATAAAGATCAACCAAGGGGATATGTTCAGTAATGTAATAAAGGTCATAAATGTCCTTTTTGGCTGGTCTGCTGGAGGCACTGATCAACTTGAACAGCCCAATGTCACGGATAGAGTACAGCCTTATTCCATTCAATTCCTCAATGGGATCAATGGCCTTCATGTTCTGGATCACGTCTACCTTTACCATCATGGAATTCTTCTGGACAAAAAATCTCAGAAAGGTAAACTGGTCATTGATGTTGGTGGGATCCATGAAACTGGAAACCTTGTCCCCATATAATTTCTGGACTTCTTCCCTGATCTTTTGAAATCCCTTAAAGCCGATGATTTGGGGGCAGAACAAATCGAGGTCAATGGATTCGCGGTGGTTGAAACGCAATGCCAGATTGGTCCCTCCGGCAAGTGCAAAATTCTTGAGGGAGTTAAGTTCCTGTAATTCCTTGATTGTATCAATTAGTTCAGCCGATACTGCTTTCATAGGGAGTACCTGAAAAATGGGGCAACCTTATAGCGCACCGAAACCAGTTTGCAAACCTCATTGCTGATGTGTTCCTTGGTTTTTTTCAGGGTGTCCAAAATATCCCTTTTGGAATAAAGGTCTTCGAGTTTTTGGATATCCTGTTCAAAACTGTCCCGTGTGGTCGCAAACAAAGCCCTGGGGATAATGATGGATTTGTCCCTGTAAACGGAAAGCTTACTTGGATCCATGTCCCAGAAAAGGTGCTTGGGGAATTGGGTCGCTATGTTTACAGTTTTTTTCATTTGTTCATTTCTACTGAAAGAAATTGGATGTCATTCAAAGAATCAAATATCGTTCCCATTGCAAAGGTAAGCAATTGGGGGCAAATCATGAAATACCTTTTGTTTGAGTGTTTTACATGTAAATTTTCAAACTCCTCCCAACTGAAGGGACACAGTTCATATTTCCATTTTCTTCTTTTCAATGGATTGTTTTGCAAATTGGACAGGTCAATGAAGATGACCCGCTTACCAAGGCTAGACATCCTTGGACTGGTGGGTGATGACCATTAGGGTAATGCCGATATCGGGTATCCTTGATCAAGGTGGTCTTGCCCACCTGCCTTGGGCCGGTAAGGATAATGGCTTTTCCCTTGCCGACCTTTTTTCAATGGTAGGCCTTATGGTTCTAGTGTAGGTTGTTTCGGTGGTTTTGTCAAATGGAACAGGTGTTCACTGGTTATTATGTTTATTGGTGAATACATATTCAAAATAGTTATGAAAATGTGTTGTTTTGTTTAGGGGTTATGGTCCTTTAATGCAGTGGAGGGATATGACCTGAGCTGGGAATCAATAATAAAGGGACAGGCGCTTTTTTTCATTTCTTATTCAATTACCCAGCAAAGTTAGGCAGCCAGTTCCCATACAGGGCAAGGATTTCCGGCATAAAGCCATTGCTATTCCCCCGCTTATTTATTCCGATCCTCCTTGCCTTTAATGTCCCCTGCAGCCTGGGGGAGCTTCATAATTAAAATCATTCACTTAAAAACGATATTATTATGAAGCGACAAAGAAAAAATTCCCGAAAAGATGTTTATGCGATCGTCAACGAAAGGATCATGGCCAGCCTTGAAAAGGGCATTGTCCCATGGAAACAGCCCTGGTCTGTTATGGGACTGCCCAAAAACTTCCATTCAGGCAAGGTCTACAAGGGCATCAACCTTTGGCTATTGCTCAGCTGTAACCATGCCTATCCGTATTACCTGACCTTCAAGCAGGCCGAAAGGCTGGGGGCGAAGATCAGGAAAGGGGCCAAATCTGTTCCGGTGGTGTACTGGAATGTTGTTTACCGGCATAAGGAAACCGGTAAAAAGCTCTCGGAAGAAGAAGCCAGAAAACTCCCCAAAGGACTGGTGGACAGGCGTGCCTTTCTGAAGTATTACAATGTATTCAATATCGAAGATACCGAAGGGGTGGAATGGGAAATGTCGGATGTAGAAAAGAAGGAACCTTTCCAGGCCATCAAGGCCTGTGAGGAGCTACTGGAAAATGTCCCGGACCTTCCCGAAATCAGGCATGGGGAGGCACAGGCCTATTACCATCCGGCAAAGGATTATATCAATATGCCCAAAAAGGAGCTGTTCAGAAGTGAAAGGCATTATTACCAGACCTTGTACCATGAAGCCGTCCACGGAACGGGCCATCCAAAAAGACTGGACCGAAAGGAGCTTTGGGATACCTCCTGTAAGGGAAAGGGCTACTATGCACGTGAAGAACTGACCGCAGAGATGGGCGCAAGCTACCTGGGCAACCTGTGCGGTATCTGGGAGAACGACCTTCAGGAGAATTCCTCTGCCTATATCCAGCATTGGCTTGGCCAGCTTAAAAACGACAAGCGGCTGTTGGTGGAAGCTGCCGGAAAGGCACAGAAAGCCGTGGATTACCTGACCGGGAAGATGACCTGAGGAAAAAGGGGAGAAGCCCCTTTTTTTGGTCAAGGCCAATTTGGAGTTACTACCCTAGCTTGGAGACAGATAAAAAAATAGAGATTAAATTTGTAATGGTATGACAAGAAAATTTGATGGATCATTCCGCCTTATTGGTGATTACTATTGTAGCTGATTCCTTCAAGATATGTTTCCATTCGGAATTTAAAACACCCTTACTATGTGCTTTATGTAAAGCTTTACATAAAGCACATAATCATCCTTCCGGAACCCTTTGCCACAGCGATCAGGACAACCGCCTGTCCGTGAAAATGATCAAGGCAGGAAAGCTATTTGAGCTTCAGGTAATGTACCATATTATCCTGATCGCGGAAACCCATTATTCCTATGCGAATAGGGAAGGGCTGTAGTTTTATTTTAGAGTTCTTCATCATCCACTCTTTTGTCCAACAGGTTAAAATGTGTGTTATAGAAATTAAGCCTTTCTTTGTCCACCTCGATCTTGTTCCAGACATCCATTGCCCTGGTGGCTGAGCGCCGGTCGATCACTTCTTGAATCCGGTCCCGAAACGCCCTATAGGCATAATAATCGGTTTGGCAGATGGCATTCAGGCGGTTTTGGAAAAAAGTTACCGGGTTGAAGAAATATCGGGACCGTATGTACCGGTTCCTTGCATAATTTTCTTGTTCAATATCGGCGGCCGCATTGCGGGTTTTAAGGTTTGCCAAGTAGGGCAATGCATTGCTGATCAGGTCTTCCCCAATGAGGCTGTCCCGGGCAGATGCCGTACCGTGCAATTCCAGCTTTGGATCCAACATAACTTCTCTAAGGGAATCTTGGGAAAGGCCGTACAGGCCGTAAAGCTCATTGGTCCCATTTCTTTTGGCATCCAGGAATGCGGTCATATAGCTGGAAGGATAAGCAATGGCCATGGATTGATGCACCGACCCAGGGATCAAGATGGTCAACACCAACCATATGGCAGACATTATTACTGCCTTCAGCGTGCTGCCGGTATTCAATACCAAAACCAAGGAAAGCAGTATTGTCCATATCAAAAGGTAAACGGCAACGGTAATGAAATAGGCCATGAAATCCATGGCGTTTGATGGGAGGACGGTAGTTATTATGCCAAATATTGCCATTGAAAAAAATATGCCCCCCATCACCATTAGGTAATAATAGAGGATCCGGCCAACCAACCATTGGCCGATGGAATGCAGCTGAACCCTCAATAGTCCCAGCATGTTGGAATCCTGCTCATAACCTTTGATGTTATAGAGAAGGATGATCATGAGCAGTGGCGCGAGATAGATCACGACAAATCCGAAATCCAAGGTGCTTGAGGTCAGCTTTTCGGGGTTGGAAAGCTCTTGTACAAGGTCATTGTCGTAAATGGTGGACCATTCGGTAACCTTTTTATAATACCCGAAACTTTCTGTTTGCCCAATGCTGTACACCATCATTGGCGAGGGTTTCTTTACGATCCACGAGGGAGTATGCCAAATGGCCCAAAGGGGGGTGGTGACATCTATATAGGCATTGCCCTCGGGTCCTTTATTTTCGTTTTCCATCCATGAGGCCACTTTTTCCAGTTCCTCTTCCTGATCCGCGAGAATTTCGTCTATCTCATGCACCTGCTTGTTGTATTGGCTTTTGCCAGTGTACATGGAGTAAACGCAAAGTGACAGGAACATGAAAATGGCACCGACCTTGGCCCGCGTTCTCCACCAATGTTTCCATTCAAATAAAAAAGCTGCTTTCATATTATTCAAATTTCAATTTGGGACCATACAGGACCGTCAGTACCACGAGCAAAATTGTCCAGGATAACAAGTTGAACATGTCGATGAGGTATTGGTCGATGACCGAGGTGATCCTTGGGCGGTCATAGGCAAATTCCGGGATGGACTGGAAGAATGATTCCGATGCTTTCCAACTCCAGTCCCCGGTTTTGGATCCCCCATAAGCATGTTTTTCGTTCATGGTTTTGATAATGTCCCTCCGGTAGGTTTCGGCCTGGACCTGGAAATCCTGCGAATGGTAAAGGTCATTTCCACAAAAGGCCATGCTGAGGTGCTGAAGGGACATGAAAGGATCCAAAACGGCGATCAGTCGCCGGACCTTCTTCTGCTTTTCCAAAATGGAGCGGTTGTTCCCAAAGTGTTTGTCCCAGACCCTGTTCCCATATTCCTCATCGGCCTGCATGATGAGCCCGTCTGCATTGATGGGAAGTTGGCTGGCTTCATCTACCCCGTAAGCGACCAACAGACTATCCGTAAAGGCTTTTCTGCGCTCCCCTGAAGGATTATGCCCGTCTATGCCCTGGTGCCTGTCCTTTTCCATGGCGGTTTTGAAGGTGCGGCGACTGGGCAGGGGATGTAGCTCATCGGAAATGCCCCCGGCAACAATCGGCAAACATATCACCCAAACCACCCAAAGTGCCATGATGGTCGAAAGGGAAGCCGAAGAACGTTTGGACCATGCCGAGAGACACACGGTGAGCAGCACCAGGACAGCGTAAAAAATCGAATAGGAAATGGACAAAAGGACTATTCTGAGGATCTCGTCCTGCTCCATGGAAGGTCCCTGTTCCATTAGGAAAACGGCCAACATCAAGGTAAGCAAAAGCCAGCCGAGCGAAGCGATGGCAATGGCTTTTGCAAAAATGATTTTTGGCAGGGAGAGTCCCTGAACCAATAGCAACCGGAGCCTACCGGCCTCCCGTTCCCCACTTATAGAGGAGAACGCCGTGAAAATAAGCAGCAGCGGAACAAGGTATTGCAATAACAGGGCAGGTTTCAACTTCCCAAAGTGGGATACCGCAAGGGACCTGGAAGCGTCAGAATAGGCCATTTCGTTCTGGACATGTCCCTCCAGTCTGATCACATTGCCCGTTACTGCCTGTACGCCCTCATCGATACTGGAAAGAAAGCCATAAGGCTTGAATGCATACGTGCCAAAGTGGACAGCATTGTGTGGATTGCTGTCCCCCATGCCGTCCCATTGCTCCCGCATATGTGCTGTTGCATGTTCATGCAGCCGGTCTTTATGATCGGCGGCCCATTGTCCGAGGAGGGTAACCCAAACCGTAACGGCCATGCAGAAAGCGAACAACAATAATATGAGCCGATTCCTGAGCAGGCCCTTCCATTCATTTTTTATGATCTCCAGCATAGGGTACATCAGGTTGTTTCATAAAATCCAAATAGGTTTTTTCCAGTTTCCCGATACTGGTTTCCAGTGCCGCATACTCTCCCATAAGTTTGCCGTCCCGCAAAATACCCAACTGGTCACAGGTTTCCTTTGCCCAAAGCAGGTCGTGGGAGGCTATCAGTATGGTAGCACCTTGTCTTGCCAGTTTTTGGAGCAATTGGGACAGTTCCAAATTGGCGGCGGGATCAAGCCCACTTGCAGGCTCGTCCAACAGGTAAACGGTAGCGTTCTTGGCATAGGCAATGGCAATGCCCACCTTTTGGCGCATTCCCTTGGAGTAGCCGGACAGTGGGAGGTCATGGGAGGTGGAGGGAAGCCCACATTCCGAAAGGGTGGCGCTGAGTTTGGATTTGGGGTATCGGAGTCCGGCGATCCGGCAGAAATAATCAAGGTTTTCCAGACCGGAGAGGTAGGGATATAGACTGACATTCTCAGCGATATACCCAATGCTTTTCCGGGTTCTGGATGGGCGATCAAAGGGATCCATCCCATCGAGCCTTACCGACCCGTGGTCAGGGCGGATAAACCCGAGCAGAAGGGATAGCGTGGTGGACTTACCCGCTCCATTGCTCCCCAATAGACCATAAATTTCCCCTTTTGGCAGGTTTATGCTCAGGCTGTCCAGCGCAGTTTTGTTCCCAAATGTTTTGGTGACCTTATCAAGTTGGATCATGTACAGGTTCGAGGTTTGGTTTTACATCTGTGATGATGGCGCTTTTAGATGATCTATCAATAGGACCACTTCGCCGTAAGCAGGAAGTTCCTTCCCATTCCTGGCAAATAATCAACATATCCACCGCTGATGGCATACTGTTCATCAAAAAGGTTGTTGACGTTAAGTTGAAGCTTATATCGCTTAAACCCGATGCTCAACATGGCGTCTGCCACGGTATAATCCGGAAGGTCCCCAAAATAGGTGGTTCGTTCGTCTACATAATTTACTCCCATCCCGATGGTGGATGTAATCCCTTCCCCTTTGAGCAGGGCGTATTTTACCCAGCCATTGGCCAGGTTTTCGGGAGAATTGTAAAAGGTATTTCCCTCGTTCTCCGGGGTGTTGCTTTCCGATACTTCTGTGTTGTTGAAACTGTAGTTGGCTATCAAGTACAGACGGTCTGTCAGGTAACCGGAGACGCCCACTTCGATGCCCTTGCTCTGTACTTCTTCAAGTGGCCGGTAGCCATATCCGTCGGGCAGCTCCGGGTCGTCATAGTACACCAGCACATTCTGTTTGGTGATGTGGTAAACGGCCAAGGTGGTATGCAGCCTGTTTTTGGCATATTCCCCTTTGTATCCCAGTTCGTACTGGTGGGTTATTTCCGGATCAAATGGTCCACCAAACTTCCGTTCATTGCTGTACTGGGGCACAAATCCCTTGCTGTAATCCACATAAAAGGAAGTGTGTTCCCTTGCTTGGTATACCAATCCAAGACTTGGGGTGATGGCCTCGGTATTTTCGGGCTGTTCATCGTAAAGTGCATTCCCCTGGTCATCGTCGGCAAAATACCTCATGTAATAATTGGTGTACCTGATCCCAAAAAGGGCCTTGAGCTTTTTGGAAAGCGTCAACTGGTCCTGAAGATAGACCCCTACGGTATTGTAGGTGAATTTTTCCGTGCGGCTACTGTAGCCGAGGTAGTCCCCTGTTTTTCCGGAAGAATAGTCCGGGGCATAGATGTTGAGCGGAAGTGAACTGAAATATTTTATGCCATTGGGATAGTTGCTTCTGGACAAGGTAAGGTCGACACCTGCTGCCAGCTTGTTCTTTATCCTGCCGATATTGAACTTACCTTCCACATAGGGGTTGACCGTGGTGGTGGGAGAAACCACTTCCTGCTCTGTATAGTCACGGCCAAGGTCACCGGTCTCCTGATCGAAGGTCCAGGAAAGTCCATATTGGTTCCGTTCTGCCTTGCTTTGGCTGATACCAAACAGAAGATTGGCCTTCCAATTAGCATTCAGTTCGTGGTCTGCAAGCAATTGGAGCTGGTAGCTGTTTCCATCATAAAAGGCATCCTCGGCTTGAAAATTAAATTCATCGGGCAAGGAGAATACCGGTAATCCATCCAGGACAGGGATTTCAGGGGCCCAGTTGCTCGTGGCACGGTCCAGGTTGAAATTGGCATTCAGTTGCAAATTGGTTTTATCGGAGGCTTCCCATTTCAGACTGCCGTAAAGTTGGAAATTCTCATTGTCGAAATTATCGGTGACCCTTCCCCCTGTTTGATAGGCGGCACCCACCAGAAAGTATAGGGATTCGGAAGGGTTCAGTTTCCCTGTGACATCACCCATGGCCCTGAACAGGCCATAGTTGCCACCACCAATGGATACATTGGCATGTGTTTCCTTCTTGGGCTGTTTTGTTACCAGGTTGATGCGTCCGCCAAGGGAACCTTCACCATACAGTACCGCAGAGGGGCCGTGGATGACTTCCACCGATTCCACATTGGCCAATAGCGGCATGACACCGGCCGGGTAGGGTGTGCCCTTCATTCCATTGATCAGGGTATTGCTGGCATTGGTGCCAAAGCCCCTGATGTTCATGGCCCCATTGGAACCCGAGACATTTATTCCGGCCACATTTTTCAGGGCCTGGTCCATGGTAAAGAGCTGTTGGTCTTCGATGGTGGCCCTGTCCACTACTTGAACCTGTTGGGGCACTTCGATCAATGGTGTACTGGTCCTGGTTACCGATTGGCTTTCACGGGGCAGTGACAGTGCCTCTACCACTACTTCCTCCAATGCCGTTTCCCCTTCGTTCAGCTGTAATTGTATATAGGTTGTCTTTCCCGATTGAATGGTAAGTGATGCAGACTTTACTTCATAACCGACACCGGAGGCCACGATGACATACGAACCTTCAGGAATGTCGGAAATACTGAAGTTACCTGCATTATCAGTGGATGTCCCAAAAGCGGTGCCATCGAGTTTTATGGTAATGGAAGGGAGCGGACTTTTGTCCGCGTCAAAAATTTCCCCCTCAATGGAGGCTTTTTGTCCCCAAACAAAGAATGGAAGAAACAAAAGCAAATGTGTAAAAAAGAATCTCATAGATCGAAAATGTTTGTGATTATTTGTTAATTATCAAGAGTTAAAACATGCAATAATGTTGCGAAAATAAGTTATCGTTTTTATAATTGCAACTGTATTGCATTATAGATTTATGTACATTCCATCGCGCTTTTTGATTTGTCCCACATGCGGCCATTTTTTGGATGGCCATCACCCTATAGAGGCTTCCCATATTACATGTGAAAAATGTAAGACGAAATACCCGCTGATCGAAGGAAGAGTCCCCTTTTTGTTCGATCGTCCTGACAAAGTCATCCGCCAGTTCCACGGCTATTACCGGAATTATGTCGATCATGAAAAAAAGCATGAGTCAAAAGTGGAGCAATTTGGTGTCGACTTTCCGGAACGCCGCTCCTTTTACCAACTGTTGGCAAAAGGACTCAGAAAGAACCGCAGTCTGGTCGAGCAGGTACTTCAAAGCCTACAGGCTCATTTACCGGAAAAATCGATTGATGAAGAACCGCTTGATAAAATGGCCTATACCACAGACCTCAGTTATTTGATGAGGGATTGGTCCGGAGAAAAGGCTCATGAAGAAGAGGTACTGAAAACTGCAAAGAGCATATTAGAAATGTTGGGTCCCTACTACGATTCCCATCCAAGCGTATTGGTGTTGGGAGCAGGGATGGGACGTATTGCTGTAGAACTTGGCGAACAGTTCAGGGAGGTAGTGGCACTGGACAATTCCCCGACCATGGCCTACTGCTTCAACCACTTGATGAAGGGTTCCCTCAGTTTTTATGATATCCAACTCAAAAGGACTTTTCACCAATCAGAAATGGTCAAGGAGATTAAGGCTTCCATAAAGGACAGGAATGACGATTTGATTATGACTGCCCAGAGAATCCATTATTTATTGGGCAACGCCCTGAACATGCCCCTAAAAGACGGTTCGATGGACATAGTGGTGTCGGCATACTTTACCGATGTGTTTCCGCTGGATCTGCTTTTGGAGGAAGTGGACAGGGTGCTCAGACCCGGTGGGCTATTCCTGCACTTTGGACCCTTGGAATACCATTTTTCCGATGAATCTGCCATGTATGCAGCCGATGAGTTCAGGCCAATTTTTGCGAAATATGGTTTCGATTGGATTACCGAAACCACCTTGGAAAACACCAATTTTTGCCGCCCATCTTCCATGCTTCAGCAAAGCTATAAGAATTGGCAGTTTCTGGCGCAAAAGAGGATGGTGACAGATAAGGGCAGCATGCAAAAAAATCCATGCCTTTGCCTTGCCGATGCGATCACCTATAAGGTCGAAGGGCCCTTGGGCAAACACCATGACCCCTCCATCATCCTCTATGGAGGGAGAGAGCCTTTAACAATTACCCCTGTCTTACTTGAAATACTCAAACTTATGAGTAACCCCATTAGGCTGGAGCAACTCTTGGCCGACTTTTTCCATCTTTTTGAGATTACCAAGGAAGAAACCGAAACCCGGAAAATGGTTGTCAAATCTTTGGAGGAATTGATGGAAAAGGGAATAGTCAAAGCTCAAGAAAGCTCTCTTTAATAAAATAGGCTATCAAGGGCTCATCTCGGTTCAAGATCCCCAGTCTATTATTGGTCATGTGGACGTAGCTTTCCAAAACTGGCCACAACCCTTGTCTACTAGTGGAATGCGGGGAGGAGGCTGCTGTTCCGGGAAAGCTCCATGATGGCAGCTTTCTGGCAATCTCTAGATCCAAGATCACCTCCTTCATTCCTTCCATCCAAGGTACAACCCACTCGCTTTCAATCTCCTGGGGATCATCCAATAAATTCCAAAATGCTTTTATAAATGGGATAATTGCAGAGCGCTGAGCTTGAAACTCTCGCTTGAAGATCATTTCGGCTTCCACCCTGTCCTTTACCTTTGCCTCTGTTTTGTCATGTAGTTTGAAGGCAGCATAAAACCAGTCTTCATAGATCTTTCCAAAAAAAATAGGAACATCGGAGCGTTCCATACCACTGGCATGGACCAAGCTCACGTGAAACTGGATTGCCGTGCCGATCAGTTGGTCGTAGGACTTCAGGTCCGGAAGGACCGTCATCACCGCCCTGGATGAATAGAAAAACTGCCTTTCAGAAATCCTGATGGCGACCTTCCCCCCATATCGGTCGGTTTCGGGTATGTACGGGATAAACTGTACCGAATCATTCGGATACCAATCCTGCCATCCGGGATAGGACTTAATGTCGTAGCCTATTCCCCGCTGAGAGGGATGATCTTGAAAATAATTATGGAAATAATGGGCCAATTCTGACCCTATTTTGTTTACTTCCAACCTGTCAAAACAGGGGATACGGAGTCTTATATGAGATCCCCTTTCCCAATAGCGGATAAAAAAATAATTGCGGAAACATAGCTTGCCCGAATCCCTTTCCAAAAATTGCCGGATCCCATCAAGGAGGAAAATACGCAAATCTCCTTCGTGGTATAAGTGGGCCGAAAGCCAAAATGGGGAAACCATTTGGCCGGACATTTTCGATTCCTTTTTTTCTCGGTTCAGTTGTTCCATTGGAAAATACATTCGTTTACAATCTGGTTTCCATTCATTTCGGCCAATTGGGAAGCAATAGGAAGCATCTCTTCTACTTTCAGTACTTTTGGGACTTTTTGGGCCATCTTCTCGAACAGCCGGATGAGGATCGGATTGGAAAAGGAAATATATTGGGGCTTTTGGTTATCCGTGCCGACCCGACGCTTTTCCTTTTCCGTAAGGGTAGCCATTTCCTGTGGGGTGGTCACAAAAATAAATACTTCGGCAGGTAAATCGTGTTTGATCCTCCATTGGTTCAAACGTAAAAAGAACATCGCATCGGATTCAGTGGGATGTCTCATGGGAATGGATTTTTTTGCAAAAAACCAAGACCTTCTCTGTAGAATAATATCATGCTCAAAGCTGATCCGTGGGAATTGCACCAAGGCTGCACCTTTTTTAAGTTTGTTTAGGTATAATGAGGCGTTTATTGTCTCGGTAATCAATGATGGATAGATATAGGTGGCAGGGGTAAACCGCTCCAATAATTGGTAAAGTTGGGATCTTCCCCTAAGGGACTGGAAACCCAGATCAAAAAGATACAGGGGCTTTCCGGTAGGTTTGTGGACAAGATGGAGTTGGTCCGTTTGTTGGCGATAGGTAATTCCTACTTCCGTTATGGGGATCTGTCTTCCCTCGGGTAGGTTTCGGTGACCGTTGGGCACTTCCAGCTCAAAGGGCATGAGAGGGGGGCGCAGGTTGGCATTGAAATAGGATGCATCCGTGCTTTCCGTCATCAAGCCGTCCCGACCTAGCGCTTCGTTCTTCTTTCTCAAAAGGTTGGAAACATCCGGAGAAAAAGCATGTAAAAAACGGGAATACATTCTGCCGTACCCTGCGTAAGTGAGGTTTACGGCCGCTTTCCACCCATCGGCTTCGGTTTTGTACAGTTGCATAAATGCCGATAGGGACTGGGTGGATTTGGAAGGCGGGATTTCCGTTTTTTCACTACCATTGATTCCCTCCAGTAACTCCTCAGACAAATCGAGGTGATGGGGATTTTGAAGCAATAATGGCTCCAAGGCTTTGGCCAACTCCCGCTTCCATCTATCATCCCTTTCCCGGCGGGCCTTAATGTCCGGAACCTCCAAAACGGTATGCACATCGGTGGGGGATCCGGGCATGTTGATACCCTGGTCAGTTTCGGGCAACTCCACATCCCGATAATAGTTTTCGTAAAAATCAAGAACGTCCACCATCTGGTCACCACCATACCGCAGCAAAAAATAATGCTTCAATTTGTCCTTTCTGTCCAGCTGTACTTCAAATCGGCCCATTAAACGACATAGCGTGTTTAATTTGTCAATTAGGGGGACGACCACCTTCCCTGAAACTTCAAATGCTGCTGTATGCCTGCTGTCCTCAAAGACCATTTGGTGCGGTTTTAGCCTGAAAGCTTCAAAGTGGATCTGTCCAAAGGTTCCATCACCTGATTTTTTTTCATTGATGCGGGATCGTTGGCTGTAGTGGGGAGACGATGCCTCATTAAGCTCTTCATAGATACTTATAAAACGAGAATGGACAATGTCCAAGATGACATTCCGTTCCCTTTCATTGCTTTCTTCCAAGCTGGTGGTTAGCGCTCTTAACTCCTGGAGAACTGCTGTCAATTTTACGGTCAGTGGCGTTTTGCCCTGCATCTCTGCCAATTCCTTACCAAAATGAATGTCCCAGTCCGGATCCATGCCCGAGGTGGAAAAGTTAAACTCCAAAAAGCCCACATCGATCAGCCTGTCAAGATAGTCCCGCAAAGATTCATGTGGGGCATCTACCTGCTGGCACAAACTTTCCAGAAGACATTGATAGCGTACCATTTTACCGGTCAGTTCCTCTTTGATCAATGCGTTGATAGGGCTTGGGGGAATTTGCTGGAACGATTCAATATTGTTGCTGTTGGCGAGAAACTGAAAATGCCCGTTTTTCAAGGTTGCAGATGGGTTTAAACGGACATTACGCTGCTTTCGGAAGGACTCGATCTTTAGTAGGGCCTCCTTTAAATAGGCAAACAGGTAATTGTTCAGCCTGATCACACTTTTTGCTCCCCACTCACCGCGATGGCCCCAGTCTCCGGTTTTGGCTTTTGTTATTTTTCCTAGCCCGATGTGGTTGAACGTACTGAAAGGGGATGTTTTGGTCGTCATTCGGGTCATGTATTTCATCATTCCAAGGATGGTCTGCCACTCCTTTTTTCGAGGGGGAGTGGCCTGCAGCCTTGGGATATACTTGTCCATATTGTCCACCAGTGTTTGATTGGAAAGCATTATGCCCTTGCGCAGGTTCACGTCCTTTGAAAGTAAATGGAGTTGGCGGTAGGTTTGTTGTATCTCTTGATCATAGGTACGTTCAAAATCTTCCTTTAGCACCCTTAGATTATTTTCCAGCCGCATATATCCATGAAGCAATTCCAGAAGGGAAGGGGATGTTCGGATGGCGAAAAGTCCGAGCATGGATTTACTTATCGGTCGTTGGTTATGGACGTCACGTTTTAACTGTAGCAGTTTGTTTTGCAGGCCTGTGTCTCCTTGCTTGGCTATGGTTTCAAAAAGCAGTTGTGTGATGGTTTCCTTCAGCTGATGGATTTCGGCATTGGCCTCCATTACTTTGTTCGCCTGGCCAATACTGTAGGGAACCTCCATGCCGTGCAGGTCCTTCATTTTTCCACTTGCCATCCGTATGATAAAATAAGGAAATAGCTCCATGATTATAGTTTGTTGTTGATGAGATGGTTGAACTTGTCGAACAGTCTTGAAAGTAGGCTGAGGTCTTTGGTCAGTATCTCGGCATATCCACTAAGCTCTGGCTTAAAGCCAAGGAGAATACCGTAGGAGGAAAGGAGTCCGTTTTGGAGTCTTACCCGAATCCTATAGGATCCATCATTGGGAAGGAGGGCAATGTTTTCCACCCTTCCCATCACCTGTCCGTACTGGTCTTCCGGATAGGCGTCCAACCGGATTCGGACCATTTGGCCAATTTGGACCTTTCCCAGACCATGGGATGAAACTTCCATATACCCAACCAAGGCCTCGCTGTCATTGACTATGGTCATAAAATGGTCATTGTTGCCTATGAACTGGTTTTCCTCCCATTTTTCCTTGTAAACCACCTTACCGCCAATAGGGGCTTTTAATAGGAATTGCTGTTCCCATTGACGGATCTGTCCCTCGATTAGGTGGATATTGTTGCTCAGTGAATGATTCAAGTCCCTGAATAAGACCTCCTCCTCCCTTTGCAGGTCCAGTTGCTCCGTATGGGTTTGGCTGAGGAAGATCCGGTGGTCAATGAGGGTCTTCTCCAAGACCTGTATTTCACGCATTTTTTTTAGAAAGACAGCCTTGTCCTCCTCGAACTGAATTTTGCTCTTTACGCCTTCATCATATAGCTGCTCATTGATAGCATAATGCTGCTTCACTAGGTCCAGCTCTTCTTGGGCAATGGAAATTTGGTTGGAAATTACCTTGATGTTTTCCCGGTAATTGTTTACCTGCTCTTTCAATGCCGAGTTTTTATCTGAAAAATACCGGGTATTTTGCAAATCTTTATAATTTTCCAAGGAGGTAATGATCCTGTTATAGGTTTCCTGCATGGTACCTGTCACCAAATGTTGGCTAAACTGGAATGACGAAACAGAATCCGGGTGCTGAAGGGCATTTTCCAATGCATCAACCTGGCATTTTAAAGTAAGGATATCCTCTAGGTTTCCTGTATTCTCGATTGCTGCCACTACAGTTCCCGCCCCAACTGTTTGTCCATCCTGGGCAAATAATGCATGGATCTTTCCAGCACTGTTGGAAACCACCTCCACAGGAGGTGATAGGGTGGAAATAAGGATCCTGCCAGAAATGATGTCAGGATAACTGATAAATGATGAGACTACCAGGATAAGGGCCAGGGTCAGGAATATACAGGTCATCCCCCAGCGGACTATCCAATGGGGCATCTTGCCGAGGATCTCCTGTACGGCATCACTCTGTATTGCTGCTTTTTTTCTCCTTTTCAATTCCCTAGTTCCAATTGGTTTTTGACCAGATAATAATATTTTCCTTTTAATGCGGAAAGCTCCTGGTGGGTGCCCTGTTCGATGATCTGGCCTTTTTCCAGCACCACGATCTGGTCGGCATTTCTGACAGTGCTCAGCCTGTGTGCGATGACAAGAGTGGTTCTTCCCTTGGTAAAGGCATTGAGCTGTTCCATGATGGCCCTTTCATTATTGGCGTCTAGGGAACTGGTGGCCTCATCGAAAAGCATGAAGTCAGGATCCCGGTAAACCGACCTGGCTATCAGGATACGCTGCTTCTGGCCAACACTCAATCCAGCTCCGTCCCGTCCAATGATGGTATCAAAACCCAGGGGAAGTTGTTCGACAAACTCAGTGGCATTGGACACCTTGGTAGCATGGCGTAACCGATCCAGGTCAAACTCTTCTTTGTCCAAAACGATGTTGCCCGATACCGTGTCCGAAAAGATGTAACCGTCCTGCATTACCGCACCTGTGTATTTACGCCATTCTACAGTTGAAATATTTTTCAAATCAATGCTTCCGATCGATATGTTGCCCTTTGAGGGTGGATAAAATTTTAGCAATAATTTCATCAGGGTAGTCTTTCCACTGCCACTTGTTCCCACGATCGCAGTGGTCTTGCCAAATGGAATGTCCATGTTCAGGCCTTTTAATACAAAATTATTATGGTCCCCCTCATATTTAAACCATAGGTCCCGAATCTGGATGTCAGGGGATGTCGGCAAAATCTTCGTCCTGACAGCCTCTTTGGGATCTTCTTCCTGATGGTCATAGACCTCGGAAATACGCTCTAGGGCAATTCTGGCGTCCTGCCAATTTCGGACCATTCCAATTGCCTGCAAAATGGGACTGTTCAGCTGGCCAATAATGTAGGATAGTGCCAGCATCATCCCCAACGTTATTTCTCCGTCAACCACCTGTTTAGCAGCCATAAAGGTGATCAGGATGTTCTTTGCCTCGTTGATAAATAGGGATCCGCCTTCTTGGGTCTGTTTTAAACCAAGGCTTTTGACATTTACTTGGTATAGGCTTGCTTGGATCCCTTCCCATTTCCAGCGTCTGTTTACTTCTGCACCGTTCAGCTTGATTTCTTTCATCCCGGTGAAAAGTTCAATCAGGTTACTGGTGTTGCGGGCATCCTGGGAAAACTTTTTATAGTCTAACCTTTTTCGCTTTTCAAGGAATATATAGATCCATATAAAATAAAGGGTGCTTCCCACAAAAAATACCGCAAAGATATCAAGGCTGTAAAATGCAATGATTACGCTGTAGATCAACAAGGTAGTGGTCCCGAACATCAAGTCGGGAAGAGTGGAATTGAAAAAAGTGCTGATCCTTTCATGGTCCGTAATCCGTTGGAGCAGGTTTCCCATGTGTTTGGTTTCGAAAAACGCCAATGGCAATTTCATCAGCTTGATCAGGAAATCTGAAATGATAGCGATGTTTACCCTGACTCCCAAGTGGAGGATTATCCAATTTTTGATAAAATCTATGCCGGTCCTGCCCACAAACAGGAGTAACTGGGCAAACAGTATCAGATAGATAAACCCAATATCCCGATTGCTGATCCCTATATCCACCATGGCCTGGGTCAGCAATGGGAACATCAATTGAAGAATGGAGCCCGCTATTAAGCCCAAGAACAATTGGGCTATTATTTTCTTATATCCTTTTAAATGCCTAAGAATAGCTATCATTCCCGGCTTATAGGGTTCATTGTCCTCTGGCTGTTCTTGAAATTGAAGTGTTGGTTCCAGCAACAACAGGTTGCCAAGGCTATCGGGGTTGTCCAACCCCGTCCAGTGTTTGGTAAATTGCTTTTTGGTATACTTTAATTGGCCATAGGAGGGGTCTGCAACATGGATGTTGTTTTTCTCTACTTTATAAATGACCACAAAGTGGTTTTGGTTCCAGTGTGCCACACAGGGAAGTGGCACCTCTTCATATAATTGCCTGTAGTCCGATTGGATGGGAAGTGCCCGGAGCTGAATTTTTTCTGCCAGCTTTCCAAGTCCTTGGATGGAAAGTCCAATGAAGGTAACATCACTCATGGCTTTGAGGCGTGCAAGGGAAATTGATTTTCCGTAATACTTGGCGATCATCCGCAAGCAGGTGTGCCCGCAATCCGTATAGTCATGCTGGCGATAAAAAGGGAACCTTTTCCATTTCATTTATGTGGCGATGGTTTTCGGTTAAAAATGGATCTGGATGGATTGAACAACGAGGCAACCTTTGCCGGGATTATGAGCTGTTGCTTCATGGCGGTCACCACGTTCTGGATAAACAGTTGGTAAACCTCTTGGATATTGGCTGGCTCATCCAGGTCATAGGATTGAATAAATTGTTCAAAGGAAGCCTTTGCCGAGTTAGGGGTTTTGAAAAGCGAGCAGAGTTCAAACCTAAGTTCGTCCAGCTCGATTTCGATGATTCCATTAAATGTAAGCCTCCACATCAAATAGTTTGTTCCATGGCCCTGATGATTCCCTCCGACCCTTTTGACGCTGGTTTCTGGATGCAAGGCCAGCGTGGATTCCTGTAGTTCGTTTGGGGGAGCGCAAAGTATTTTATCTACCTGCTCCTGCACTACTTCGGATTTTATATAGGAAAGCACATCGCTTTCATTGTCCCAATCAAGTTGGGCTTTGGCCATTTCAACATTGAATATTCGCCTGGGTTCATTAACCGACACCTGAAGTCCCCTTTTCAATTCTTCAATGGTCTGGCCCAGGGGATCCTTATGCCCGGTAATCGTTACCATGTTACAAAGTGCGGGATTTTCCATGGTTTTGGGAAAAGCGTTCTTCAAAAGTGTTTTTTTTATATCCCCAAGTGACATGTTCAGTGCTTTATATTTTATATCAATACGGAGGGCTTCAGGACGATTGACCGAGGGAAGGAGCACGGATGGAACCTCTTGCCCGCCCAACAGGCGCAAAAGGAAATATCCAATTCCAGCGGACCCCATGAACAAACTGATATCTTCTCCATTCTGGCCACCATATCCACACCGGAACGATCCCAGGGTACGTTGCTGGGCAATGGCCTTTTCAGCTACTTGGGCCGCCTGTTCGAAATAAGTATTGTCTCCTGTCATGTGGGCATATTCCAGAAGCAATTCTGCATTGCCACAGCCTCCATGGCAAAGGGTGTAGGAACCGAACGGATTGTCATTCAAAACGTCAGTTTTAACGGTTTTTACTACCGCATTGTGCGCATCCTTCAACAATCCTGGATCGTTGGTTAGCCGGTATCCTT
The DNA here is from genome assembly GCF_005281475.1 of Echinicola rosea. NCBI lineage: Bacteria > Pseudomonadati > Bacteroidota > Cytophagia > Cytophagales > Cyclobacteriaceae > Echinicola > Echinicola rosea. Next base: position 5,236,852 of record NZ_CP040106.1, on the reverse strand, counting down.
TCAGTCTCGCCAATCCAATTCCCACAGCACCATTGCACCAGGCATTGAAGAAGGTAGGTTTGGTAAAGACCTTTTTGTTGCCTGCAAGAAAGGCATTTACGTACTGACATTTTATGCGGTCATCACTGACAGGGGTTCTGAAATCCGGCCAGTTAAGTTCCCCTTGGTTATAAAAACTGTTCTCATATCGGACCGCTTCTTGGGCAACCCAATAAAGGTTATGATTGCCCGTATATTCGCCCACGGTCCATAGGGCATAGGCAATTCCCGATGCACCGTGTGACAATCCACAAAGGGCGTGGATTTGGTCAAAGTTACGGTCCCAGCAAATACCTTCTTTTCTTAGGTGGGCTTTTTCGAGAATGGTTCTTATGGCTATATCCACCCTTTCCAGTAACCATGCTTCACCGGTAACACTATGGTAAGAAAGTAAAACGATAATGGTCCCGGATAGACCATTAAACAATTCCGATGTAACCGCTCTTGGAAATACGGTGGTGGATTGTCTTAGCAGGGCCAGGCCTGATGTCAGGTATTTTGCCTCTCCACTTTGCCTATATAGCATAAGTAAAGAATAGGCTACTCCCGATTCGCCCAAAAAAAATGAGGGACTCCCGGGAACCTCCTTTTTCTTTGCAATCAACCAGTTCCCAATTTTTTTTGAAATGTCCAAATAATCATTGTTCCCCGAATGTGCGTAAAGTGCATTGAAGAACAGAAGGATACCGGCATTGCCTGTGTAAAGACTATCTTCGCAGGACCAGGTGTACTTACCAGGTCTTAAGGGTTTCATGGTTTTGAAGTGTATGGTTTCGTTGGTTGCAATGGAATTTGAGGATATGGTGTCCGCAATACCAAATAGTGCTTCATAAAGCACGGTTTTTTCCATGATCGTTTATATTATGATATGGGCAATCCAAGACCTACGGTAAGCAGGATTGCTTACCGTAGGATAAAATCAGCCTAACTTTACACCGATTTCACTTGCACAGCAATGTGCTGTATCAACCGATTTCTTGGTGTGAATCGTTGTGTGCGTATCGTCTGCCAATACACCGGCAGCACCAAATGCATCTTTGGGGCTGGTAACGAAGCTTTTAACTTTGAAATCGTCTAATTTCAACTTCTTTTTCATGATATTGAGTTTTTAATGGTTAAGCCTACTCTATAAAGGTTTTCAGCAACCCCTGTACTTAATGTTGCAACACTATTGCATATATAGTCATTAATGATCTTAAATGCAATGATGTTGCAAATATAAATTGTAATGATTTTTCTATTAAATTGTCGGTTTCCTTAGATCCTGTTCTATTATAAGGTAATTCTTAGGCGTGAAAAACCATAGGGCCTAATCAGACTTGATGGCTTATCACCTAACCTTTAATTTAATTGGGCGCTACTGTTGGTCAACACTTTACGCATTTATCGAAAGGCATTGTAGCTTAGGATAGGTTAATTAATATTGAAAAATGAAATGACGTAAGCGTCAAGGTAACCATCTCATTAGGTGGCGGAAAGTCTCCTTGGTTTGGGTCACCAAATTCCACTTGGTGGCAGACATGGAACAAGGAGCAGCTTAAATGCTGGCTCCCTGTACAATTTCCATTTATCGTAATGTGTCACATTTCCCTGTTCCGCGTTAAGGATGGTCAGGGACTATCTTAAAGGTTTTGGTATCGGTATAGGTCCTGCCAAGGTGGATGTTGAGGGAAAAACCGTTTGGGTGATAGAAGTAAATACTGGAAGCCAAAAACCTTATGTATTGTCCGGAGCCATTTATGTAAGGCAAGGACCCAATACCCAAAAATTGACCACTGTAGAGCAAATGCGGGACTTTTTCCAACAATCAGATCGTATCTATTTTGTCGAAGCTCCTTGTACGGAATTTTCCATACCTTCAGCCATTGACCAGGATTGGTTTGAAGAATTCCGGGATTTAAGTGGTCTTTCTAAAACGGTAAGTCAAGAGCAGGTCATTAATAACCTGAAGCTTATACTTCCTGATGGTAATATGAAAAATGGAGGAGCATTATTTTTTGGGTTTGTTCCTGAAAGTTTTATCGCAACGGCAGTTATCCGCTGCGTGGCCTTTGATGGGATCAATAAAACCCAAATCATTGATGATAAAATATATGGAGGCTCATTAATGAGACAGTATGAACAAGCCATGCAGTGGCTCAAAGGAAAGCTTGATATACGGTATGAAATAGGAGCCGGAGAACCTAGAAAGGAAATTTGGGAAATTCCTGAAACAGCTTTAAAAGAATGTCTTATCAACTCGATTTCATATAGGGACTATTATGATAAAGGGGTCAAAATAACAGTTGAACTTTTTAAAGATCGGGTAGAAATCAGCAATCCGGGCGGCTTGACCAGCGCCATCTCTTTGGCGGATTTAGGTACCTAAAGTCACAGTCGGAACCCCTTGATTTTGGGCTTTTTGTTCGCATTAAAATGGTGGAACAGATTGGGTCAGGAATTGGTAGGGTAAGGGATCTAATGAAGGCTGTGAAGCTTCCGGAACCAACGTTTAAAACCGATGGGATCTTTACGGTAACCTTTCTCTGTAGATATAAAATTTCGGGAAAGAGTTCGGTTAAGGATTCGGGAATTGCTTTGGAAATGAATTGGAACCGGACGAGAGAAACGCTCATAAATAAATCCCCCTCGAAACTAGGGAAGAGTGCTCTGAAGATTTTGGAGATGGTTTATAGGGATAAATACATCACCATTCCTGAAATGGCTAAGAATCTGGGTATAACTGAGCGAAGGGTGGGGAAGAATATCCAAAACTTGAAAGCTCTAAAACTTATGAAGAGAAAGGAAGGGGGCAGAACCGGTTATTGGACTCTACAAGTCAAATAGAGTTTAAAGGATAGGTAAATAGGATTTCAGAATAATTTAATTATTCCTTGTCTTTTAAGAATCCTCCAAATGGCCTCCTTTGCAGTGGAAAGTTATCAGACCCTGTTTTTAAAGACCTACTATCCACTGGTATTCATGGTGGAGGGGATCTTCAAGGAGAAGCTGCTGGACTTTGCGCTGAAATAATCGCGGACAGCTCCAACTCGGGGATCCTGCACCTTGCCGGAGAATATCGGTGGGGCAGGGAAATGAAGCTTTGCATGTTACTTTAATAGACCCAGCCGAAAAGTTCCTGAAAAGTGCTTTCCTCCCCGAAAATTGATTTGTTGCACAACATCAACAGGGCGTTCCCTGGATAACTGCCCAGGTGGTTGACCTCTAAGGCCGCCCGTTCCCCTTCCCTGACCGAACAGACCAAAAAAAGGTCGTCCTCCCATTCATAGATCCCGATCCAGCAGGTGGCCCGGGTGGCCAGGTTGCTGTAGCCCAGTTCCACATCGGTGCCCAACATGGCCTTGCTGACGACATAAAAATCAGAAAGCGGATAGGTGTGTACCGGCCTGCCGTAACTGTCCAGCAACAGGGCAATGCGATAGATTTCCTCCATCTCGACAAGGGAGGGCTCCCTTTCGGCAAAGGTCCTGAAGTTATGGCACAGGTTGATGAAATGGGTATGGTCAAAGTCAATGGCGAGCAGCATGGGCAAGGAGATTGATGCCCTTTAAAATAACCAATATTTTCCACAAGGCCCGCATAGGGAGTTGTTGGTTTTTTGGCTATATTGGTATTTCACCATCTTTTCAAGCCCATGTGTTACCACGTTTCCCTGCACAAGGACATCAAGACCGTTGAAAAGGATTTTGGCAAGAAAGTGGCCGAACCGGACCTTTTCGAGCCGGGCTACCACCTCAACGGTTTTGCACAGCCCTTCCTGCCGGTAATGAGCACGGCAGACGGGCAGGCCATCCACATGTACCGGTGGAAGCTCTTTCCCCATTGGGTCAAGGAAGAATCCGCCTGGAAGGCCAATACGCTCAACGCCAAAGGGGAGGAGCTGTTCGAGAAGGGCTCCTACAAGGCCTACTGGAAAAACCGCTGCCTGGTGATCTGCAACGGCTTTTTCGAGCCCCACCACCCCGATGGACAGAAAAAGGTCCAGTCCTATTTTATCAGGCCCAAAGAAGGGGACTATTTTACCCTTGGGGCCATCTATTCGGTGTGGAAGGACATGCCGACCTTCAGCATCATTACCGTCCCGGCCAACCCGCTGTTGGAAGGGATCCACAACGAGAAAAAACGCATGCCATTGGTGTTGGACGGGGAACAGGCAGAAGCTTGGCTCTTACAGGACCTTAAAAAGGACGAAATGTCCGACCTGATGGTGCCCTATCCCGATGACAGCAAGATGGAAGGCTACCGCGTCATCGACGGGGTGACCAATTCCCGCGTCAATACCAACGTGCCCGAAGTGCTTCAACCAGTTTAGGGACAGGCTCCTCTACTTTTCCTTTTTTGCCAAAGTATGGAGGGTTGCCTTGATCTCCCTGACATCCCTGCCCATCTGCTCCATGGAGCTCATCGGGCCAGGGATGTTTTCGGTGAAATAACTGTGGAACTTCCAAACTTCCAATACTTCCATCACGTCCACCTCATAGGGCTCGTACAGGCTGTTGAGGGACTCCAGCAACAAACTCCTGTTTTCCTTGATGCGGCCCGTGACCAGTTTAAAACTGATACCTTCCTCCTTGGTCACCACGATACAGGGTGTTTTCTCCTTTATCCCGCTCCAGTCCTGCAGGAACTCGGCAATCACAAAGGCCCCCTCGGGCACGGGAAGCATCGAATCCCCTTCGGTGGGGAACATGCGGTATTTTCGGTTTACGTCAAGCTGCGGAAGGTTGAACACCGGCAGTTTACTGATAAACCCCGGGTCACTGTGCCCCGACAGGTAGCCAGCTTTGGCCTTGACCGGGACAAGTTCCACATTTTCCCGGTTGTCGTTGTTGACCGTGGTGGCCAGGATGCGGATGCTGCCGCCCTTCAGGTACACGTCATTGCCCGCCTCCAGGTCCCGCAGCTTCAGTTCGGAGAGCTTGGAGAGGTCCACCTTCACCAGTGTATCGATGCTCATGCGGAAGAAGTCGGAGAACAGCACCATATCGGCCATGGGCGGGTTCTTGACATGGCCGTTTTCATGGGTGTTCACCTTGGGACGGGAAATGTCCAGTTTTTCTGCCAGTGCCACCTGGCTCATTTTCATGCGATTACGGAGGAATTTCAGGTTGGAAGACCAGAAAAAGCTTGTATTGTCCATGATTTATTGGTAATATTTAAAACACAATAATGTCGTAATTATTACCAATTATACCAAAATGTTCGGACAAATGAAAAGGAATGTGGTGCATTTTGATCTGGACACCTTCTTCGTAAGTGTGGCAAGACTGGGCAACAGCGCCCTGAAGGACAAACCGGTGATCATCGGCGGGCACTCCGACCGTGGGGTGGTGGCCTCCTGCAGCTATGAGGCAAGGAGGTTCGGGGTGCACAGCGCCATGCCCATGAAGCTGGCGCGAAGGCTCTGCCCCTCGGCGGTGTACCTGCAGGGGGACATGGACAGCTACAGCCACCACAGCCGGGTGGTGACCGACATCATCCGCAGCGAGGTGCCCGTCGTGGAGAAGGCCTCCATCGATGAGTTCTACCTCGACCTGACGGGCATGGACCGCTTCTTCGGCTGTAGCAGCTATACCGCGGAGCTGAAAAAGAAGATCCTGCGCGAATCGGGCCTTCCCATCAGCTATGCGCTCGCCTCCAACAAGCTGGTCAGCAAGGTGGCCACCGAGGACGCCAAGCCCAACGGGCAGATGGAAATCCCCTTTGGCCATGAAAAGGGCTACCTGGCACCGCTTGCCATCGAGCGGATGCCCGGCGTGGGGCTGAAGACCTCAGCACTGCTCAAAAGGATGGGCGTGGAGACCATCAAGCTGCTCTCGGAAATCCCTGAGCCCATGATGCGGAACCTGCTGGGAAAAAGCGGGATTGCCCTTTCCCGCAAGGCAAACGGCAGGGACGACAGCCCCGTGGTGCCCTATACCGAGCAGAAGAGCATCGGCAAGGAGGAGACCTTTGACAACGATACGATCAACATGGCCTTTTTGGGCGGGGAACTCGTCAGGCTGACCGAAAGGGTGGCCTTCCTGCTGCGCAAACAGCAACGGCTCTGCGGCTGCATTACCGTCAAGCTGCGCTATGCCAATTTTGACACCGTAAGCCGGCAGGCCATTGTACCCTACACCGCCAACGACAATGTGCTGCTGGCAAAGGCCAAGGAGCTCTTTGCCAAGCTCTATGACCGGAGGATGCTCGTGCGCCTGATCGGGGTAAAGGTCAGCCACCTGGTGGGCGGCTACCAGCAGATCAGCCTGTTCGGGGATACCGAGGAGAACGTGCGGCTGTACCAGGCCATGGACACCATACGGAAGAAGCACGGGTCGCATGCGGTCATGCGGGCGGTGGGCAAACTTGAAAGGAGGTAGGGATGTACCTGAACTGCAAGACCTATTTCAGTTACCGTTACGGTACCATTGCCACCCAAGAGCTGGTGGACATGGCCGTGGCACGAAAGGTAAGATCACTCGCACTGACCAATATCAACAGTACCGCCGATGCCTGGGACTTTGTGGACTTTTGCCGGAAGGCGAACATCAAGCCCATCCTGGGTGCCGAGATCAGGAACGGCCAAAAACTGATGTACGTGCTGCTCGCCAAAAATGACAAGGGCCTGATGCACATCAACCGGTTCCTGTCCGAACACCTGATGGACAAAAGGGACTTTCCGGAGAGGCCGGGACTCAAGGATACCTGGACCATCTATCCCTTCGGAAGCCGTGGGCCGGAAGATCTCGGAGAGACGGAACTGATCGGGGTAAGGCGGGAGGAGCTTCCCAAGCTGTACGGCAGGCATCCCGGGCGGCACCCGGACAAGTGGGCCGTGCTGCAGCCGGTGACCTACCAGGACAGGACACGGTACAACCTGCACAGGATCCTACGTGCCATCGACGGGAACACGCTGCTTTCCAAGCTGGGACCCGCCGACACCGCAGGGGAAGGGGAGCATTTCCCCACAAAAATGGAGCTTTGGAACGCCTTTGGGGAATATCCGGAAATGCTGCAGAACACCTTGCGCGTGATGGAAAGCTGCTCGGTGGACATGGAACTGCACGCCGACAAGAACAAGAAGCATTTTACCTCCTCCAAGGAGGACGACCGCATCCTGCTTGAAAAGCTGGCCATGGAAGGCCTTGCCCAGCGCTACGGAAGGGACAACACTTTGGCGCTGGAAAGGGTACAAAAGGAACTCCGGATCATTGATGAGCTCGACTTCAACGCCTATTTCCTGATCGTGCTCGACGTAGTGCGCTATGCCCAGCACCGGGGCTTCTTCTATGTCGGCAGGGGCTCGGGCGCCAATTCGATCGTGGCCTATTGCCTGAAGATCACCGATGTGGATCCCATAAAGCTGGACCTGTACTTCGAACGTTTCCTGAACCCGCACCGCAGCTCGCCGCCCGACTTTGACATGGACTTCAGTTGGCAGGACCGCGACGAGGTGATCGACTATATCTTCAAGCGCTACGGCCGCGACCACGTGGCGCTTTTGGGCATGTTCTCCACCTTCCAGGGACGGGCCATCATCCGGGAACTTGGAAAGGTCTTTGGCCTGCCCAAGCCGGAGATCGACCAGTTGGTCGGCCGGAGAAAGGATTCCGTTCCGCCCGAGGACAGGATCCAGCGTGCCATTCTCAGGTACGGGGCGATGATGCGGGACTTTCCCAACTACCAGAGCATCCACCCCGGCGGTATGCTGGTCAGCGAGCGGCCGATATTCCAGTACACGGCCATGGAGCGGCCGCCCAAGGGCTTCAATACCGCACAGGTGGACATGTTCCTGGCCGAAAAGATCGGACTGTTCAAGCTGGACATCCTCAGCCAGCGGGGGCTTGCCCATATCAAGGATGCCATCGGACTGGTCAGGCAGAACAGGGGCGAGGAGATCGACATCCGCACCGTGGAACGCTTTTTCAATGATCCCAAGGTGGCAGACCAGATCCGGAGGGCGGACACCATCGGCTGCTTTTACATCGAGAGCCCCGCCATGCGGCAGCTCCTTACCAAGCTCAAGTGCGACGATTACCTGACCCTGGTGGCGGCAAGTTCCATCATCCGCCCGGGCGTGGCACAGTCGGGCATGATGAAGCAGTACATCGAACGTTTCCACGACCCGGAAAACATTCCCTACCTGCATCCCAAGATGAAGGAGCTGCTGGAGGAGACCTATGGGGTGATGGTCTATCAGGAGGACGTGATCAAGGTGGCCCACCACTTTGCCGGGCTCGACATGGGCGAGGCCGACATCCTGCGGCGGGCCATGTCGGGCAAGTACCGGTCGCACAACCGCTTCAAGCTGATCGAGGAGAAGTTCTTTGCCAACTGCCGAGCGCTGGGCCATCCCGAGCATATCAGCAGGGAGGTCTGGCGGCAGATGGAGTCCTTCGGCGGCTATTCCTTTTCCAAGGCCCACTCGGCCTCCTTTGCCGTGGAAAGCTACCAGAGCCTGTTTTTAAAGACCTACTATCCGCTGGAGTTCATGGTGGCGGTGATCAACAACTTCGGCGGATTTTACCGCACGCAGTTCTACTTCCACGAGCTCAAAAAAGCTGGCGGCAAGGTGGTGCCCCCTTGTGTGAACACCGGCCAGTACCTTACCTCGGTAAAGGGCAACCAGGTGACCGTGGGCTTTGTGCACGTGCAAAACCTCGAGCGGAAGACCATCGACCGGCTGCTGGCCGAAAGGGAGCGGAACGGGCCGTACCTTGGCCTGACCGATTTCATAACGCGCACCAGGGCCGATGCCGAGCAGCTCAACATCCTGATCCGCATCGGGGCGCTGCGCTTTACGGGCATGGGCAAAAAGGCACTGCTCTGGCATGCCAACTTTATGCACAAACGCATGGAGGCCGAGCCGGCGAGTGCGGCGATCTTCACCGAGGAACCGCTGGACTTTGAACTGCCGGATTTTCCCAACAAACCCCTCGAGGATGCCTATGATGAGATCGAGCTGATCGGCTTTACACTGGGAGACCCATTTGAACTGGCAGACGATGACCGGAAGGGATTGGCCTACGTGCAGGAGCTTCCCAAGTTGGTGGGCCGGAAGGTCTGCCTGTTGGGCCACCTGGTGACCACCAAGCCCGTCAGGACGGCAAGGGGGGACTACATGGCATTCGGTACCTTTCTGGACGAACGGGGCGACTGGCTGGACACGGTGCACTTTCCGCCAGTGCTCAAGAAATACCCTTTCCACACCGGGGGCTTTTACAGGATCTATGGGAAGGTGGTAGAGGAATTTGGGGTGTATGCAGTAGAGGTGAGGGAGATGAAGGGGGTGGGGTTAAGGAAATAAAGCAGGCGGTCTTCGTGCCGCCTGCTTAAAAAAAGTTGTTAATCTTTAACGCATCGGATAGGATAACCATATTCTCCGTTTTCAGGGACCATTCTTCTGGTTATGCCATGAATATCACCACTAATGCTTCTGAAGATCCTTTGCACATCCATGGAATCACTGTAGTCCGGAGACCAGAAAAAGGCTACATAGTGCTCGTTGGGCCAATCAGATTGGAAGTAATCTCCTTCCATGTACATGAAGGTTCCCCGGATAGCGGATATTCCTGAGGTATTTGCCAATGATGAGGCTGTATCCAAAGGCCAGGTATGGGGATCTTTTAATTGTGTGCCCGCAAGGACATCGGCTCCTCTAGTTGATCCGTATTCGAAAGCATCCAGTTCCGGCACAGTAATTCCCAATTCGATTTCAAGTGCTTTCCAGTCTTGGTCAGTGGAGATGTGCCAGCCACATGGGCAGATGTTCCGTTCGTCTGACAGAACAGCAGCACTATATAATGGATATTCACCATTTAAGGTTCGAAGATAGGAATCTTCGTTCATATCTAAGCCACTGGAATAGCCGATGGCGATACTATCACCGTTGCAGAATACCGTCGAGCGAAGGTCTTCAGTCATCCAGTATTGGTCACCGATCTTAGTGGTGGTATAGGTGTAGCCAGAGGCATCGGTGACCGTGCCATGCTGCAGGTCAAAATCATATTCCATCAAGCGGAATTCACCCAAGGCAAGCTCGATAAAGTTGACTTCTCCCTGTGGAACCAAAACGTTGAAGTGGAAATGATCCCTGCTATTGATGAAGAAATGCTTTCGCAAGGTCTGCTGGGTGAAATCTTCCTGCACCTCCAAGGTCCTTCCCGTTATGTCCTGGGAGTCATTTTCCCAAGCGTAGATATAATAGGTGTTGGTGTCGGGATCCAGCATCAGGTCCGTGCCATCAAGCTTTGCACTTTGGACATGGTCTTTTTTTACGGTGACCAGCCCAAAATAGGTGTGCCCTTCCAAGGTGATGTCCTGGCTGGTAGAGCTGACCTCAAATTCCGACCAGACCTCAAAGGGGAGGAAATACTCCATGTCGGAGCCTTCCACTTGGGTAAGGACCGTGTAGGAACCCATCGGCAATTGGATCTGCGGTGGAGTGGAGAAATCGTTGGGATTGTAGTCCAAAGTGTATTCCTGGCCTGTGGCCTCGTTGGTCATGATAATAGTGGCCGAATCCGGGAAGATATGTTCCCAGTCGCTGGTAACGGCCTGGCGTTGGGTTGGGGAACTGCTTCCAAATGGTTCGATTTCAATACCTGTAATGCTAACGGACCCCATCGGCGGGGTTTCCGTTCCTTCCTGCACACAGCCCGAAACGACTGCGATCAATGTGGCCAAAAGAATGAACTGTTTTTTCATAGGAAATATGGTTTGGTTATGGGAAAAGGTTAATTCCATGGGAAAGGACAAAAAGCTTTGTTTATTGCTGCCAAAGCATCAAAAGCATTTGCAGTAGGATCGGTTAGGGGCTATCAGGATGGTGGTAAAAAGTACCCGTTGTTAATGCTAATATATAAAAATACCACTATAAAATAGTGGTAAATATTATTAACGTATTTAAAATGAGTAAATTAATGTATTAAATCAAATATTTTGTAGTTGGTTGGTTTGTTAGATGTATTGGGTGCAGGTTACTGATTTGTCGTATATTTATATCATTTACCTAGGGACATTACAATCCATTTAGTTGTCTCAATTCACTGTATTTATCTTCCAAATACTTTCTGATTGCAGGGGCAAAATATTCCCGATGGTCAGCTTCCGAGATAAGGTCGCTTTTGTGGTTGTTGCAGGGGTAGCAGATCAGGACGCAGTTTTCAGGATTGTACTGGTTTCCCTTGGCATCCCTGCGTTCAAGTTCCAATACCCGGCCCCTTCCACGTTTTGTGGCAAGGATACCCGTTTCGTAATCGAAAAGTGCTTTTAGCTTTTCGGCCGCTATCCCACAATAATCACAGGATTGCCCATGGTCCTCAAACCACTCGAAGAACTTACGTTTTCCCATTTTGGCAAATTCATCAAAATTGGGATTGTCCTTGCGGCCGTTGAACAGTTGGTTGGACCGTTTGATCCGTTCCCTGAGTTCTTGGCCCTCTTCCCACCATAAGGTGGGCGTGGTTCGTGGTAAATTGTTTTCGTCGGCAATTTGCTGGTAGCTTTTGCCTTCGGTCAGGTGCTGGAGGAGAAATTCTTTTGCATTCATGGGATCAATATTCAGGTTTACTAAAATAAGGGGTGCCAGGGTGTTGCTTATGAACGGTCCATTGTTTGCCAGGGATTTTTAAGATGATACGGGAATTGGATATTCAGAATAAATATAGTCTTTTTTTCCAATTGAGGCATTTCCCCTCATGATTGGCCTTGTACCGTAAAGGCTTCATGTGGAAGCTTCATTGGTCCAGGTTGTTTGGTGAATACCTTACCGTGTCCCTTGTGGCCCAGATATGCATGCCCTTTATCATCCGGTCAATGGCCTTGCCGAGAGCCTGTTTATGGGGTGGGCTGCCGGGACAGGACTCCTGGAAATCGATTTGTTGTTTCCGGTATACCTCTTCCAGGAACTCCAGCCGTTCCCTGACCCTTTCCTCGGCCTGTTTGCGGGGGATTTTGTACTGGTATTCCTTTAGCAGGACCAGGTTGTGGAAATCACTGTCCCTTTCTTCTTTTTCGTAAGAGGCAAGGTCATTGGAAAAACAGATGATTTCGGTGATGGTCTGGTACAGCGGACCGAGACAGCGGTGGTGGAAGACCTCTACCGGGAAGTCATGGGCACGAAGGTAGCCCAACAGTTCCACCGCAATACCGGCACCTGAACAGTGCTTGAGCTGGTGGACGTATTTGATGATGGTCGGCTGCTTTTCCTTTGCCAGGTTCTTGGCCTCCCAAAGACCGGCCTTCAAAAATTTCCCCACGTATCGGACCAGCCGGGTGCCCATTTTCCTTTCCCTCGAACGGTCCCTGAACCAGCCCCAGTGTAGTTGCCAGAAGGTTTCCGCCGATGCAGCATCGCCTGCCGATAGATTGCCTTTCGCTATTTGCCTATTGAGCTGGATTTGTTCTTTCCAGAAATTTACCCTACGATTTCCATGCAGGGAATCCGCCCGATCATCTAAGTAAAACAGCACCAGAAAAAGCCTGGTGATCTGTTCGAGTTCCTCTTTTCCGGCATCAGGAAAAAGTCGTGGGGCAAACTTGTTATGTTTTTGCGAACAGCTTCGCTTTAAATCGTTTTCTCCCAAAAAGAGCCCCTTTTTCCTTGCCCACTCATAAACCCTTTCTGAAACATGTTCATAATTAGGGTTCAACACTGGAACTGAGGACCTATGGTGTAATGCTTCGTAATTCATCTGTAACTAAAAATTAGTGGTTGTAAATAGGCGCCACTATAGGCTTCTTGGATACATGACAATTCCAATACTTGGCTTCAAAATAGAGGATGAAGGTTTTGATTAGCAAAGCTTATGGGGAAAAAGAACTGTCCGTTTACAGATGAATATCATATGACATTTTTTGGTAAATATCCTGTCCCAATTATCCGATCAATTTCAGTTTTTGTAAGGTTCTCCTCATCTTGGATACCGAGCATTTAAAAAGATGGCTTTTGTCCTTGATGCTCAATTTTCCGTTTTCATACGGGAAATCGATAGCCAGTTTTAATAAACCTGCCTCCAGGGGCAAGGTAAATATATTGTGCCAAGCCTCATAGTCCTGTGCAATGGTCCTGTTGATGGCAGTGGATAGATTGGTAACGCTGTCAATATTGTCCAACATGTACTTTTCTGCAATGGTACTAAGTTCCAATACGACGGAGTATTCAAGGGTTTTGATGATATAGGGAGAGGGGATCTGTTGGGTAAAACTTTCCAGATGGGTGGCCACCATTCCCTTCTTAAATATCCTTACCCTAAAATCCCTTCCATTCTCGGTAGGATAGAGCATGGCAATAGCACCTTTGAAAACGTATCTGGCACAATGTTCAATTTCCCCAGGACCTTTAAGTTCGGTACTTTTTGGATAGCTCCTTAAGGGAAGGTAGGGGACCAATTGTTCATATACCGATAGGTCAAGCTGGTAATAGGAATCAAATTCCTTTTTAAGCTCTTCGGCAGTCAAAAATCTTTCCATAGGCAAATACTTCACATGCACCCCGGGGAGGGGTGAAAAAACCATACATACAGCATTGGGAGTAAACATAAGAAAACCAACGGGTTAATTCAATTTTGGCTGCCTGCAATTGTTACCGGATTACGGAAAAATGTCATATGACGTCCATTAGGTAAAAAGTACAAGATTTTAATGGATTTGTTTCATAATGATTTTTAGCGCTCCTAAATTAAAAACAGTAACCACAAAAATACAGCTGATGGACCTGTCCAAAACGTTAAAAATTACTGCCAATAGCAAAAGGGAAATTATAGCCCATATGTTGGCATTCTTATATACCTATACTGCCATCAACAAATGGTACGATTGGGAGTCCTTCAGGATTTCACTTTACAACCAGGTATTCCCTGAGTGGCTGGGCACTATCCTTCTCTATTCCCTGCCCCCGGCGGAGCTGGCCCTGGCCATCCTGCTGGTCGGAAGGAGGACGGTAGGCCCGGCCCTTTGGATAAGCTTTGGACTGTTGACAGTATTTACCGGGTATATAGCCCTTACCCTGATGGGGGTGTTTGATAGGGTGCCCTGTAGCTGTGGGGGAGTGGTCAGCGCCCTTGGTTGGGAAGAACACCTGTTTTTCAACTTGTTTTTCCTATTGATCAATGGCATTGCCCTGAAAAGAAGCACTAAAGACCTGCTGCGCTCAAACAAAACGAATGGGTCGGCAAGGTTATCGAGATAGGGGACACTGCTTTAGGATTGGAAACGCTGGAGCTAAGTGTTCACTGAAATAGATGGGGCAAATTCCTCCCTGAGGTTTGAATTGGGATTTTCATAAACAAAAAAACAGAGAAAGATTTTGTACGGCCAGTGAAGGTACTAGGTACTTGCCTGGCACCGGTAGGGGAGAAAACCGGACGCTCCTCTCAAAAGATTGTCAAGCATAACAGAACGATCGAAGCGCCCGGATCCATTTATAATTATTAAACCATAAAACTATGAAAAATAGTGTGTTAAATTTAGTAAAGGGCGGGGTTTTTCTCCTCGCCATGATAGCGGCTTTCGCTTTTACGACTCCGACCAACCTTCAGGATGGCTTCGGGGCAGAGAGGAACGAGGACGGTGATATCGTGGCATGGCATGATGTCAGCCAACTAAGCCCCTCGGAATATGAATGCAATGCATCGGAGTATGATTGTATTTATACAGAGGATGATGAGAATTCAACGGCACTTGAGCCAGGTACCTTTGAATTGACCAATCCTTAATGGATAGTAGGTAAGGGGCTGTCATAGTTTTTGCAGCCCCTTTGTTTAATTGAGGATTTAATCCTGTCCAATTTTTGACCTAATTTCTTTCCAATCCCCTAAGTTCCTTATCTTTCATTTTGTACTATTCCACTTACATTGATCTCATCAGGGGGGATGGGCAATACATACCTTTTTGACCCAGGCTCCAACTGGTAGGATTGACCATCTACTGTCCTTTCGAGGGTTTTGGCAAATTCAGGTGCTTTATTGAGACGTTTTAAATCCGCCCACCGGGTACCCCGACATAGGAGCTCTTTCTTCCTTTCTGTCAATATGTTGACCAAAAGGACATCACCCTCCCCGGTAGTTCCTTCAAAGGTGCCGGATACAAAGCGGTGTTCCAATAGCCTGTCCATTGTTTCTTTTGCCCCATCGGAATCACCGATCCGGGCGAGGCATTCGGATTTGTTGAGGAACAGCTCATCGGTGGCCAGGCCGCAAAAATAGGTGACCGTTCCAGTGTAAGTCCCCTTGAAGTCCATTCCGAAACTGTTTTCCTGGAAAAAGGCCTGTTTTCTAAGATCATTTTCCTCATAACTCCCATAGATTTCAGGGCTGACAACTGTATTGCTATTGCGGATAAACCCATGACTGATCATTTCACTATGGAAAATAACCTCGTTGTTAAATTGCTCAAAAGGATAGGTGGCTTCAAGGTCAAGATCATTGAAATCCAATAGGTCATCCTCAATGGATAGGGCTGCTTCCGCATGGTCAAGGGCATTGGGATAATCTCCCAATGACAGGTACACTCGTGAGAGGAGGGCATGGGCCGCCCATTGGCTGGGCCTGCTTTTGAAATCGGGCATTTGAGGCAAAAGGGTTACGGATTCCTTTAGGTCTTCGATGACCTTTTCATAGGAATCTGCCAAACTGGCCCTGGATGCATCCAGGTTAATATCTGGCCCCAAGCGTAATGGAATGCCCAAAGCCCCGTCGTTTTGGCCGGGGACATAGGCAGGGGAAAACAGGCTGAGCAGGTTGTAAAAGGCATTGGCCCGGTAAAATAGGGCCCTTCCTCTTACCTGGTCATGGCCTTCGGGATCATCCTCCCTGGGAAGGGCTTTCAGACCGTCCAATACAACATTGGCATAGAAGACCTGCTGGTAGAACACGGTCCATTCAAAACCGTAATTTTCGAATATACTTTGCTTCCATAGGTAAGTGTTCTGCTCTACAGTTGAATAGGAACCAAAACCGTTGTCATTGGTAAGCAGTTCGTCACCGCTCAACAGGCCAAGTCCTGGACCATCATTCATACCTCTTCTTGAAGCATCCAAGAGCTTCTGTAGGTCCTCCAGGCTTTCCGGAACAACAATGCTTTTTTCGGGTTTTTCATCTAGAAACTCCTCACAGGAGGTTAAAAGGTGAATGATGCTTATGATCATGATGGTGAGTATGGGCTTGAGTTTATATTTCATATTTTGTTAGATTTTAGACATTAGATTATTTTTGGTTGCGAGATTATCCCCCACGTTCATTTCAGTTCAGGTTTCCGACCTTAGGGGGCTTTACTCTTTTCTCAATCTTGCTACTATCATCCAGATACTTGATATAGACATCTTGTTATTAAAAAGAGTCCCGGTTTCCCGTCTGGAAACTTTTCCCGCGCATATGATAATGTATGGTTTACATATGAAGAAAGTGGCGGTAAGGGACTCTGTGGTACTGTGATGCGGTAAGCAAATGGACAGCCTGTTTGCCCAACGGATTCCTGCATATTTAAAAGCAGCCACTGCCCGTTCTTCCCCTTAATGCAATTAGGTAGATTTTATTTATTGTTGAACATATAAATAGGTGGGCAGGGCTGCTCATTTGAGCTTTCACAAATCAACACGGATCCCCAGGGAAATACTCCCCAGAGGTTTGGAAGTCCTGAAATCAGGGTCCAGGGGATCGTCTTTGGCGGCTTTCCAGAGGATGCCCAGGTTATTGGCGTAAGTATATATCTCCATTCGACTGAAGGGCAGGCCCGGAATATTGTTTTTATCCATCATATAGGCCAAACGGATATCCTGTAAGCGGATATGGTCGCCCCGTTCCACCAAGGCTTCCGAATGCCAATAGAAATGATCCCTGTTACGGTTCTTGCTGGATGGAAGTGCGGGAATGTCGGTGTGCAACTCGTCCCCGGGCTGCTGCCATCTTTGGGTAAAATCCCCGTGTCCCTGTAGGCCGGAAAGAATATCATCATACTGTACCGAGCCCCTTTTGTAATAGTAGCCCATTCGGTAGCTGATATTGAAGGACAAGGAAATCCCTTTATAGCCAAACGTGTTCCTGAGAGCCCCGAATACACTTGGTCTGGAAGGACCATGATAGGTAATGCCCTCGGGAGAGGCTTCAGCGAGGATGGCTGCATAATCCGTACTGGGTTCCCCGTCCAGATAGCCCCTTGCTGCTCCCGTATCAGGATCCAATCCGGCCCAGGAATAACTATAGACCCCATACAGTGGCCTTCCCTCAAAAGGATAGGTTCCGTAATAGGCCATATAGTTTCTTGCCGTGGCCTCCTCGCTGTATTCGACCACTTCTTCTTTGACGGTGCTGAAAAGCCAATCCGTTTGCCAAGAAAGTTGGCCATTTAGGTTCATTGAACTGAGCTGCAGGTCAATACCGTGCGTCCTGGTGGCGGCAAAGTTGCCCCGGAATTCGGTAAAGCCGCTCGAAGAGGGACGGGGAATGTCACCGATCAGGTCACGGCCATTTTTGATATAATACTCCAATGTGCCGGAGATCCTGTCCTCCTTGGTGGCAAAGTCAAGCCCCAGGTTCCAGACCTGTATTTTTTCCCACCGGAGCGAAGGGTTAGGGGGACTGCTGATCTGGGCATAGGGAAGACCGGAAAGTGAATTGTAGGCCCCCGAAAGCATGGTGGCCGTGGTAAAGGCGGTAAGGGTCTTGTCAATATTGCCGTTATAGCCCATGGTGGTCCGGAGTTTCAGATAAGGAAGGAAACCGCTATGGAAGAATTCTTCATTGCTGATGGTCCAGGATCCTCCCACAGACCATAAGGGTACCCCTCGTTGGTTGGTTTCTACTCCGAACAGGTTGGAGGCGTCCTTGCGGGCACTGGCCGTGAAGGTGTAGCGGTCAGCATAAGTATAGGAAGCATTGGCATAATAGGAGACAAAACGGTCTGTGGTGCCGGAGTGGCCTTCACCTGAAGGAATGCGCAAGGTTCCACCCGTGACATAATTGGTATAGCGGTTGACGTAATCCACCGGTTCACTGGTGCCGAACTCATCATCATAGCCATAGTACCGGCTGCTGTGTCCATCAAACTTCCTGTCCTTGATTTCAAATCCTCCAAGGGCCACGACATGGTGTATCCCGTTCCATTTCCGGTTGTAGTCCAGTTGGACCCTCCCGTTTTGGCTTTGTCCCGTACCAGAGGTCCTGTCATAAATGCTGCCCATAGGAATGGGGTAGGAGAGACTGCCATCCTCGGCCACCTGGGTATAGCGGTTGATATTGTTGCGGGTTATATAGGTGTCCATGGTGCTAAGGTCGGAGCTTACCGCATCATTTTTCCAATATTGGTAGAGAAGGGATGCCCGCAGGCCTTTTGCCAGTTCATAACCCACTTGGGCATTGATCCGGTAATCGGAAGAAGTGTTTTTTTGCTGTAGCAGGCCTATTTCGTCCAATGGGATAAACCTCCAATCCAAAAGGCCCGCATCCTGTATGCTCTCGATATAGCGGCTGCTGTACCCGTGGATGACAGGTAAGGGACTTCCTGCTTCATCGGCCATCCGTTCGTAGGCATAAGGCTCAGGAACTGCTGTGCCCGTAGACCGTTTGCTCCTGCTATAATAGACATCCAAAGCAGCGGTAAACTTATTGTCAATGCCTTTCCAGGAATTTTTCATCCCCAAGGTTATCCGCTCATTATCATTTCCCGCTACATTTTCTGCATTCCGATCATAACCAGATGTAACCATATAGCGGTGTCCCTTTGAGCCTCCGGAAACTTGTAAGGAATATTGCTGATCGACAGGATTTTGGTAATAATACTTGGCCAGGTCATTCCTTACATCGTATTGTCTGTATGAGGCCAGTCTTTGCGCCGCCTCTTCTTGGTTGATCAACCCGTCCCTTTCGGCAATAAGGGTTTCCACTGCAGGGGACAGTGCCGGATGGCTGCTCCGGGTTTCCGCGGATTCATAATAGCCCTGATCGAAAAGGAGCTGCTCCATGTCAACCACCTCTGCGGGCGACATTTTGGGAAGGTAGAAGGGATCATTTTGCTCCTTTACCGTTACATTGGAGTTAAAGCGGACCTTGGTACTGGAGTCAAACTGTCCGTTTTTCGTAGTGATCACAATGACGCCATTTCCTGCTCTCGCTCCCCAGATGGAAGCCGCCGCCGCATCTCGGAGCACGGTGATGCTTTCCACATCGTTTGGGTTGATACTTTCGAGTGGTCCGTCATAGGGGAAATTGTCAATAACGATCAGGGGATCGGTATTGGCAAAGAGGGTGTTCCTTCCCCTGATGCTGATGGATTCACCCGGGCCTTCCCGGTTGAAGCGCAGTCCTGAGGTGACATCTTCCAGCCTGTCCAATAGGTTGGTGGATACCCTTCTGTTCAACAGCTTTTGGTCCACTTGGGCAAAAGATCCCGTGGCCCGCTCCTTGGGGAGGGAGGCGTAGCCGGTGGAGAGCACTTCCACTCCTTCCATATCAAGTCCATTGGAGATCAAGGATACCTGTAAAGGACTTTCAAGGGGAACGGCTACTTCTAAACTTATTTTTTCATAACCTAGATAAGTGACGGTAATCCGGTGGGATCCTTTTTTCACGGCAAGGCTAAATTGGCCATCCTCATCAGTTACAGTTCCCTGATTGGTACCTTCCAAAAGTACAGTGGCACCGGGGAGGCCTTTCCCGGTATCTTGGGCGATAACCGTTCCGTAAAGCGGATGGGTATCCTGTGCTATCGCCGTTCCGGAAAAGTGAAGAAAGAGCATGGCTGTCAATAATATACAGCGGTATGTGTGTAAAGGTTTTGTCATTATTGTAGGGTTAAGGTGTCTGGATTGTTTTTATTGGGTAGGGCCTCCTCGATCAGCTTGATCATGTCTTCCAAGGGTTGTTTGAGTCCGCCTGCCTGACGGATGGTTCCGTCTTTTGCGACCAGGATCAAACGGGGAAATGCGCTGATGTCCATGTTTTCCAGAAAGGAATGCTGAAAACCCTTTCCACCGGTATAGAGGTTGAGGGCATTGTGGGAGGTGTACCTCCCGCTTTCAATGCTTCGGATCCACCTTGTACGGTCTTTATCGGCAGAGATGGAGACCATCTGGAAAGTAGGATTGTCCTTAAAGTGTTCCTCTATTTTGGAAATCCTGCTGGAGAAGAAATTGATGCAGGCCTTGCAGCCGGTGTACCAAAAGTCCAACAGCAATACCTTGCCTTTCAAGGTGGAGAGGTCCATTGGTTTGCCATCCAATCCGGTAAATACCGCTCCCTGCAAAACCTGTCCCTGCCCAAGGGAGGAAAGTAATGCTTCCAATGCCTCTTTAGGTCTGGGGCTGTTGATAAAGGTTAAGGCTTCTTTTGTTTTTAGGTCACCCTTTTCCAGTTGGTCAAATTCTTCACAGATGTACCGGGCCGCCAGATGGTCCTTTACCGTGCCATTCGGCATGTCCCTGATCTGGGCAAAGATGGAAGTGCCATGCAGGTAGGCATAGGATCTTGCCCTGGTAATCAGGTACTGCTGATAACTGGGAGAACTGATGATGGCCTGTTCCGGTATATCATCGATGATATCCGCCTTGTCATGCTCCTTAAAGAATGCTGCAAGTACTTTTCGGTGCTCTGGGTCATCTGAGCGGAGGGCGTAGGCGATGGCATTATTAAAGGTCTTGAGACGGGAGAAGCGTAATCTTCCCAGGTAGTTGGCCTTGATGATATGCAGTCTGTCAGCCGGCAATATTCCCTGATAGCGCGTAATGACCTCCAGAATCCTGTCTTCATAGCCGTCACTGAACGTGCTTTCCAATATGGCGAGGTCTTGCTCCTTGCGGACATAGACATGGGTATGACTTCCGAACTGCTTTTGGGATTGTATAAACTGCTTTCGCTTACCCTCCTTCGAAAGATAGGTTTCCAAGTTTTCGGGGCTGTTGAACCCCATACGGATATCAGTAGCAAAGCTCCGCTCCGCCATCAGCAGGTGAAGCTCTCGCTGGCAGCGGAAGAGTGGGGCAGAGGGTCCTGAAAAGACCACTTGGTTCCGGTAAGTGTCCAGCTGGACCTTGATACTGTCCCCCGGAAATACTACATATTGGTTCAGGAAAGGACTTTTTTCTGTTCCCAAAGAAAGGTAAGCTGGACGCTTGATGTTTTCAGTGACAATATGGGCAATGCCCTCACTGCCGGGGAATACCCCCTCGAAGAAATTGCCGCTTCTTAACTTTATAAGGTTCTTTTGGGCTTGGCCGCCAATTTGGCTGTCATCCAACCTGACCACAAGGGAGTCCATGCGGTAGGCATCTTTCTGTCTCACCTCAAAATACACCACCACGGGAGCCGGAGTATTTTCCGGCTCCACCGTGGCAGGAGGTGAAGCAACTTGGGCATATAGCTTACTTCCAAAAAGGCACAGCAATGCCAGGAAGCATGTGAACGTTGTTTTTTTCATGCTTTAAATACGGTTGTGTAGAAAGTGTTGGGACAATACACTGAGTCTTGTCAGATGCTAGTAGCAAGAGCCAAGATTAAAGACTGGTTTATAGAGCCGAAAACGCCCCCAAACCCGTCATTGCGATGACCAAAGGGAAGAAGCAATCTCGTATTTGCCCCCTAAATCCCCCTTAAAGGGGACTTTTCGATATCGTTAGCGAGATCTAGTCTCAATACTCACGACTCAATACTAGCTACTCCAATAGCTTTCTTCATTTATAAGAAATTGATTAAATCCCAGTGCATATAAAGCCCCAGGCCAGACTGCCCTACCAGACGTTCCTTCCGGAGCGGAACGAATGCAGCCTACGAATTGCGATAAAAGTTTTATTCTCAGGAAATCACTCTGGATTTCTGATGATCTTTTCGAAAATGAAGTTTGGGTTTGTATTCATTATCCAAAATTTATTAGGGTCTGCTTTGGATATGAACTAGTGGGGGCGGGCTGAAAAGCAGCAGTGAGCCTACACTGTATGCTCTGAAACCTGTAGGAAAGGGTCGTAAACACATACAGGAGGCCCACCACTACCACAAAGATAGTGAGGGGCACTTAAACCTGCACCTTGTGTTTACTGAAAGTTTCCTACATTCTCAGAACAAGGTCCATCATCCAAATGCCTGGATTTTGCAAACGCTTTGTTTATATGTTGCTAATATAAAATTAGTTAGTTATAAATCAAAATATTTACTAACAAAAATATACCAAAGAGGTTGCCATTAATTAGGGAATGGCAAAATCTATTTTAATATCCCGAACTAGGCTCTATATTATAAATGAAGTCAGAAGACTCCGGATGGAATTTGATATTACAGGAGAAACAATTGCAAAGTTTTGTTATGGAAACAAGGATTCTAGTATAATTAGAATTGTTGAAAGTGAGTCAGATCCAGCAACCTACACAGATGATGCTTTAAATTGCATAGCTAAATTGTTTTCAGAAGTTTCTGGCAAAACCTATACTCCAGCCAATTTTTATCCTAAAAACACTTTCAATGAGGAACTTGTCCCAAAAAAGATTATTGATTTGTCTCATAAATTGGGTCCAACACATGTGATAAATGAAATAATACATAATTCGGACTTTTTACAAAAGCCTCGAAGCACTAAAGAAATTACTACATTTGCCAATGAGAATTTTGATGGAGAGTGGAATGAGGGCCATTTTACTTCAACTGCCTTCAGGATGTCACAGCAAGAAAACAATAAAATAAAAAGAATCGATGATAAGGAGCGGGTATGGTATATAGATATCGCCTATTTTGATGATGGAAAAAGAGATGCCACCAAAGACGGTTGAGCTAAAGAAAGCAGCAGTGCATATTTTTAAGGTTAAAAACGTTTTGAACCGAAGGGTTTCCTTGGGGATTTCAGCCCATGATCTATCCTTTCTACTTGGCAAGGCAAATACCTATGTGAGGGATGTAGAAAACCCCTTTACAACCTTAAAATATAATATTGATGACACGGCTTTGTTATGTCAGGTCCTTCAGCTTTCACCAAGTGAGATTTACCAAGGGGTAGACTCCTCACCGATTGCATTGTCATTGAACATTATGGTTTACGAATATAAATTTGGAGAGGCATACGAGGTTTATCAGGTCGTGAAAGGAGCTGAGGAGAAATTATATGAGATCATTCCTGAATCAAAGGATCCTGATTTTCCGGTAGAAAGCAAAGCATCCTTAGAAGAGATACATGACTGGGTAGACGAGCTATTTAGCTCCACCTATTTTGATATGCCCCGTACTGCTTGGGAAATGTATGATATAGTAGTTGAAAAGTTCGGATTTCCTGTTAAAGCAAAATATCTCAGAGACGCTGTAAAAAAATACACCAGTAAACGATCATACCCAAAGCTTTCCTCAAATGAAAAATCAAAGGGCTTTTTCAGGACTCTGTATAGGAAGGATATAGGTGATGGCCTGTGAAATAAATAATGAATTGGTTATATTAGGGTAAGGTACTTTTTTATCTACCAGAAACTTATTATAGTTGTTTTGAGCCCTACAAATATTTAAACTCTCTCAAAAGGAGAGTTTTTTTGTATGTATTAGTATAAAATACCTCAATTTGGGTATTTTTTTTGTAATCCGTATTCCTTAGTTTTAAAGGATGTATTCAGTTATAAATGTTTATAAGTATTTGCAATTGGATAAACGGCCTTGAAATGAAACGGAGGGGCTTTTTCGAAAATTTAATATAAGGGATTTATGTGCAATGCGCAAATACACTCGTTGGCATTCTTACAGACTAAATGAAAATCAAAGAAATTAAAATAAACCGATTTAAAAGATTTACTGATTTAACAGTAACAGAAATTCCTTCCACCGCAAAACTGGTTGTACTTGTTGGACCGAATGGAAGTGGAAAAACATCCTTATTTGAAGCTTTCTATCATTTTTACAGATTTAAAGGATTCAACTCTAGAGGACAACAAGACTATTTAGAAAAAAAAGATGGTCAGCCGTCCGACAATCGTTGGTATCAGAATAAAGTAGATATCACCTTACATGGCAATCCAGCGGTAAATCAAGATTCACTAAAGGGTAAGTTTTATTTCCGCACCGCTTATAGAAATGAACCCGATTTTACCGTCAGT
Organism: Echinicola rosea; assembly: GCF_005281475.1. Taxonomy (NCBI): domain Bacteria; kingdom Pseudomonadati; phylum Bacteroidota; class Cytophagia; order Cytophagales; family Cyclobacteriaceae; genus Echinicola; species Echinicola rosea. Next base: position 5,212,782 of record NZ_CP040106.1, on the reverse strand, counting down.
AACCTAAATAAACAAGATGACCCTTCGAAATCAGTGAAGTTGGAAAACTTAATGCAAAACGACATTACGGTTTCTGAGAATTACCAAAGGCTCGTGGCCCAAACTTTGGCAGGTGTTTATAATGAAGGAAATAATGGAAAAACAGTTGAACAACTTCGAATTGAACTAATTGGTAAAATTCAAACCTCTCTTTCCAACATTTTTGAAGATTTGAACATGACCTCAATAGGTGATCCTCTTTCAAATGGAAGTTTCTTTTTTGAAAAAGGAATTTCAATAGATTTTCATTATAAAAACCTTTCAGCAGGAGAAAAATCTGTATTCGATTTAATTCTTGACATCATTATTAAAGCTACATATTACCCTGAAGCCATAGTCTGTATTGATGAACCTGAAGCTCATATGCACACAAGGCTTCAATCAAAAGTGTTAAAAGAACTTTATCGACTTACGCCTGAAAATTCCCAACTATGGATTTCGACTCATTCGATTGGTATGCTTAAAGAAGCTGAAGAAATTGAAAAGGTTAACCCAAACACAGTTGTTTTCTTAGACTTTGATAACAGAGACTTTGACTTAACAGAGACGATGAAACCTGCAAAAATTGACAGAGCTATTTGGGATAGGTTCTTCGATTTAGCTTTTGCGGACTTTTCACAACTGATTGCTCCTACGAGGATTGTTTTTTGTGAAGGAACATCACAAGGAAGAAAGTATAAAGACTTTGATGCTCAGATTTACGGTAAAATCTTTGAGTCAAAATACCACGATACTAAGTTTGTTTCTATAGGCTCAAGTACAGAATTAGAAAATATTGAAAATCAATCAATCAAAATAGTTTCAAACATTCTTAAATCTTCAACAATTGTGAAATTTGTGGATAGGGATGATAAAAGTGCTCAAGAAGTTGAGGAAAACGCAGGTAAAGGAATTAAAACTTCAACACGAAGACATATTGAAAGCTACCTTTTTGACGATGAATTAATATCTAAACTGTGTATTACAGTTGGTAAGCCCGAATTAGAGAAGAATTGTTTAGATGCCAAAAATCATGCAATTCAGGAGAGCATTAATCGTGGAAACCCTGCTAATGACATTAAATCTGCCAGCGGTAATATTTTTACTGAATTGAAAAGAATACTTGGGCTTACACAATGTGGCAATAATAAATGTGCTTTTATTCGAGATACTATGGCACCATTAGTTACAGAAGAGACAGCTGTCTATCGAGAATTGGAAAATGAAATATTCACTTGAAAAGTACGAAATGCCAACATTGTATAAGTGTAATGCGGGCGAAAGTGCTAATTTGAAATGATATGAACTTTATCAAGCATTTCGTCAAACCGAAAGTGAAGTGCTTCTAACCTCGCACTACGCTTATACTTGACCGTTAGGCACAAACTAAATAAATGACAGAAAAACGAATTATACAACTTTCCATTTCAGCAATTGGAATTTTATTCATCGTTGGACATTTGATTTTGCCTGACATTAAAATTGATGGAATAACCGTTCTTCTGATTATTATCGTCATAACTCCATGGCTTGCACCTGTTTTTAAATCATTTGAACTGCCAGGCGGACTAAAAGTTGAATTCCATGATTTAGAGAAAGCAACTCAGAAATTGGAAGAATCAGGATTGATAAAGAAAGGATCTGCTTCAAAGCAGCATCAAGTTCATTCAAAATATTCATTTCTCAATGTTGTTGATATAGATTCAAATCTCGCTTTATCGGGTCTTAGGATGGAAATAGAATCAAGACTCAAGGAATTAGCTGAACAGAATTTCAAAGTTGTTGATAGGCATGGTATAAACCAAATAGCTCGACAGCTATCTGAACACGGTGTTTTAAGTAATCAAGAGTCATCTGCAATTTTGGATATTTTGCCAATTCTTAATAAAGCTGCACATGGACAAGATGTTGATGAGCAAACTCACAAATGGGTGATAGAAATCGGCCCTCAAATACTTGACAGTCTTGAAGCAAGAAAAAGTGCTCATGAACTACCTGATTTAATTAGTTCTTACAAAAACAGAGACGGAGCTCAGGGTGTCGAAATAGGACATGAACTTTCAAAGCAATTGATTAAATCAATAGATACTTTTTTTGAATTAATGAAAAAGGACAAAAAAGCATTTAATGATTGGATAACAGAGTTAGATACTTCAACATTTACTCTTTATGAAGCAAGTGACGAAATAGAAGAAGAATTGGCTTATGCCAAATATTCTCGACTGAAGGAAATAATGATTGAGAAAGTTGAGCAGTATTTGGAAAAAAACACAGAGAATAATGACGCGAAAGAATTACTTAACAAATTGAATGACATGAATATAAGGTCAATTTGGTGAAAAAAGTCTGTGCAACATCTGCTTAGCAAATGGGGCTGACTACTTAAAAATGAAGATATTACAACTAAATAACATTAGGTCTGGCGGACAAAGAATCGGTTTTAAAATCCCGCACTTGCCATAGCCAGGGCCGTTAGGCGTAATATGGAAGCTCGATAACAAATATGGACAACAAACAAACTCAGAATTTAAGAAACGCCTTTGATTCAATCTTAAGAGCGGATTACATTTCGCTGGACAAGATTGAGGAACTAGATACGCTAGAAAAGTACTTCATAGATTACTTTGGAATTCTACAGGGACTACTCCAAAAACAAGATAATTTCATTGGAGGAAGAAGAGGTACAGGTAAGACAACAAATTTATTGAGAGGATATTATGAATGTCTAAAATCCATATCCCCAAAACTAAGAGAAAAGGAATCACTTCTAGGCGATACAACGATCCTACCCATATTTATTGATTTAAGCACATGCACAGATTTATTTGATTCAGAAGATGATCGTAATTTGATTGAAGTTCATTTTATCCGTCAAATCATCGAATCACTAAAAAGACAGTTGCAATTGATGTTTGATGAAAAAATTCTTCTTCTCTTTCGTAAAGAGAACCCAGCTCTTGACGACTTAGAATACATTGAAAAAGTATTAGTTGAAGGGATTACGCTCTTTAATCAGAGGGAGATTGGTGTTTCAGCAAAGGATAGTAGATCTCAATCCGATGAAATTTCAGCAGGGATTTCAACACAAGGAGCTCAGGTAGGGGCGAAATCTGGAGAATCAATGAGCCAAGAAAAGTCTACTTCTTACACACAGTTAAAAGGAATTAACGTTCAAGATTTTCTGAATAAAATAAGTGACATTAAGAAAAAGGCTAAAATAGATTCCATTTACGTTTTTATAGATGAGTATTCGGATTTAAACACTTCTTCCCAGAAAAAATTTAGTGCTTTATTGAAATCATTTCTTGGCTCACGAATTGGAATGTATTTCAAAGTTGGTGTCATCACAGATCGTTATGATTTTGGCGAAAAAATTATTGTAGGAAGGGACATATTTCCTATCCCTTTAGATTTTAATGAGTACGTTGAAAGATATGGTGGTGCGATCGCTGCTCTTAACAAAATGCAGCAGTTTGTTAAGGAACTAATAACCAAGCGGATTGAGATATTTTGTCCAGAACTAGAATTAGAGGATATTTTCAAGACAAATCTAGATCTAGTTTACTATCGAATAACTAGGGAAACAATTGGTGTTTCCAGAACAATTGGGATGATTCTTCAAAATAGCTTTATCCAAGCTCAGTCCACTCAATCTGATAAAAAGATTGGATTAAATGAAATTAATTATGGAATAAGCAGTGCTAGAAAAACTTACCAAAAGCAATTCATTGGAAGTATTAAAAAGAAATTGGTGCCTGGGTATTATATGGATATATGGAATTCAATACTTAAAAAAGCAATCGCAGAAAAAAATAAGTTTCCTGACCGAGCCGCAAGCCACTTAATGCTAGATCCACTAAGGAAAGAATATCTGAATGTCCTGTGTGAGAATTTTCTTATTCATTTCCTGTCAGAAAATGTAGCCTCTAAGCACGGAGGAAACTATAACCTGTATTCTATTGATTATGATATCTGTTCAGAACTAAATCTCAAATATGCAGATCGAAAGGACGACTACTCTCCTATAAGATTTGTTTATGATTCAGTTTTATCTAAATACGATCCGTATTTCATAAAGACCAAATCCAAAAGCTACAGGTGCCCAACATGCGATAGAATTTATGAGGAACAAGAGGTGGTTCAGTTTAATGTTAAACGCTGTTTTGATGATGACGAAAAATTAACAGAAATAATTCATCAAGATGCGCCAACTACTGAGGGTAACTATGCTGAGGTTGAAATAAAAATTTTGGGATTAATATCACAGCTTAGTCCCACGGAAGCAATGACGGCTAGAGAAATTGCCGATGCGGTCGGGTGCACCGTTCAAAAGGTGTCGCTGTGGGGCACAAGGGTTTTGGAAAAGAAAGGCCATATTAATATTGACAAATCTGGAAAACCAAATAAATACTTTTCAAATGAATAAAACACCTAACAAATACTAAAATAGATATGCGATTTGCGCCATCTGATTTGACTATGAAAAATGGAACTTTCGCTGTTTCTAGCTACTGGGGCGCATACTCATTTTAGTTGGACGTTAGCGGTCACCGCGTAAAGCCCCCCGGTGTAGTATAGTCTTTGGTGGTGGCTGGGTGAAGTATACCACTTCACCTAAATATCTAGGGAATTTGTAATTCCCTTTTCCTGATTGTTTTAATAAAGGATTAGTCCATGGGATTACTTATTTGCTATCCTCCATGATGGAAACATTTCCCATTGGCGCTTTTAGTCATTCTTTTGCATCGACTTCCCGCTTTGGTAACACCGGAGGAACAGTGAGCAGAAGTAGCCCTTGGTTGAGGGGATGGTTTCGTTGTACTGGTTTTTGTTGGAGTCGTATTGTTGGTTTCACTTGCAGCCTTAGTTGATGTGCCAGTCTTATTGTTAGTTACTGTAGAGATTGGTTTGCACACACTGCAAGCGGTGTAATCTCTCTTTTTGGCATCTGTTAGTTGAAGGCTTATTGAGCTATATTTAAATACTTGCAAGATGATTTGTGGTATTTGGTGCCGGTTTTGGTTATATAAACCGTCTGGCCATATGCCTGGGCTAATGCAAAAAATAAAGCTAGGTAGAGTACGAGTAGGTGTTTTTTCATTGAAAGAATAGTGCTGGGAATATTAAACTTTTCAAGATAGGTGTTTTGAAGCAGGTAAAAAATACCCTATGTGGGGTATTTTAATTAATTTTCTTATTGGGTATTATTACAAGTTACCTTTCAAAAACCCAAAATAGTATGGAAAAGATATCTGTTAGCAAAGTTGTTGAGTCTAGAAGAAAAACTGAAAATTCAAAAATCACTCTTATAAACAATCTAAAAAAGTCTAATCAACAGATCGATTCTGAAGGGGGCGGAGATTACTGGGTGACCTCTAACTGCGCCATAAGCAACTATTTCAAATCTGAAGATTCAACTTTGATCAATGAAAAAATTGATGATTTGGTTAACCGTGCAGACAATGCTAATGCTAAAATATCAAAAACAATGTATCAAAGAAATATTGAAATTTTATACGGTTTTGAAGACTTTGACTTTTCTAATTATAAACCTGTAGGAAAGCTCAATTACTTAGCGAAGCCAATGAGTAAATCTATAATGAAAATTAATGATTTGCCTATTCAAGTAAGACCAAGTCATGTTTATTCATTTGTGGAAGGAAACAACAAAAAAATAGGAGCAATTTGGTTTATTTCTAAGCTCAAAGGATATCGTTTAGAGGAAATATCTTTATATACTGATGTTCTGTTTAGATATTTAGAAAAGCATTATACCAAAGAATATGTAATTGGTCCAAAATATGGTATTGCTATGGATGTAGTAAATAGGAAAGAGATAAGATATAATCAAATTTTAATGGATGATGTTACCTCTCCCTTAAATTCTACAATTGAAATGATAAAAAAACTTTTATAGGAGATAGAAATGATTAATACCTAATTGGCATTATTTACTAAATTCTGATTTACTTAATAATTATGAAAGGCCATTTTTCTATTTCTAAAATACCTAGAACTAATATTCTCCTTGTCTTACTAATATTAGGGTTTGCAATAATCTTTCGAAAGCCCCTTTCCGAATTTATTAATTGGCTTTTGGTGGATACTGTTTTTTCAAAAGTTGAAAGTGGCTTAGTCAATGATTTGGCTGTGTTAAGTATATCATTGATTACTTCATATGTAATTACGAAAAAACTCAAAAGTACAGTGATATCATTCCGATTAGCCTTGGTATCCATTTTGGTTTATGTTTGGACATTACTTATAGGGTACTGGTCGTTTGCAATTTTTAGTTTTGTTGGTTGGTTAAGGTACTATGATGTTCTTTTATTATCTGTGATCCTATCTTATTTTTATTTGAAGTATAGAAAAAATAAGGATATTGATGGTAGTTTGAAAAATAAATCGCCTTCTTTTTCAAAAGGTTTTGTTGAAGACAATCCAATTTTAGATATATCAAATGATTCTTTTAACAGAATATCTTTAGCGGTGGAAATTTCCAATTTAATAACCTTAACAGAGAACCAAAAATCTTTTGCAATAGGTGTTAATGGCCCTTATGGAAGTGGAAAGACCTCATTTCTAAACCTATTATCAATTGAAACTAAAAAAGCCTCATCCGAAAATGTTGCCGTAATCAATTTTAATCCATGGGATGTTGATCCAGCGGAAGAAATACAACGAATGTTTTTCGATGAATTAATAGAAAGCTTGTCCTCGATTGATCCTAATTTTTCATCTATTTTGTATTCCTACTCTAGGAAAGTAATAAAATCTGATTCTTCACTGTCAGGTCCTTTGGGTAGGGTGAATCTTCTTTCCCACTTTTTACTGAGTGAGCCGATCGATGACAGAAAAAAGGTTGATGAATGTCTAGAAAGTTGGGATAGAAAAGTAATTGTGTTCATTGATGATGTGGATAGGCTTCATAGTGATGAGATAAAAGAAGTTTTAAGATTGATAAGGAATACGGCTAATTTTCGCAATTTCTTCTATGTGGTAGCTTATGATAGAAATTATGTGATAAACTCTCTTAAGGAATTTAATACAAAAGGTTATTTGACCTATCTAGAGAAAATATTCCAGTTAGAAATACCCTTGCCAAAATTAGAAGAAGTTCAATTATTTTCCCTTTTAAAAGAGAATTTAGAAAAGGTATTGGATGACGAGGATTTTATTGAATTACAGGAAAAAATATTCCCTAAATATTTTGAATCTGATTATGATAAAAATTTAAAAGGAGTGTTCAATTCCCCCAGAGATGTTATTAGATTTATTAATTCAGTCTTGGTAACCTATCACAAGATCAAGAAAGAAGTTTTGTTTACAGATTATTTTTTGAATGAGTTATTGAAATTCAAATACCCAATGTTTCATGATATGATCTATGATCATTCAGAAAGTTATTTGGTTAAAAAACCTTATAATATACTTAACAAAACCAGGTATATTTTGGCCAGAAACGATGAGAAAGCTGAGTGGAGCAAAATTCTTGAACGTGTCCGTTCTGAAAATGAAGATCAATTTAACTTAACTAGTTTAATCACCGTCGAGTATATACTGAGCGAACTATATCCAAATGTTTTTGATGCAAATAGAAAGGGGAATGAATCTATAAACAATCCTCAGTTTTTTCCACTATATTATAGATACCACCTAAATTCTTATACATTATCCGAATATAGTTTCAAGCATGAAATCAAAAATTATAACGGATCATTTTTCAAATATATTGATGAGTGTTTTGACAAGGGGTTAGAACGAGAATTAATGCTGAGGATTTTTGATGAAAAGGTTCCTACAAATAAGGCAGGCTTTATAAAACACTTACACTATTTGTTTAGAATAGGTTCCAAATTTTCCTCAATTCATGGCACTACATCATTTTACTATGGAGAATTGATTAGAATTCTAGAAGATATTAGTGGGGATACTGTTAAAAAAGTCTTTCAGGGTAATAAGGACAAATATTTAAAATTTGTACAAGACTTTTTTAAAGAAGCAAGGCAATATTCTCCCTTTTTTGTAAATCAGTTAATCTTTGAAATAAAGAGAAAGGATGTAGTTGAAAAGATTGGAACTGAGGAGTTCTTTACAAATATTCAGTTAAATTATTTCAGGGATTTGATTACTTCGAATCATCAGCTCAGTGAGGATGTTGTCTGGCTTTTCTGGGGATTAAGAAATTTTGAATTATCTGAGGAATCAGATAAAAAGCAAATTTTTGGTGTATTTGTACCTGAAGCAGTTAATATACTATTAAAAAATATAGAAGAATGTGACCTTACCTACTTTTTGAAAAGTATTATTGAAAGGACTTTATGGGAAGAAGAGGAATATAGAATTACAAATATGGCTTTTGACGAAATTTTTGAAAAGCCCAGTGATCTGGAGGAAATTGTCAAAGGGAATGAGCATACAGATAAATTAGTTAAGGATGAATTTTTAAGTTTCTTTAAAAAGTACGAATCAAACAAATTCAGGCCTGTAGAATATAACTTTCAAACAATTTTAAAAAAGTAAATAGGTTTATTAGAGTATGGACAGAGATGATTTTGAAAACATTTTTCATAAACCATATGAAGAAATCAATCCAAGGTTAATTGGAAAGGAATATGAAAAGTTAATGAGAAAAATATATCCTAAACAAAAGACAAATAGAAATGGGGTGGATTTTTCCAAAATGATGTGTTTGGTTGATACGGAACGAGGAAATAAGTATTATAGGCAACCTTCACGTTCTAAGCAAAAGGAAAGAATGAGAACATATGTCTATAAAGCTGTAGATAAGTTGAAGGGAAAGGCTTATGATGAAAGGTTTTTAAACGAATTATTGGATATAGAGGAAGATATAGAATATAGTCACCACTCAACCCAATTTTGCGCTCTAATTGGAAGGTTATGTGATTTGATTAGAGAAAAGGAATAGGTGATTTTATTTTAAAATACTCAAATATAGGGCACCCGTTAAATTTAATTGTTTAATCAGATGTAGCCATAGTTTACGCTGATACTGGGCCAAAAATTCCGGGAATCGATGGGCCACTTTTTTTTACAAGGAATAAGTCTTTTGCTTACCATTGGAGGGGGAAATCACCTCTTAAACGATAGTGCCTGCCCTGCAAGCTGGCTATTCGCTAATTCCGATATCTATCGGAACTACTGACTGTTTTCTTTAGGCTTGTCCCTCCTATGTGGGGTTTTTTATTTATTTTGGGGTTACTTTAGTTTTAGGAGGGAAAATTCCCATTTTTACGCATTGTACTATATCAATAAAGAAGGAAAAAGGTGTCTTAAAATAAAATTTACCTCAGGTGTACCAAGCCAAAAAATAATGGAGATTTTATATACTTTTGGTTTACATAATATACTAGAGGTCATTGTGGAGGGAATCACAGACAACTCAAAGTGCCCTGAAACCTTAAAAAATTAAGAGAATGTATTCGAACAACAACGTTATACTTGAGCAACTAACAGAAAATGACGCTGATTTCTTTTATGACATCTATTCACATCCCCAGTTAACAGTAAATTTTGACGAAAGCCCTTTCTTTCCAAACGAGTCACCAAAAGAATTTACAAATAGGATAATTTCACTTTGTGAATTTATATTTACCATAAGGCGAAGAGAAAATCCTGACTTGATTATTGGCGATTGTGCCTTACATCATTGGAATAAAGAAACCAATGAAATCGTAATTGGTGGTTCATTATATCCTGAATATTGGGGACAAGGTTTTATGCGATCTGCATTTGAATTATTGACAATAATTGCAAGACAATACTTGGGCGTAAAAACATTACTTGGGCCGACTAAAACCAGAAATTTTGCGGCAATAAGGCTTGTCGAAAAAATGGGGTTTCATAAGCACCGTGTTGACGATAATGATACAATAATGCGAAAAGAGATATGATAAAAAAACAAACCGCTATGAGCGGGATTAGGAAATTGGTGGTTCTGTGGTGAAATTATGATCAGTTTTCCTATCAAACTTTCGTACAGGTTGTCACTTTTATGTTTCAAATTGCCTACTTATTAAACTCGCAAACCGTTTGAGATCCTTGGGAACCGACACTGCCAAGCAAACAAGAAACAAACTAAATATTGAAAGTTAAAAGATATGACAAAAAGTAAATTGCTTGAAATGAACAACGTCGGTATCGTTGTAGAAAACCTTGATGATGCAATATCTTTCTTCTCAGAAATAGGATTGACACTTGAAGGCCGAGGTATGGTTGAAGGTGAATGGGCTGGACAAGCAACTGGCCTTGGGAATCAATCCGTAGAAATTGCGATGATGGTTACGCCCGATGGACACGGCCGACTTGAACTTTCACGCTTTCTAACACCAACTACTATTTCAGACCATCGGACTGCTCCTGTTAATTCCCTTGGGTATCTAAGAGTTATGTTCAGAGTTGAAAACATTGACGAGTTGGTGACCAGACTCATAAAGCAAGGTGCTGAACTTATTGGCGAAATGGTTCAGTATGAAGATATGTATCGGCTTTGCTACATTCGAGGGGTTGAAGGACTTCTAGTTGGATTGGCAGAACAACTAAAGGAAAAATAGGTATGTCTTAAAAAACAACGCCCCCTAACTGGGTGATTAATCCAATCACCTTACTTTCCGGAGAATTTGTAATTCCCGTTATGCAGAACTAAAAATAATCTTGGGACCTGGTAGTAGTAAAGAGGAGACAAAGAGGGAATATCGAGGAGACTTTGTGGGAATGTCATGGGAACATCCAGGTTTATTTGGTGGTTTGGAGAGTTTAATCGGTTAATTGTTGAACTGTCGAATCGTTGGAAGGGGAATTGTGAATTGGGAGGGGAGTTCGGTAAGGGAGTAAAGTGTGTTGATTATTAAGGTGAGGATGTAATGGATTGTAATTCTCAGGGTAGGATAATGGGTTTGATCGGAGTCTGGAGACCTGTCTGCTGCCAGGCAGGCTTCTACTATATTAAGTTCTAAGTCACCGCTGTGCTAAAGACTTGGAACAACGGTAGGTAGGATCTGCCCTGCAAGCTGGCTACTCGCTAAAAACAGTCACAGACTGTTTTCTCTACGCTCGTCCCCCTATAGATGCTCCCAGTCCTATCCCATGCCTAGTATACTATACGTTTACTTTTGGCTAAAATCTAAGAATACGTGGTACTTTTTGAAGAGCAACTTGATAGGCAATATACCCTATGTTGGTATTTGCTTTTTGAAAATTGGTTCATAAATTAAGGTGTTTTTGAGATAAACTTTAAACTTTTATAAATGAATAGTCTTCCTGTTAATATCAAACTCCTCAGAAAAATAAAAACGAAATTGGATTCCATTATGAATGCACCTGGTACTAAAGTCCAAATTAGAGGTGATGAATTATGTAATCATGTACTTAGAGATGAATGGGTTAGAAAGGAGCTTAAAGATCAGAGGGGATTTTACAGGTTTATTAAAGATCAGCATGATAAGGGAATTATGAAGCAAATAGTCCCAAACTATCAGGTAGATGCCTATGATTAAAAAAAATATAAATGGTTCTTTCATAGGGAGACTAAACTGGGGGATGATACTGAGATAAAGGCTGAGGTACTGGACAGTAACTTCAAGTCTTATCTAAATAAAAAGAATGTCCCATGTTCAGATGGACAATATGTAAGATCCAATCAAGAGAGGATTATCTATGAGGCGCTTATACAGATTAAGGCCTTGACGGTAAGACATGATCATCATTCAACCTTCCATGGCGAATCAAAACTTGCTGATTTTTTTATATGGAATAGGCTTACCAATAAGAAATTCTATTGGGAACACTTTGGAAATACAAACAGTGAAAATTATAAAGAGGGAATTCCCGAAAAGATATTCTGGTATAAAATAAACGGCCACAAAATTGCCGAAAAAGGAGGCGATTTGATTTATACCTATTATGTGAATGAAAATCAATTTTTGAAGGATATAGAAAAATACATTAATCTTATAAAAGCTTTTTAATAATAGGTAAGCTAGGGATCACCTTTCCATCCACTCTTTAAAAGCTTTCACTTTTTGTTGACTGATGGTGATGGGTAAGGCGGTTTTTGGGGTAATAATCAGTTCCAGCTTTCGGTGTTGCCCTGGTTGGAAATGTTGGCATGCGCTATAGTTGATGATATATTTGCGATTGGCCCTAAAAAAATGTTTTGGATTGAGGCTTTGTTGGAGTTCGTCCAAGGTGTTCTGAACCAAGTAGGTTTCAGCATTGAAGGTAATGATATAAACATGCTCCCCATCCCTCCTGATATGGCTGATCTGGTCGATGGGAAGGGGTTTGTTGGCCATTCCCTTGATTACCAATAATGATTTTTTGTACTGGTCTTCCGGGACTGGAATTTCCCTATAGGAAAGGATCAGGAAAGAACATAAGTAGTAGAGATTTACAAATAGCAGGTAGAGTCCCAAAAAAGGGAAGGCCAAATCGTAATCGTAAATTTCACTGAAACGACTGTCAAATTGGAATACCATCAGGAAAGGGAAACAGACACCCAGGAGCAGCTGCATGCAGGTTCTGGGGTATGGTCTTAGTTTCCAGTCACATTTTTGGTCCAAAAAGAGGGTCGTCCTGTTGATATATTCAGTGGAGATCAGGCAAATGGAAAGGTAAACAATAAAGTAAAATGCCGATTGCTCATACAAGGCCATGAAGTTCTTGGGAATCCCCAAACTCCTTGCGCTCAGGAACAGTGCTGCGGTAAAGGCCAGCGATGCCCTGAAATACACATCATCATATTTATACTTTTTCCCTGCCAATAAAAGTACGGATTGGTAAGTTTCCCTGTAATGGTCCCTGTCTAGGGCCATTTTTGGTCCAGTGCAGCTGTTTGGTTGGCACCGCTTTAGGAATACTTCATATGTAAAATTGAACGGTTTACCCGTACAAACCTTTTATACCTGTATTTAGGTCGTTTGGTTACGATAAATTTAGTTTTCTTTTTTTAACCATTAACCGTGTATAAAATGAAAGAGTATTGTAACCAGCTGTACGGGGAACTCAAGGGCAGGGCCCAACAGATCCAACAACGGGCGTCGGGAATGCTGAAACAGTCCGGGGCCATTTATACCGAGGTGAACAAGGTGCTCCTAGAACTGAAGGAATATGTACTGGAGAAGGGGTTTTCCGATGAAGGAGAGGAGATCGAGTTTTTCAAGCAGATCAAGCCCCGCTTTGAGGCAGAGCAGATCTATTACGGGGAGCTGTACTACCTCAGTGCCAAAGTACCCCGCACCGGGGAAGGCAGAACCGATGAATACCGCAGGCAACTGGATTTTGTCCATGCCTATTTCAGCAGGCACCACTTTTTGTACACCTATTACCGGCTTGGGGAGACTTCTCTGGACAGGCATCTTTTCCTAAGGAAATCCGGGCCGGTCCCCTTTATCCCCGACAGGCCGATGGTAAACAGGGATGCACGTTTTGCCACCTTGGGGAGCTACCGCTATGCCAAGTTCATGGCCTATGAGCACCTGCAGGACCACCTGTCCCGGGAGATCAAAAAGATCCTTGCCCCGGGTGGGTCAGCCCAATCCTCCAAGCTCAAATGGACCGCTCCCAAGGTGGCATTGGTGGAGTTGGTCTATGCCCTAAAGGCTGCAAATGTCTTTAACCATGGCAAGGTGAGCATCAGTGATATTGCCCAATGTTTGGAAGAAACCTTCCAGAAGGACCTTGCACAGTACTACCGTACCTTCCAGGAGATCCGCATCCGCAAGACAGGGCGTACCAACTTTATCGATGGGCTGAAGGAATACCTTGAAAAGTGGATGGACAATACCGACCTGAACGGCAAAGGGGAGGAGGGATAGGGGCTTCATCAAAGTTTTTTAGACCACACTTCGGTTCTCAGTGTGACCTTTTTGTTGGAATCCGCCACACCTTTGTGACCTACCCAACCGGAAAAAACTATGCTCCAATCCGTTTCCTGGCAGCAGTTCATCCAGGTGATGATCGTCCTAAGCCTTATCTACTACGGCTATGTACTCCTGCGGTATTTCAGAAAGGAGTTGTTTGGCAAAAGAACCAAAAAAATGGAGGCTGATCCCAAACTGTTTAACACTGAGGTAGAGCCAGAGGACTATTTGCTGGACTTTCAGGAAGTGCTGGTCAGCATGCAAAAGGCCATGGTTGCAGCTGGCAGAGATGAGCAGCAAATGGCCGAGGAAATCCTGGCGCTATGGAGCGGCTTTAATGGGAAAGACTTGAAAGTGTACCGGGAGGTGGCGGTCAAGCTATTGGAAAAGGAAGCCCGCCGGTTGGGAATTGAAATGACAAATAGGGAAATCAGGAACCTGCTAACCAACGAACAAGCATGAGAAAACGACCATTATTAATTATAGCCTTGTTGGGCTGCCTACTACTATTTTCCATTAGTGTTTGGGCGCAGGACGGCAATGCCGGAATCGCAGAGGCGACCAACAAGGTCAGGGGCTATTTTCAGTCCGGTACCAACCTGATGTATGCCATCGGCTCCATTACCGGGCTGATAGGGGCCATCAAAGTGTTCAACAAATGGAACAATGGTGAACCCGATACCGGAAAGGTGGCGGCGGCCTGGTTTGGCAGTTGCGTATTCCTGGTAGTCGTGGCCACGGTGCTGCAAAGCTTCTTTGGCCTGTGAGCAATGGGCATGCGGAATACCGGATCAACAAGGGGATCAACAGGCAGCTGGAGTTCAAGGGCCTGAAAGGCCAGTACCTCGCCTATCTGGCAGGAGGATTGGTCATACTCCTCCTGCTGGCCAGCACCGCTTACCTGTTGGGGCTTTCACCATGGACAATCCTGGTCATTGTCCTGCTGTTGGGCAGTGGGCTGTTTGCAATCGTATTCCACCTAAATGCTAAGTATGGAAGGCATGGCATGATGAAAGCCATTGCCCATCGACAGCTTCCCAAAGGTGTGGTATGCAGAAGCATTAAGACGTTTGTGAAATTAAACGGATTGAACAATGCTGTTTGACCTTGCGGGCCATTTTCCCATCTATAAGGTGGAGAACGATCTGATGCTTTCAAGGAGCGGGGAAATTACGGCGGCCTATAGGCTGGAGCTACCGGAGATCTTTACCCTGTCGCCTGCCGATTACCGGGAGCTGCATGCCGGCTGGACAAAGGCCATCAGACTGCTGGAAAAAGGAACGGTGCTGCACAAACAGGACTGGTTTACCGAAAGCAGGTTCAAAGGGGATTTTGAAAAGGATCACAGCCTGCTTTCAGCGGGAAGCGAGCGGCATTTCCATGAAAGGCCCTTTCTTTCGCATTCCTGTTACCTGATGTTGACCAAACTTAACAGGACACTGCCCAAATCCTCCATGTCCGGGCTGCTGCGGAAAGGCCCCGTGCCATTATCGCTGATCAATGGAAAGACCATGACTGCATTCTCTGAAACATTGGGGCAGGTAGAAAAGGTCCTTTCTGATGCTGGAATGGAACTTCACCGCCTTTCTGTCGATGCATTGACAGGAAGCAGGCAAAGGGCCGGGCTCTTGGAACGTTACCTGTTCCTAAAAGGGGATAGGGAAAGGCGACAGTTATCGGATATTGCTTTCAAACCCGATTGGCGGATAGGGGACAAAAGGGTATTGATGTATTCCATGGCCGATGCCGAGGATTTGCCCGGGAGTGTTTCGGTGGACCGAAAATGGGAAAAATATGCCACGGACAGGACAGACCTTCGGGCGGGATTTGCCATGCCACTGGGCGAGCAGTTATCCTGCAACCATCTGTACAACCAGTATATTGTGGTAGGGGACGGCAAGGCCAAGCTCAAGGAACTGGAAGCAAAACGTCTTAGGATGGAAAGCCTGGCGGCCTACAGCAGGGAGAATGCCCTTTCCAGGGATGCTACTGCTGAATTCCTCAACGAGGCCATTTCAGAAGGGAAAGATCCGGTAAGGGCACATTTCAATTTGGTACTCTGGACGGAGGATCATGGAAACCTTTCCGAACTTCGGAACAGTGCAGCAGCGGCACTCTCACAGATGGATGTCGTGCCCCGGCAGGAAACCCTAGGTGCCCCACAGCTCTTTTGGGCAGGGCTGCCCGGCAACGAAGGAGAACTGCCCACCAACGAGTGTTTCGACACCTTTGCGCAGCAGGCGGTCTGCCTGTTCAACATGGAAACCCATTACCGCTCTTCGCCAAGTCCCATCGGCATGCGGCTGGGCGACCGGATATCGGGAAGGCCGGTCAACGTGGACCTCTCTGATGAACCAATGGCCAAAGGGCTGATCACCAACCGCAACAAGTTCGTGCTGGGCCCCTCGGGAAGTGGAAAGAGCTTCTTTACCAACCATATGGTCAGGAGTTATCATGCACAAGGGAGCCATATTGTTTTGGTAGACGTAGGCCATTCCTACAGGGGGCTGTGCAGACTGCTCAAGGGCTATTACTTTACCTACCAGGAAGATGATCCCATCCGCTTCAATCCCTTTTATGTAGAGGGAACAATTGATACCGAAAAAAAGGAAAGCCTTAAGACCCTGCTTCTGGCATTGTGGAAAAAGGATGACGAGCCCTACCGCCGCTCGGAATATGTGGCCCTTTCCAATGCGGTGACCGCCTATTATGCCCATCTGGACAGGAACCGGGAAGTGTTTCCCTGCTTTGACTCCTTTTACGAGTTTCTGGAGGGCGAATTCAGGGAGCAACTGCACAGGGACGGGGTGAAGGAAACGGACTTTGACACGGGCAACTTCATGTACGTGCTGCGGCCCTATTACCGGGGCGGGGAATTCGACTACCTGCTCAATGCCCGGGAAAACCTGGACCTGTTGGGACAGCGGATGATCGTCTTTGAGCTTGATGCCATCAAGGACCATCCCATCCTCTTTCCGGTGGTGACGATCATCATCATGGAGATCTTCATTGCCAAGATGCGAAAGCTCAAAGGTGTGAGAAAGATGATCCTGATCGAAGAGGCCTGGAAGGCCATCGCCAAGGAAGGGATGGCAGGTTACATCAAGTACCTCTTCAAGACGGTAAGGAAGTTCTACGGGGAGGCCATCGTGGTGACCCAGGAAGTGGAGGACATCATTTCCTCGCCCGTGGTCAAGGAAGCCATTATCAACAATTCGGACTGCAAGATCCTATTGGACCAGTCCAAGTACCAGAACAAGTTCGGCCGTATCCAGGAGCTGCTCGGCCTGACCGAAAAGGAGGCGGCACTGGCCCTGAGCATCAACAAGGCCAATGACCCCAAGCGGAAATACAAAGAAGTGTTCATCAGCCTGGGCGGGCAGCTGTCAAAAGTCTACCGCACCGAGGTGGGACAGGAGGAGTACCATACCTATTCCACCGAGGAAAGCGAACAGGAGGAAATCAGACGCTATACAAAACAATTTGGAAGCCTGGAAAAGGCCATTGGACATATGGCAAGAAATCAACAGCAATGAAAAGAAAGATCCAATTATCACTAATAAGCCTTATGCTGGTCATGGGATTATCACTTGGTCCGGTGAACAGGGCCGAGGCCATTCCCTTGGCGGCCATACTGGAAATCATCAAGCAGGGTGTAAAAAAGGTAATCAAGGCCATTGACCTGAAAATCCAACGCTTACAGAACCAAACCATATGGCTGCAGAATGCCCAGAAGGTATTGGAAAATGCGATGACCAAACTGGAACTGGAAGGCATCGGAAACTGGAGCGAAAAGCAGCGAGCCCAGTACGGCGGGCTTTTCGATGAGCTTTGGAAGGTCAAGCAGGTATTGTCCCAATACCAAAGGGTGAGGGACATGGCACAAAAGCAGGCAGCTATAGTCAGGGAATATCAAAAGGCCTGGCAGGTGCTGTCCCAGAGCACGCTGTTGACCACAGCGGAAAGGGATGCCATGGCGGCTACCTATGCCAATATATTGGAGGAAAGCGTACAAAACCTGCAGCACCTTACCGATGTGCTTACCGCCTATTCCATTCAGATGGGCGATGCGGAACGGCTGGAAATCATCTACCGGACGGACAAAAAAGTACAGGAAAACCTCAATGAGCTGAGGAGCTTCAACAGCAGGAATTTTCAAGTGTTACGGGCACGGGAATATTATCCGTCATCCAATGCCCCGATCAAATCACTCTATGACCTGGATTGACCTATGGAATTGAACAACAGATTGAAGCTGGCAACAGGCCTTTTGGTTCTATGGCTTTTGCTGTCGGCAAAACTGTCGGCGCAGACCTTTAACGAGTGGTTCCGGCAGAAGCGGACGCAGGAGCGCTACCTGGTGGAGCAAATTGCTGCCCTGAAGGTCTATGCCGGAACGGCCTGGAAGGGCTATCAAGTGGCCCGGTCAGGGCTGAACACTATCTCCCGAATCCGGGAAGGCAAGTTCAACCTCTTTGAAGAATGGCTGGCCGCTATGGACGGGATCAGTCCGGAGGTTAGGGACAACCACCTGGTGGAAGGCATTATTGTCCTTCAGGGAAAGATATTGGCAGAAACGGCCCGGGGCAGGGAAATGCTAAAATGGACAGGGCTTCGTCCACGGGAACAGTTGGCCTTGGAAGGGAGCTATCGGGAAGGGGTAAGGCGATCACTGGCCGTCCTTGCAGAAATGTACGCGGTATTAAAGCCCTTTCGAATGGAAATGGAAAATGCACAAAGGCTGGAGGTGCTGGAAGACCTTTATGTAAGAATGGAAAATATCCATGTCCAGTTACGGGCAAGGAACAGAAGGCTGAACAATTACCGCAGCTACCGTAAATGGCAACAAGTGGACGGTCAAATAGTGCAAGAACTTTACGAGGATGAAAATTAAGTTGATGATACTAATGATTCTGGGTGCCTTGGCATGCGGGAACCCAGTCAGGGCCCAAAGCCAGGAAGCCGTACAGCTGGTGCTGAATTTTGAAAAGCTCCATCAACTCAAGCAGATCCTGCAGGACATGTACAAGGGGTATCATCTGCTCAGTACGGGGTACAAGACCGTAAAAGGAATCGCAGAGGGGGATTACAAACTGCACGAGGCCTTTCTGGATGGTATGCTGGCGGTAAGCCCAGAAGTACGACGCTATTACCGCATTGCGGAAATCGTCCGATACCAGCAGTTGATCAGCCAGGAATACACGGCTACCTACCGGCAATTGTCCCGGGACGGAAAGATGGGATTGGCCGAGCTTGAATACCTGTCTTCGGTTTATCGCCACCTGTTCAAAGAAAGCCTCAAAAGCCTGGACGAACTGGCGATGGTGCTCACCGCTGGAAAGCTCCGCATGGATGACCATGAGCGGATAGAGGCCATCGACAGGGTGTTCGGTGAGATGCAGTCCATGCTGGTCTTTGTCCGCAGGACCAACAGCAAGGTGAAAATGCTCAATGAACAGCGAAAACAACTGGAAAACGACCTGATCAAAACGTGGAACCAATGGAAATGAACCTGATGAAAAAGATTGTACTGACTACCATTATGGTAATGGGGTTGATGGTCGTGCCCGAAATATCCCATGCCCAAGGTATTGGCGATAGTGTACGGACACTGCATGAGGTGCTGGATGACCTATATGCGGAAATGTTGCCCTTGGCCGGCCAGCTAACCGGAGTGGCCCGGGCCATTGCGGGCTTTGGTGCGCTGTGGTTTATCGCCCAACGGGTCTGGGGACATATGGCCCGATCTGAGTCCATTGATGTTTATCCCTTGTTGCGTCCATTTGCCATTGGCCTGGCCATTTTGCTATTTCCTGCCATACTGGATATCATCCATACGGTGGGAGGCCTGATAGTTGAAGGAACCGCCCTAATGGTACACAACAGTAATGCGGCCATCAATGCCCATATCGACCTGCTCAACCGGCAGGAGATCGTGCCCAATATCACGCCTCCAGCCGATATCTCTTCCCCTGATCGCTACAACTATCCCGATTCGGTAGAGGACATGGGCGTACTGGAACGGTTGGCCAACAGCATCTATGCCTTTAATCTCCAGAACATACTGAACCAGGCCATCAGCGGAATCCTACAGGTGCTCTTCTTTGCTGCAGCCCTGTGCATCAATACCATCCGTACCTTCCAGCTGTTGGTACTTTCCATACTTGGGCCGATCGTACTGGGCCTTTCGGTATTCGACGGGTTCCAGCATACGCTGTCCGCATGGTTTGCCCGCTATATCAATGTCTTTATGTGGCTGCCCGTGGCCAATATCTTCGGGGCAATCATAGCCAAGATCCAATTGAACATGATGGTACTTGACCAAAATTTCCTTTCCTCGACCGCCTATATGGTATTTATGGTCATCGCCATTACCGGCTATTTTACCGTGCCCAATGTGGCCAGTTTCATTGTGCAGCCGGGAGGACGGGACCAGTTGCTGGGCAAGACCACCAATATTGCAGGGCAGGGAAGCAAAGCAGCCGTGAAGGTAGGGGGAGCCATTGCCAAATCATTATAAGCCATGTTTGAAAGCCTGAAACATATTGATACCGCATTTCGCCATATTCGCCTTTTCAGCCTGCTTGTCGTACTGGGCGTTTGCCTGCTCAGTGGATTTCTGTGCTACCGGTCCCTCCGCATGGCAGCCGATGCACAGGAAAGGGTGTATATCCTTGCCCATGGCAAGGTACTGGAAGCCATGGCGGGTGAAAGGAAACAGAACATTGCCGTGGAAGCAAAGGACCATATCAAAATGTTCCACCACCATTTCTTTACCCTGTCCCCGGACGAGAGCCAGATAAAGCAAAGTGTGGCCAAAGCCCTGTATTTGGCAGATGGATCGGCAAAAAAGGCCTACGACAACCTAGGGGAACAAAGCTACTACCAGCAGCTGGTCGCTGCCAATATGGATCAGACCATAGAAATGGACAGCATACGTTTGGATATCGAAAGCTATCCTTACCGCTTCACCTATTATGGTAAACAGCGGATCGTAAGGACGACCTCTATACTGGTACGAAAGCTGGTAACCCAAGGTGCCCTGCGGGAAGTCCAGCGGTCGGAGAACAATCCCCATGGTTTTTTAATCGAAGGCTGGGAGACCATTTCCAATACCAACCTTTCACAATATAAACGGTGAAGATCATGGGGATAGCAATAGCCCAAGGGGGCAATAAAATATGGAGGGCCAAAGTGAAACGGATTTGCAATGACCTTCAGTCATGGATGGACGGCTGTCCGCCGAAGCAACAGTATCGCCTGATGATCCTTTTGATGGCATTGGGAACCATTGGCTTCGGGGCAATTGCCTTAAGCTCGGTTGGATCCCATCAAGCCATTCTTAATCCAATGCCCTCTTCTGAACTGCCAGTGCTTCCGGCCTATCGGGACAGTATTGATGTAGAACCCTTTAAACCAATTATCGATGATGAACGAACACAGTGAACAGTTCCTAAGGGAAAGACGCATGATGCTTTTTTTGCCCTTG
Source organism: Echinicola rosea (assembly GCF_005281475.1). NCBI lineage: Bacteria > Pseudomonadati > Bacteroidota > Cytophagia > Cytophagales > Cyclobacteriaceae > Echinicola > Echinicola rosea. Next base: position 5,191,395 of record NZ_CP040106.1, on the reverse strand, counting down.
TTGACCATTCCTTTTCTCTTTCTGGCCTTTTGGGCACTGGGAGGAGGAAATCCAAATGTATTGAATGACGATCACCAGACAAAGGGCCTGAACCTTACCCTTCCCGGAGCCAATTTGACTAATGAAGAAAAACTGGACAAGATGGCACTTTATGAAAAAGAAGAACAAAAACAGCGGAGCCTTTCACAACAGGAAGGACAACTGCCGCTTTTTGATAGCAAATTACCGCTGGAAGGGAAAGAGGCTGTTCCAAACGAGCTGGACCGGGCCGAGAAGGAAATTGCTTCCCAACTGGAAACGATCCAGCAACTGGTCAATGTACCTGCACCAACAGCAGCAAAGAAGGTAACTGAAACGGTATTGGATAAAACAGGCATCCATGAAGATGTCCGGCAGCTTGAAGAAATGATGCGGCAGTTGAACAGGCCAACGGGCGAAGATCCGGAAATGAAGCAGATCGCCTCCATGCTGGACAAATTGTTGGACGTGCAGCATCCTGAACGGGTAAAGCAAAGGCTTGAAAAAGCCAAAAGTAAAGTGAAAAGTTATGCTGTCGAAGCATCCAATGTTCAAGCAATCAAAGAGGTCAATCCAACCATTCAGACCAATGGGTTCTATGGCCTGGATCAAAGGGAACCTGCAGTGAATGAACCTGTCCCCGTGGCCATTGCCGCCACCGTGTATGGTGACCAGGAGCTTGTTTCGGGACAGACCGTCGCCATGGAACTATCTGAGGAGGTATCGATCAATGGACTGTCCTTTTCCAAAGGTCAGCTTGTCCATGGCCGTTGCAACTTGGTTGGCGAGCGGTTGGAGATCGAGGTCAGCGCGATCAGGAAAGGAAAGATGATCCTGCCCGTATCGCTTGCCGTGCACGATATGGATGCCATGGAGGGTATCCGCATTCCGGGGAGCATGGAAAGAAAGGCCCTAAAGGAAGGGGCCGGACAGGCCATACAGTCCACCCAACTGATGGGCTACGATACCTCCTGGCAGATGCAGGCCGCTTCGGCGGGCAGTGAAACGGTAAAGGGCCTGCTTTCCAAAAAGGCCAAACTAAAAAAAGTAAGGGTAAGGGCCGGACATCCGGTACTGCTTGTCAACCAAAAATAATCCGATATGAAAACCATGTTATTTCAAAAAGCAGCACCGTCCCTATTGTTGCTGTTTCTCTCCGTTTCCATTCTTAGGGCACAATATGCTCCAAAGGCCATCATCAAGAGCTACCCCGTGGAAGTTGCCTATGACAAGACTACCGTCCTGGTTTTCCCTTTTGAGGTGAAAAGCCTGGACAGGGGAAATCCAGTGGTCATGGCACAAAAGGATGGCCATGCCGGCAACGTGCTTAAACTGAAGGCCGCTGCAAAGGGCTTTGCCCCGACCAGCCTGCATGTCATCACATCAGGGGGCAGGCTTTACCATTTCAAGGTCAGCTACCGTGACCGTCCCAGTCCCCTTACCATCGATATGGCAGCGCAGCTGGATAATGAACGCTTTGCAGTTGCCCTGAAGAGTATAGGATTGAATCAGCGGGAACTGGCCAACTATGCTGCCTTAATAGTCAATAAAAAACCAAGGCGCCGTTTGGGCAGAAAAGCCAGGTCGGGGAAGGTTTCGGCTAGGGTAAGGACTGCGTCCTGCCATGGACAAACGCTATTTTTTACCATTGACCTGAAAAACAAAGGAGCGGTGGACTTCCTGCAACCTGGGATACGGTGCTGGAAGCGGGATGGGGGAGGACTGAAAAGAACTGCCAGGCGCAATACCGAGCTGGTTCCCGTGCATGCCAGTTGGAAGGCGGAAGAAGGAGTGAAGGGAGATGCTTCCAACAGGCTGGTACTTGCGCTGCCACAGTTCAGCCTGAGGGGCAATGAAAACCTGGTCATCGATATCAGGGAGCAAAACGGTGGCCGGCTGCTCAGGCTAAGGCTGAAGGCCGCGCACCTGGAGAAAGCAGAACCGATCATTCAACCATAAAACCAATAGACCATGGACAAGGAAAACCTGGAAGTACTCAAGGAACGATTGAAATATGCCGGCTTCGGCGAGGAGCTCAACAAGGAGCTGGAAAAGCAGATGAAGCAGGGCAAGAAGGAGTTCCGGCTCGGACACTCGGTAACCATCGAGGACAAGCAAGTGGACTTTAAGCTCAACTTCAGAAAGTCCGACAAGATGGACCGCTATTTCTTCAACAGCTTCGATGCCGAGCTCCACAAGCCCAACGGCAGCAAAATGTCCAATACCTTTTACCAGAACCAGCATATTTCGGCCAAGGAGGCCTTCAACCTATTGGAATGGCGTCCAGTATACAAAGCCCTGTTCAATAAGGGAGGAGAACGTTACAATGCCTGGATTCAGTTGGATCTGGCAGAAAAGAACGAAAAGGGCCAGCACCCCATGCTCCAGTACCATGACCGTTATGGTTTTGACCTGGAAAAATCATTGAAGACCCTACCCATCGTGGAAATGGAAGGCATGGACCAAAAAGACCGTTTGCTTTACTCCCTTAAAAAGGGAAACCTGCATGAGGTAAATATTGCAGGCATGGAAGGTTCATTTTTGGTAGCTGCCAATCCACAGTACAAGACTATCAGCGTATATGATGAAACTGGAAAGCGGCTCAACCTAAAAGATCTGCGGCAAGAGATCAAAGAGAATTTGGAGCAGGGAATGGGTAAAAAGCAAGCCCCTCCAAAACAGGAAAAAGGTAAAACAATAAAAGTGTGATTATCAAAAAAGGCTTCTCAATGGGAGCCTTTTTTAGTTTCAATTTATTCGACTCCATAAATAGTATAATTTAGATATTTCCTCTTACCCAGTATTATTTAAATATTTCAATTAAAGCCTTAGGGCATTTTTTATTTTTCAGGTTAAAGTATTTTATGTAGCTGCAAGAAAAAGATAGAAGCACCTTCCCATCATTCCGGAAACTACATTTCAGGGAAAGTACTTCTCAAAACTGTCTTGGACCAAATTTCCGTTTTAGCCTTCATTTCACTGACACTTTCCGCAGGGCTGGAAAGGAACGTTCCATTTCAGCTTCAAACTGGAAATTCCGTCCGCTGTATTGAAAGTAAAAAAGTGTTGTTTTGATCCTGTAAAGGAGATGGCTTTCTCATTGCTTAACGAGGTCTATACTTATTTAAGGATAGGGCTTTATCTCTAATTTTTTAAAAGAACGGCAGAAAAGGGCAGCTAAGATAGGGGCGGCCTTGTATGGAACCTGTAAAATGGGGCCAAAAAGGGACGGCATAAACGCCTGCCTGCCCTCAGCCTTTCCTTTATTCCGTTTCCTTTTTGGCTGGTGGCCGCCCCATTTTTTGAGCTTTCTTTTTTGCCGTTTTTTCTTTTAAAAAAATGTTTTTTCCACAGGCTTTTAGAGGATGGGCAATAAAGGATCAAATAAATGTATAACCCTTAAATTAACTGAAATCATGGGACACAATATTCATTTTAACGAGAGAACAGGAAAGCACAGCTTTTTCAGTGTAAAACAACCAGCATGGCATAAACTAGGTAAGGTGGTAGAAGAATATCCATGCTCTGCGGAGGCAATTAAATTTGCAGGACTGGATTATGAGGTGGTTAAATCTCCACTATTTACAAAATGGGAAGGACTTAGTATAGGAGAGAATGGTCTTGACAATAGCCAATTGGAAATCCCCTTGACAAGTCATTACGCAACCATGAGAACGGATACCCAAAAGGTATTTGGGATTGTTGGAAAGGACTATGGAATAGTGCAGAACAGGGATGCCTTTTCATTTTTTGATGCCATCGTCAAAGAGGAAAAAGGTATAAAATATGAAACTGCTGGGGCACTTGGGGATGGCGAGCGCGTGTTCATTACCGCCAAATTACCTGATAATATTTTGGTAGGGAAAGACGACTTGGTGGAACAATACCTTTTCCTTACGACTTCCCACGACGGGAGCGGCAGCATAACCGCTGCTTTTACCCCCATAAGGGTAGTTTGCCAAAATACCCTAAACGCAGCGATGAACCGCAAAACCAATGTCATCAGGATCCGCCATACTTCAGGGGCCAAGGAAAGATTACAACAGGCACATCAATTAATGGGCTTGGTAACTGACACCGCTGATAAATTGGAAACGATTTTCAACCGATGGACAAAGGTTAAAATCAAGGATAAGCAGGTTAAGAGGTTAATTGAACTGGCCATGGCACCCAATAAGGATACATTAGATAAACTATATAGAGGAGAATATGACCAGGTATCAACAGCTTTTATTAATCAATGCGAAGATGCTTTTGCATATGCCATGATGGGAGATACCCAGTTATTGCCCACTACAGAGGGTACACTTTTTGGTGCCTATAATGCGGTAACAGGATATTTTCAAAATGTGAGAAACTTTAAGAGTGAGGAGGATAAGACCAAATCTATTCTGTTGGGAGGTACGGCGCAGACAAAGGGGCAAAAAGCTTTTGATCTATGTGTGGAATTTGCCAAAAACGGCGAAGACCTTTTGAAGGTATAAAAGTTGATAGGGCAGGCATAACATGTCTGCCCATAATATTTCATTTGGTAAATTAAATTAACACTGTAATGAAGATTCAAGATAAGGATGGAAATACAATTGAAGTAGAAGATCTGGACAAGGCAATAGAACATGCCGAAATGTTCAGCAATTATAAACTTTCGGGAAAGGCTAGCTCTTTTTTAAAGAAACGACAGGCATATTGGAAAGATATGCTCCAAAAGCTTAAGCAGGTGAAAAAAAATAAGTAGTCTAAAAGAAGTCCATACAATTGGGCTTCTTTCTTCACAAGAAAGAAGCAAAGAACCCTTATAGAGAAATTAATAGTTCGAGGGTTTTTCTCACCATATCCTATAGTCCCACCTTCTGAATTCGGTGTGAATATTAATCCAATTCATTGTACAACTTATCTGTATGTTTGATTTGGATAAATTCGGCCCGAAAAAATGTGGGATTACACCTGAAAAGGTAAGGGAAATATTTAAAAATCATGGAGAAGAAATATCGCATGAAGAATCCAGAGGTATTCTGGAGGTAATGTGTTTTTTGGCTAAATTAGCTGTAGATCAAATTGTTAATGAGCATGAGTGTAGCTGACTTATATATTAGGGTAAGTACCGATGAACAGGCAGATAAAGGTTATTCCCAACGTAATCAAGAAGAAGTCCTCAAAAGATATTGTGACCATCACAATATTATGGTGCGGAAGGTGATTTTCGAAGACCATTCAGCGAAGACCTTTAATAGGCCCCGTTGGATAGAACTCCTTACCTATCTAAAGAAAAGCAGGGGTAGAGGGGTTGACAAAATACTTTTTACAAAATGGGACCGGTTTAGTAGAAATGCCGGAGATGCCTACCAAATGATAAACACCCTTAGGAACTTAGATGTTGAGCCGCAGGCCATTGAACAGCCATTGGACTTGAATATTCCTGAAAATAAAATGATGCTGGCGATCTATTTGGCAGCACCCGAGGTGGAAAATGACCGTAGGGCACTGAATATTTTTCACGGTATGAGAAGGGCATTAAAGGAGGGACGTTATTTAAGGAAAGCACCTTTTGGGTACATCAACCGAATGGAGGGATCAAGAAAGTTTATTGCCCTAAAAGAACCAGAAGCATCCATTGTAAAATGGGTTTTCAATACCATTTTGAAAAAACGTTATCCAACGGAAAATATTTGGGAAATGGTCAAAAAGAAAGGACTTAAAATCAGCCGTTCCCATTTCCATAGAATGGTACGGAACCCATTGTACTGTGGGAAAATTTATGTGCCTGCTTTTAAGGATGAAGAAGACCAGTTTGTAAACGGCCAACACGAACCTTTGATTTCAGAAGGGGAATTTTATAGGGTACAGAATATTCTCGAGGACATAGGAAGAGATGAATATTTGCCAAAAGTGGTGTCCGATGATAGGTTACCTTTGAGAGGATTCCTTGTATGTCCAAAATGTGGAAAGGTGTTAACAGGAAGTGGCTCTAAAGGAAGGTCAAGACGATATTATTATTACCATTGCCTATCAAAGTGTGGTTTTAGGGAAAAGGCATCTTTATTCAATGATCAAATGGTTATAGAGATGAAAAGGTTTACACTAAAGCAGGAGAAAAAGGAAATCTTTAGTGCGATACTTCATGAATTCTTCAAATACCATTTCAAGGACGAAGGAGAAGAACATAAAAAAGTGGCAGCTTCCTTGGAAAGTCTTCATGAAAAATTGAAGAGAAGCAGAGATTTATTGGTGGCAGGAGACCTTGAAGCAGATGATTATAGGGAAATAAAATCCGAATGTAATAGGGAGATTTCCAGCTTGGAGAACCAATTGGCAGCAACCAAGCCAGAGAGAGTATCGAACTATTCCAAATATGTTGATAGGGCTCTGGAAAGGCTCTCTAGGCTAGATTTGCTATATGAAAACGGAGATGTCGAGACAAAGAGAGAATTAATTGGTTCGATATTCCCCGAAAAACTGTGTTTTTCAAAAACAGGTTATCGAACCGGAAGAATTAATTCTGTAGTTGAGTGTATCTACCAGATAAACAATGGTTTACGGATCAAAAAAAATGAGAGAAAAACGAAAAAATCGTCTAACTCTCATTGGGTGGAGCTGGCGGTACGTGGGTCGAACTCTTTTTTGGAAGAAATGGAAATGATAGAGAAGCTTATGGCATTGGGGAGTAACCGCCCTATTAAACCCGTGTTGTGAAGTTGAAGTTTTGCGGGTATAGATCCCTGATGTTTTTATGGTTGATGGTCATGATATTTCTCAGTGCATGTTCGAGGCACTGCTGGGGATTCACGTCATGTAGCTTGCATATCCCAAAGAAGGAATAGATCATGGCCGTCCTTTGGGCCGCTTTATGGGAACCGGCAAACAGGTAGTTCTTCCGGCCGACCACCATGGACCTGATTTCCCGTTCCACCAAGTTGTTGTCGATTTCCAGTTCCCCGTCATACAGGTAATTGGACAGTTCGGCCCATCTATTGGCCGAGTAGAACAGGGCTTTTCTCAGCCCACTTTTGGGCAGGGCCTTGGGAAGCTGCTTCTTGATCCACTCGGACATTTTGTTGATCACCGGCAAGGCCTCGTCCAAACGGAGCTTTTTACGGTCTTCGGCAGAGAGGTTCAGTTTCTTGGCCTTTTTTTCCACATCGTAGAGCTTGCCGATAAAGCCCAGGGCTTCGGAAGCCAGCTTCTTGTTCTCCACCAGGGTTTCAAAGTATTTTCTTCGCGCATGCGCCCAGCAGGCCAGGTGGGTGATCTCCTTATTGGCCGCATAGTGTTCGTGTCGGATAGGCGGGAGGGATTTCTCCCTCCAACCCTCCTAAGAACCGGACGTGCGAGTTTCCCCGCATCCGGCTCAAGCAAATTTAAACAGAGGCATTCTGTGCTTCTGCCGGCAGTTCATAATTGAAACCCCAATCTATACCCCTCTGCATGGCATTGTTCGTGGAGTAGCACCAAATTGTGGATGTTGGCTTTTCCTGCTTTTAACCTACTTTGAATATACTTGATATACCCTTTTGGTCCTTTGCTCGGCAAAGCCTCTCCACATTCAGGACATTTTCCTTTTTGGTTGGTCCACAATGCCTTTAGAGTGTTCCTTCCTGCAAAGCTTTTATGTAGTTTTTTGGAAAGTCTCATTTCATAGTAAGCTTCGTGATCCGGGTCAAAAGGATTAGATTCCGGTCTTATTTGCGGGTGGCGAACGATCGGTATGGAAGAGGCCCTAAAGAGTGTTACCAGTTTTTGATCCTTTTGTGTACAGCTAAAAGCTCGTTGGAATCCTTTGACCGGCCGAAAATATTTACGGCTGATCCACTTCCTTCCTTTATTGGGATGTCTACGTTTGGCCCAACGCCATAAAGCTATCCATATCTTGTAATCAACCTGGCTGAGTACCTCCTTGGAGACCACGTGACGGTGATAATTTGCCCATCCTCTGATGATGGGATTGAGCCTGGCTATTACGTTTTCCTGTTTCCAAGTGGCCATAACTTTTATCATCCGACGAACCTCTCCAAGAAAGTTTTGCACGCTTTTTCTGGAAGGCTTAATGAGTAGTTTACTCTTTCGGTTACGAAGTTCGTACTTTCTCACATGCTGCCCCAGAAAGTCAAACCCCTTGTCAAGAGGAGTGATTTTGGTCTTATCTTGGGACAATTCCAATCCTCTTTCCTGCATAAACTTTTCCAGTACCGGTTTCACCTGGTCCCTCAACAGTTCCTTGCTGGTGCCGGTGACGATAAAATCATCAGCAAACCTGCATAGTTTAACACCGTTCTTTTCTACAAGTTTACGGGCCTGATAAGGAACTCTCCCGCAAATGTTTCTGCTACTTCCAAACTCCCTGTCCAATAAGGCTTCCATGCCATCTAGAGTGATATTGGATAGGCACGGTGAAATCAATCCGCCTTGAGGCGTTCCAGCGTCTGTTGGAAAGAATTCACCTTTTTCCATAAATCCGACCTTGAGCCATTTTTCCAGTATCCTTTTGTCGGTGATGACATGTTCCATCATCCAGTGGTGACTTATGTTATCAAAACAACCCTTGATGTCACCTTCCAAAACCCATTTTGGGTCAAAATGTCTCGCGGTACAGCTGAAAATCCTTTCGATCGCATCAGCGGTACTTCTTTGAGGACGGAATCCATAACTGTAGTTGTCGGCAACTGTTTCGGCAACCGGTAACAGCGCCTGTCCGTGTAGGGCCTGCCAAGCTCTATCGTTCATGACAGGAATACCCAGTGGCCTGGTTTTTCCGTTGGTTTTGGGAATGTGGATCCTTCTTAATGGAAGAGGTTTGTATGTCCTTCTGTTCATCCGTTGTACCATCTGGTACTTCTGGCTGTTTTTCTTCAGGACAACCCCGTCTATACCGGGGGTGTTCTTTCCGCGATTTGTTGTAACGGTTCTCACCGCTAGACATTTTGCATGGAAAGAATGGGTCAGAAGCCATTGCAAGGATTTAACCTTGTTCCAGCGTTCTTGTTTCACCGCCTTGGCAATACGCACCTGTAGCTTCATTACCTCCTTTTCGGCCATCTTCCAGTCAATGGAATCCCAGCCTTTAGCAGTGGAGACCGCACCTATGTCTTTTGACACTGTCATTTGCTTGTTCTCCTAAGTTTAAGTTCTACAAATTCTCTTACCATAATTTACCTTCATAACAAGTCTGCTGGCTTTCACCATGGAGACATTCTTTCATCTCCTATGCACTTCATTACAAAGCGCCATTCGCTTTTTGTTGAATCCTCTACCCACCTGTCCGTCAGCTTATCTCACGATTCACCTGCCTGATTGATTTCAGGCGGACAACTGGGCTTACCTTGTTCCGTCCGTTTAACACTGAGGGGTGAGGCTCTGTCTATTCACCGGCAGAGTGATAGTCTGTGCAATTTGACAGCATAGCAAATTGACCTTCTGCGTTGCCATTTTGGCCTGAGCCTGTCAACTTCTTTGGCTCATTCGGCTTAACGATGTTTATCAACAGTTCACTTATGTTAGCCATGCCCTCAAGCCTAGCCCTATCCACCGGTGAAGTTCCGGGGTTCTTCTCCTCATCGCTTCGGGGAAGACTACTACAAATAGTATTCGGTACATTGTCCTCCGGGCTTCACACACATCCGTTACCAGTTATGCATGCCAGAGTAGGCTACCTCCTACAGAAAGGAGGGTTTTACTACACCCAAAGGTGCCAAAACAATTAAACGGACGACTTAGCAAGTCGCACACACCGCATAGCCATCACTCTGCAGGTAGCCCTGAAAGTTTTCCAGTATGGCACTGGGGCCTCCCTTGCTCCGGGTAGGCTGGTAATCAAAGAGTACGGTGTTTTCCAATGGGTTATGGTATACCCAATAGTAGCCCGTGTGGCAGGCGCCCTTCTTGTCGCTGTCCAATACCCGGATGGTACTTTCGTCCACCATAAGATAGCCCATGGCCTTGGTGTCGGCCACCAGGCTGTCGTACAGGGGCTCTAGTTTTTCCAGGCCCTGTTTCACCCATCCCTCAAGTGTGGTGGGCGCTATGGGGATCTTTTCCCGTTTGAACCGCTGTGCCTGCCGGTACAGCGGCATATGTTCCAGGTATTTCCTTGTAATGATGTCGGTGAGCAGCCCATAACCCGGGATGCCCTTTGGGATGGCCCTTTCCGGCAACAGGCCGATCTTTACCCCGGCACTGCTGTACCTGTCCTTTGGTGCATACTTGTAACGGATGTACCTTCTGCGGATATATTGGGCAGGGATATAGTCGAGTTCTTCGGTCACTTCCTTGCCGATGCACTCCATTCCGGAAAGGTCCCCTTCCGGATGGATCTCGATCTCTTCTACGGGAAGGTGGTCGGGCAAGGGCTGTCTGCCCGTATGGGCGGGGCGTTTCTTACGGATGTATTCTACTTTGCGGGAAAACCCTTCCTGTTGTTGCTGTTCTTGTTCTTGGGTAGGTTCAAAGAGCAGGTCCAGCTGGTCCTTGTTCCCCTCGAAGCGTTCCCGCTTCTGGGCAAAGGCCATGCGCTTGAACTTCTCGATCAGGGCCAACAACTGCTTCTCATAAGCTTCTTTCTCGGCCAGGATACGTTCCTTCTCGGCTATCACCCGCTCACGGTCGGCCACCTGTTGCTCTGACTTTTGCAGCAGGGCAAGCAGTTCGGCTTTGGTTAACTGATCGAGTGGCTTTGACATGCCCGAAAATAAAACCTCCTGCTTATAAAACCATGGACTTTTTTTCCACAGCCCCTGTGGAAAAAACCCTCAGGAGATGATTTCGGCCATCCTGGCTTCAAAAAGCTGCCCGTAGGACTAACAGAAGGGCATACAGCCCCGAAAAGCTGAACACGGGTCAGTAAAAAAATCAACCGGGGATATACCGGGGACGCTGCCGGTAGCCGTCCACCTGGATGCCCTCGACCATCAGCACCAGTTCGGGCCATTCCAGCACGCCGTCACCTCTGTCCTCCGGGAGCAGGAAGGTGCCTTTTTCCAATCGTTTGTAATAGACCACGAAACCGCCCTTCTCCCAGTGCAGGAGTTTGATCAGGTTGCGGTGGCGGTTGACAAAGACGAACACTTCCCCGGAAACAGGGTCCCGGTCCAGTTCATTGATGACCATCCCGTAAAGCCCGTTGAACCCTTTGCGCATGTCAACCGGGGAACGGTACAGGAAATATTGGTGCTGGGAGCCCAGAGAAAACATCAGTACAGTCTGATCAGGCCCGACAACAGCGATAGGTCCCTGGCCGGCACACGCAGCTTTACCCCGTTCGGGTAGACCACTTCCATCGCCTCTGCAGGAACACTGCTGCCCTGTGTACGGACCGGTAGAAAGCCGGTGGTTCCCGCTGGCTGTTCATCCCTCAGTTTTCGGTACCAATAATTGAATTTATGGAAGCCGATCCCTTTTTGCTCACTGAAGGATTTTTGCGTTAAATCGGTGGTTTTAAACTCTTCGACCAGGGTGGCCATTTCTGCTTGTAGATTCATAACTTCTAGTTTTTCCAGAAAGCTAGGTGGTCAAAACACGCTATGAAACTTGTACTTTATAAGGTGGTTACATTGGGGAAGCTTGGAGAGAAGGCCTTATAGTTTGTGGGAGTGGCTCTCCCTTTGTCCTGTTTTTTAATAAGGTTTTGGACCACCATTTTGGCGAGAATTTCGTAAATCTTTGTGTTTTTCAATCCCATTAAGTTACCGGCTTCTTTCCTTGAGATTTTTCCTTTTTCAAGTAAGTATAAAAGGATGGTTTGTTTTTCTTTCTCTAATCGTTCGTAATCCTGTCTTATTTATTGGTCTTGCTCAATACTTTCCTTTGAGGATAGGGTTGTCTGTGGTCGAATAAATTCAATGTTAAAATAGTCATTCTTCTCCCACGGCAAACGCTTTTATTGCGCCATGCAAGTCCATAAGATGGGGACAGATATAAGGCGTATAGTTATATCAAAAACATCTTACAGTAACCCAGTCACGTAAGTAGCGTGTCCCGTCAAGGGCTAGCCACCCAACGGAAGCGAGTCTTGCATAGTCACTGGAGACGATGGCATGAAGCGTAGACAGCGACTGCCGAAGGCCAGTATAGAGCCACGAAATATTTGCAATACCGGGGTTTTAACTGTTAAATGAGTTGGAACAACACTGATGACAGCGAGAGAGTAAAGGCAAGTAGTCACAGCCTGGTCGTGGTCTGAGACCTGGTCAAAGGCAGATAAGGGTTGCATGGAACATGGGAGAGCCTCCCGCCTCCAAGCGAACAGTTGGTATAAGGATTGACCACACAGTAACCATCCAGGTCTGTCAAGTAAGCAATGCCAGTTGATAAGACGTTAAGAAGAGGCATTGCCGCAAGGTATCTGTACCGAAGGAAACTGAAGGGAAGGAGAAGGGCGAAGGCAGTCTTAGTATCCCCATAGTACCGATTGAACGCTGGGAAATCTATCCCAAGAAAGCCAGCAAGTAGGAAAGGGGGATACCTTAAATCGGAATTGTAGTTTAGAAACATTAATTGTACCAGAGACAAGAAGACCAATGTCAACACACAAATTACAAATAGCAGATCGGGCTAGCAAACACAAAGGGGAAGCCCTGACGAACCTACATCAGTACATAGATGTGGAGTTGCTGACCAGCAGTTACCGACAGCTGAATAAAACCAGTAGTGTAGGGGTTGACGAGAAAGCTGGAATGCGTATGGGTTACGCCTACCGGACCGGCTTCCGGAACTACTGAGGACAGTTAAATCAGGGGAGTACAAGGCACCACAGATACGCAGGGTGTATATTCCGAAGGGGAAAACGGGGAAGCGTCCGCTAGGGATTCCCACCATAGAGGATAAAGTACTTCAACCGAGTGTCAGGAGCGTGTTGGAGCCGATTTATGAGGAAGACTTTAAAGAGTTTTCCTACGGATTCCGTCCAAACCGATCCTGTCACCATGCCATAGAGTACATGTTCGAGAAAGTAAGCTATGGAAGGATGCGGTATATTATAGATGCAGATATCCAGGATTACTTTGGGAGCATAGACCACGGCCTGTTACGTGTGTTTCTAGACCGTAGGGTGAAAGATGGCGTGGTGCGCAAAATGCTGGATAAATGGCTCAAGGCAGGAATACTGGAAGATAAGCAGTTGCATTATCCGAAGGGAGGAACGCCGCAAGGCGGTATTGTCTCACCAATATTGAGCAATATTTATCTTCATTATGTGCTGGATGAATGGTTTTCGGATAAAATCCAGCCCCTGTTAACAGGTAAAAGTTTCATGGTGAGGTATGCCGATGATTTTGTGATGGGTTTTGAAAAAGGAGAAGATGCCAAGCGTGTCATGGCTGTTCTCGACAAACGATTTACAAAATATGGGCTTAGACTACATCCGGAAAAGACAAAGGTTATCGATCTGAACACTAATATACGTGGAGAAAGAAGCTTTGATTTTCTGGGTTTTGCCCACTATATGGGTAAGACACGTAAAGGAAGGCTAGTCTTGAAACGAAAGACAAGCAGCAAGAAGCTGGTGATGGCTATTACCAAAACAGGCGATTGGATCAAAGGCAACAGGCACAGGAAATTAAAGGAGTTGATCTGTGATCTTAACGTTAGGCTTCGAGGCCACTATGCCTATTATGGGGTAACCTTCAATGTCAGAAGTCTAAACAAGTATCACAGATGTGTTGAACGGCTGTTGCACAAATGGCTGAACAGGCGGGGAGGCAACGAACCGCTCTACCTGGAAAAAATAGTTTAGGACTGGAATACGTCTCTGTAAAAGTAATGGAGCCCTTCTTTTGGAGGGCTTTTTTGATGGATTTGGTGAAAAATACCCTAGATGGATTGTGTTTTTTAGATGTGTGCGGTGCATGGCAACCAACCAGGTAGTGAAGCCACATGAAGGCGATATTCTCCCTTGTGGCCTTCTCAAGTTTACGGGAAGGAAAAACAGTTCTCAAGGTAGCCGTACACCAGCACCTTCAGCAGCATACGGGGATGGGAGCTACTGCCCCCCAGATCAGGGTATTGCTCGAGGATGGGGGGATGGAGATCTTGTCCACTTTCACACTTACTGTGCGTGCCGGATGGTTTGACGGCAAAAGTTCCCCCAATGACGGTGGAAGAAACATCAACTGGTTGGGATTGTAGTCTTTTAGGACTAACTTGTCTTTGGTTTTTTGCACACCTCAAAAATAACAGTTTCGAGTTAAAACCTAAAAATGGCTACCCGATTTTTCGTGTAGCTTTTACTTTTTTCCAAAGATGACTTATGAGACAGCCTCACCGACATTTTTCATTAAGTCATTTAACTGGCCAAAGAGGCTACATAGCAAAGGAATTGAGGTTGATTAGTTTAGTTTTTACTAAAATATTGAACTTTTTCCCTGTCTTTACGTTTTAGTTTTAGTAATAGCTAAAATATTAAAACATGAACAATAATTGTATCAGAGTATTGGCCGATCCTGTTCAAATCAAGGAGTGCAAGAAAACACTCAACAAACTTGAAGAACAGTTGAATTTGGCCACTCAGATTTTCAACCTTTCAGGAAATGCCGCAAGGCTTAAGATTCTCTTTCTACTTCATAAAGAAGGTGAAATGTGTCCTTGTGATCTAAGCGATATTTTGGATATATCTGTCGGTGGCATTTCCCAACATTTAAGAAAGCTGAAAGATGGAAAGCTCGTTAAATACAAGAAAGTAGGACAAACCGTGTTCTACTCTATTGTGGAAGATAATATCCAAGCAATAAGACCTGTATTAGACAGCCTGCTTAATAATAATAACAAAAAGGAGTCAATATCATGAGTAATTCAAACCAATCAAATACCTCATCAAAAAGTATTGGGGCTGGATTGTTAGTAGCCTTTACTGCCTCACTTTGTTGTATCACCCCGGTTTTTGCTACGCTGGCAGGAATAGGAGGCATTGCTTCGGCCTTTTCATGGATGGAACCATTTAGACCTTATTTAATAGGCCTTACAGTTTTGGTATTGGGCTTTGCCTGGTATCAGAAATTAAGACCCAGGACTCAGGAGGAAATCGACTGTGCCTGTGATGAGAATGAGCGTCCCTCCTTTTGGCAGTCCAAAAAGTTTCTTGGAATCGTTACCGTCTTTGCGGTATTGATGCTTGCTTTTCCGTCCTATTCCGGCATCTTTTTCCCGGACAACAGCAAAGCCGATAAAGTTATCGTGGTAAAAGAAGATGATATTCTGAATACTGAGCTGAGGGTCAAAGGCATGACCTGCACCGGATGCGAGCATAGCGTAAATGCAGCGCTTAATAATAGTGAAGGTGTTCTCGAAGCTTCTTCGTCCTACAAAAGTGGTATTGCAACGGTAAAGTTTGATCAAACAAAAGTATCCATTGATCAATTGGCTGATACGGTAGAGGAAGCTACAGGCTATAAAGTCACTGAAAAGAAAATCATACAAGAAAAAACTTTAAATCAATAAAATAATGAAAACCATAATTTTAAGCCTGGCATTCGTCTTTTTACTTGCAGGACATGGGATAGTACAATCTACCGATTCACAAAAAACTGAAAAAGCCAGTACTACTCAGGAAAACGAGACGGTTAAACTGAAAGTCACCGAGCTCACCTGTGCCGGCTGTACCAATCACCTTTACAAGATATTAAAAGAAACAAAGGGCGTCATCGACAAATCGGTGGAGTATCCAGGGGATATCGCAGTGGTGGAATATGATCCCAAACAGACCAATCCGGAGAAGCTCATTGCATCTATCAAAGAAAAAACTGCTTACAAAGCTGAACTATACACTGGGAAAAATGATTAGAATTAAAACTAATACATGCATGGTTAAAATAAGAAATATGTTTACTCCTAAGAGTAACAAGATCGGTGAAGGACAAAAAAGTTTATCGGAAGTTGTGCTGGAAATAGAAGGCATGACCTGCGATCATTGCGCCACCGGTATTGAGAAAAAGGTTGGTCATCTTGTTGGAACAGCAAGTCAGAAGGTAAACTATCCGGAGGGAAAGGGAATATTCTCCTACGATCCTGAAAAGGTTTCAAAGAAAGAGATCATAGATACCATTAACGGCATGGGCAATTACTCCGTTAAGAAGGAATTGCCTGCATCATCAAATGGTCAGGGAACTGAAGAAGAAGTAACGTTTAGCATTTCCGGGATGACCTGTGACCATTGCGCCACCTCCATTGAGAAGCGCTTTGAAGGCCATGAAGGTTTGATCTCCAAATCGGTGAGTTATGCCGATGAAAAAGGCACATTTATCTTCAACCCCGATAAAATAAGCCGTCAGGAAATTATTGAAACGATCAACAAGGAGGGCAATTACAAAGTACAAAAGGAAATTGGAGGAAACGGCAACCTGGAACGCGCAGATCCCGGGCAACACGATCTGATCATCATAGGTGGAGGATCTGCGGCATTTTCAGCGGCCACTACGGCCAATGAACTTGGGTTGACCGTGTTGATGGTGAATGCCGGACTGGACATTGGCGGCACCTGTGTGAATGTGGGTTGCGTACCCTCCAAACATTTGATCAGAGCTGCAGAGCAGGTTCACCGGGCGCAGCATTCGCCTTTTAATGGCGTGTCAGGCGCAAATCCAACTTTTGATTTCAAGGCTACCATACAACAGAAAAAAGAATTGGTGGCAGCCCTGCAAAAGAAGAAATACCTGGGCGTGGTGGGTGACCTGGATAATATCACTATTCTGGAGGGTTGGGCCAGGTTCGTGGATGCGCACACCATTGAAGTGGATGGAAAGCCGTACAAAGGCATGAAGTATTTGCTGGCAACTGGCGCCACAACCAATGTGCCTGACCTGCCAGGCTTAGAGGATGTTGGGTACCTGACGAATGAAACACTGTTTGACCTGGAGGAACAGCCCGAACACTTAATCGTGCTTGGAGCCGGATACATTGCGTTGGAGATTGCCCAGGCATATCATCGCTTTGGCACTAAGGTCACCATGTTGCATCGGTCAGAAAGAATTCTACGAACACAGGCTGCCGATATTACGGATGACCTGACATCCCATTTTACAGAGGAAGGCATTGAGGTCCATACCAATGTCAGTATTCAAAAATTCGAAAAGAACGGAGATGCCATAGTGGCCCATACCAATGAGGGGACTTTTGAAGCTTCTCATGTGCTGGTAGCCACAGGAACCAGACCGAATACCAGCGGTCTGGCGATTGAAAACGCTGGTGTCAATCTCAATAAAACAGGTCATATTTTAGTCAATACTAAACAGGAGACGAATGTAGGCCACATTTATGCGGCAGGGGATTGTACCGATACACCTGCATTCGTATATACCGCTGCAAAAGAAGGAAAGGTCGCTGTATTAAACGCTTTCCAAAGCACCGGCGATATGGTCGATTATACAGGCCTTCCATGGGTCGTATTTACAGATCCGCAGATAGCAGGGGCTGGCTTGGACGAAAAGGAGGCCGAAGAAGCAGGGATACCTTATGAAACCAGTGTGATGCCGTTAACCGAGGTGCCACGTGCACAAGCAGCTTTGGACACGCGGGGGTTTATCAAACTGATCAGAAACAGTGAGACAGATAAACTTATTGGTGGACGAATCATCGCTCCTGAGGGAGGCGAATTGGCTATGCAAGTCAGTCTGGCAATTAAAGCCGGAATGACTATTCAGGAACTGGCCGATGCATTTCACCCTTACCTGACCTTATCAGAAGGAGTGAAACTGGCTGCCATCACCTTTAATAAAGATGTGTCAGAATTGAGTTGTTGTGCCAGTTAATTGATATGACATTTTTAGGAGTTGGACTGTTACATTTTTTATGCTGTTCACTACTGATGTTAGCAGTTGTCCTAATGATACTTCAAAAGAAAAGGGGCAAATAGCCTTTTTTTTAATCTCTTAGGGTCTAATTCCCCGAGGCTTGCCTCGTTTTACTATCTTGTGACTCGATGTCCCAAGATAGTAAGTAAATCCATAAGAGTCATAATGTTTCAGTTTTGCTGTATCATGTAGTTTGCGCAGCAAAATATAGACGTGTAGTGTTCAGCAAGGGGGGGGATCAAGTATTGATTTCGACCTGTGAACAGATAGAATTAAGATATGAGATTAAGTTTCTAGAAATCGGGACAGATGCAGACCACGTACACTTTCTTATACAATCGGTTCCCACCTATAGTAAAACTAAGATTGTGAGAACGATAAAGAGTTTGCTAGTCCGAGAGGTATTTCAACAATGCCCAGAGGTGAAAAAGCAGCTTTGGGGCGGAGAATTTTGGGGTAAAGGGTACTTTGTCAATACCGTTGGCCAACATGGAACTGAGGAAAAGATAGCTAATTATGTTAAGAGTCAGGGGCTGGAAAAAGAATACAAAAAACTAAAGACCAATTATCAACTAAAAATATTCGATTGACAAATAATGCCTCGTGGGCTTGCCCCGAGGATTATTTACTGAAACAGGTGGAAATATTGGGGATGATTTATGGGCAATAGTACCAGCCGTTAGTTTCAGGCCAACTTCTCAAACCGTAATTCGTCTAAATTATAGGCATATGCAAGAAACTGATATTCTTGGAAATCCACCGGCCATGATTGGTGGTTTTCAATTTGGCATTTCCAGTTACTTCTAAAAACAACCGCAAATGAATTTTTAAGCAAACTATATAATTTTTTGGTTTATTTTCTTAATACAACTTTGCAATACCCTTGCATCGAATAATTACGTATAATTGCATAGTGAAAATCGCGTGTTACATATTAAGCTTATACTTCATAGTCCTTGCAGGGATGACCTGTGCAGATTCTGTTCCGCTTAATGATGATAAGGAAAATGTTACCGTAGTAAATACTGCAGATAACCATCCCAACCATGAGCATAATCAGGGTGGGGATGGTTGTTCTCCGTTGTGTGTTTGTCATTGTTGTCACTTGCACTTTTTCCCCGTTGCAGAAGTAGTATTTTCACATCCCGTGAAGTTACCTGTTACTTTTTTTTCCCACTACCAGGGACTCGAAAGCATTGAAATCTCCGAATTTCTTAAGCCCCCAATATCATAATCCTTTTCTGACTGACAGGATAAATATGCCCTTTTGATAAAGCCCTTTTATCAGGACTGGGCAGGCATTTAAACTTACTCCCTAGTTATTTTCTTTAATCTCTTAGGGTCTAATTCCCCGAGGCTTGCCTCGTTTTACTATCTTGTGACTCGATGTCCCAAGATAGTAAGTAAATCCATAAGAGTCATAATGTTTCAGTTTTGCTGTATCATGTAGTTTGCGCAGCAAAATATAGACGTGTAGTGTTCAGCAAGGGGGGGGATCAAGTATTGATTTCGACCTGTGAACAGATAGAATTAAGATATGAGATTAAGTTTCTAGAAATCGGGACAGATGCAGACCACGTACACTTTCTTATACAATCGGTTCCCACCTATAGTAAAACTAAGATTGTGAGAACGATAAAGAGTTTGCTAGTCCGAGAGGTATTTCAACAATGCCCAGAGGTGAAAAAGCAGCTTTGGGGCGGAGAATTTTGGGGTAAAGGGTACTTTGTCAATACCGTTGGCCAACATGGAACTGAGGAAAAGATAGCTAATTATGTTAAGAGTCAGGGGCTGGAAAAAGAATACAAAAAACTAAAGACCAATTATCAACTAAAAATATTCGATTGACAAATAATGCCTCGTGGGCTTGCCCCGAGGATTATTTACTAAGAATTAAATAATCCAAAAAACAGAAAAAAAGATGAAAGAAATAAAAGCATTTATAAAACCGAAAAGAGTGCAGGTAGTGGTAGAATCTCTGCGAGATGCAGGATTTGAAAGCGTTACAGTCTCCAAAGGTGAGGGAACAGGTGCTCATAAAGACCCTGATGCTTCTCCTTCCCTGGACTTTCATTTTACCGATAGCCCGATAGTAAAGCTGGAGCTTGTGTGCCAAAATTAAGAAATGGAAAAAGCCGTGCAATTGATATGCGGAAAAGCCCAAACGCCTGATCCGGGCGATGGCATTATTTACATCTCTGAAATAGAGGATGCCTACAGAATAAAGACCGGAAAGTCTATCAAAAGATTTGATATGAAGTAGTTATGTCAACTCCTATTGAAGAAATGCAGCAATTAGCCAGGGAACGTGGCGGACTTTGTTTATCAGATTTATATATCAACAGCAAGTCCAAATTGTGGTGGCAATGTGCAAAAGGTCATCAATGGCAGGCCACCCCTTTTAGTGTGAAAATCAGAAAAAGCTGGTGTCCTGTATGTGCTAACAACGTTCCACACGGAATAGAGAAGATGCAATCCCTGGCTAAAGTAAAGGGAGGTAAATGTATTTCCAGGGAATACATAAACTCCAAAACGACACTCAGGTGGCAGTGTAAAAACGGTCATCGTTTCCAGGCTACTGCTGATAGTGTAGTTCAGGGGAGTTGGTGTCCGAAATGTAAATAAATGTTTAACCCTAAAATCTACAGTTATGATGTATGATTGGTATTTCTGAGGAATGCACTGGATTTGGTGGATCCTGTGGCTTATCCTTATATTCTGGATTTTCTTAATTCCATACTCTATTCCCGGACAAAACAGATGGAGGGATAAGGCAATGGAAGATGTAGTAGCAAAAACAATTGCAGGGTTTATGAACACCCGGGGAGGGAATCTTTTTATTGGTATTGATGACGAGGGTAAACCACTTGGTTTGGTCGAGAACTACCGTTGTTTGAAAAAACCGGGACGAGATGGTTTTGAGCAGTATATAATGCAACTGATCTCCACCAAATTAGGGACAAATTATTGCTCTCTGGTAGATGTTTCTTTTTACCAAATAGAAGGGCTTGATGTCTGTCATCTTGAGATTAAACATGCGCACTCTCCGGTCTATCTGCATCAGGACGACCGTTCACACTTTTATATCCGTACAGGAAATGGTACGCGTGAACTTGATATACCTGAAGCGCTCAATTACATCGAAGAAAATTTAAATGGTCGTTAACCATGGAGAAGAAATTATTTATTATGCTATTATTTTTTGGTCCAACATGGCTGGCTGTTGGCCAATCCCTTTACCGGACTACCGAGGGGCATATCGTCATGGTGGCCGAAATAGATGATGAAAAAATAATTGCAGAAAGCCATAAGCTGTTTCTTGTGTTAGATTACAATACCAAAGAAATTTCAGGTAGACTTAATATAAAAACAATGAATACTGGTATCGGTTATTTAAATGAACAAATTAACAATGTTGCTGATGAAGAATCTTTGATATCCTTTACCGGAATGATCCCCGCTGAGGATTTTATTAGCCAGCCGCATTTACCTATTTCATTTAGCTGGCCTTTAAAAGTCATAGTGGGAAGTAGAACATTTGAGGTAATTCTTTCAGGCAACCTGAAACACTTTAACGGAGGTGAGGCCATAGCCTGTAGGCTAAGCGCTACCGGAGATGTTGACACAAACGAAATCGGCCTGAAATCAATTTTACCGGAAATAGGTAAAACACTAAAGATTCAGTTTACACAGGTAATACTTAGAAAAAATGAGCTATGAGCACTATAAAAGAACTGGAAGAAAACCTATTGCAACATAAAATAAAACCCACGGCCATGCGACTGCTTGTGCTAGAGTACTTGTTGGATCACGAAATAGCAGTAAGTCTTACTGATCTATACAGGGACTTTGTGAAATCTGATAGAACTACCATCTACAGAACGCTAAAAGCTTTTGAAGATAATGGACTGGTGCATAGCATTGATGATGGTACCGGAGTGCCTAAGTATGCTTTATGCGAAACAGGTTGTAAATGTGAAATAGAAAGAGATCTGCACTTGCATTTTCATTGCAGAAAATGTGGGGAAACCAAATGCCTGTACAGCTATAAAATACCAGAAATTGTCCTACCACCCAACCATCAGGCAGAAGAAGCCAACCTGGTAGTAAAGGGTGTTTGTTCACAATGCAGTGGCTAAAAATATCCTTCGAAGCAAAACCATTTTGAACTGTTTGCATTATGACAAAAAAGAAAAAAATAAATCTGAGAGATCTTAATAAAAAGAAGGTATCCACCGGAAATTCTGAAAGTAAAATGAAGTTAGGAACGTATGTTCCGGCAATAGTAAGTTTTGCAATGCTGATAGTCGGTATCTCACTGGACTACTTTAATCTACTACCATTTTTTAAGGGGTGGGTTCGCCCTGTATGGTACGGTTTAGCCTATGCTCCTGTGGGCTTTCCCGTGATCAAAGAAGGCTGGGAAAGCATCAGGAAAGGTGATTTTTTCACTGAATTCTTCCTGATGTCCATTGCTACATTAGGAGCGTTTGCCATCGGTGAATACCCGGAAGGTGTAGCCGTGATGTTGTTTTATGCGGTAGGTGAACTCTTTCAAAATGCTGCGGTGAAACGGGCTAAAGGCAATATAAAGGCCTTACTCGATGTACGGCCTAATATCGCTTTGGTATATCGGGACAATGATTTTGTAGAGGTAAACCCGGAAACGGTGCATATCGGGGAAAAGGTTCAGGTGCGAACAGGAGAAAAAATACCTTTAGACGGCATCCTTTTGTCTGAAAAGGCCAGCGTCAATACGGCAGCCATAACAGGGGAAAGTAAACCTGACACTATATATAAAGGAAATAAGGTTTTTGCGGGAAGCATCAACCTTGAAGGCGTAATAGAACTGGAAACGACCAAAGAATTTAACGACAGCTCCATTGCCCGGATATTGGATATGGTACAAAATGCCACGGCAAGGAAATCAAAAACGGAGCTTTTTATCAGAAAGTTTGCCCGGGTATATACCCCTATCGTGGTATTTCTTGCCATCTGCCTCACCGTTCTCCCCTACTTTTTTGTAGATAATTACGTATTCCAGGATTGGTTATACAGAGCGCTTATCTTCCTGGTAATCTCCTGTCCTTGTGCACTGGTAATTTCTATTCCACTGGGCTATTTCGGGGGATTAGGTGCAGCCTCAAGAAACGGTATCCTGTTTAAGGGAGCCTCATTTCTTGATGCCATAACTAAAGTAAATACAGTGGTTATGGATAAAACAGGCACCGTTACCAAAGGGGTGTTTAAGATCAAAGAGATCAGACCGGTAGGTATTTCCGAAAATGAAATGATGTCCTATCTGTTGGCCCTGGAGGAGCAGTCGACCCACCCGATTGCACGTGCCATTATGGAGTATGAATTAAATGGGCAGAATCATACAGCCTCTGAGGTAAGCGAAATAGGTGGAAAAGGATTAAAAGGTAAGGTTAATAATAAAACTGTTTTAGTAGGCAATAAAGCATTAATGACAGCTCATGGCATTGATGTCCCATCGGAGACAGATACCATCGTTGAATCTATCGTGATGATCACCATTGATGATCAATTTTCCGGCTATGTTACCATTGCCGACCAATTGAAAGAAGATGCGGTAGAAGCTGTAAGGCAAATGCATAATGCCGGCATTAAGAAAATCATTATGCTGTCGGGCGACAAGCCGTCTATTACCGAAAAAATTGGAAACGAATTGGGCTTAGAACAAGCCAAAGGCGGCCTGTTACCGGAAGATAAGCTTCATGAGGTGGAGGAAATGAAGAAAGATCCATCAGCCAGCATTGCTTTTGTGGGTGACGGGATCAACGATGCACCCGTTTTGGCAGTCAGTGATGTGGGGATAGCCATGGGTGGGCTCGGAAGTGATGTGGCGATTGAAACGGCCGATGTGGTCATCCAGACAGATCAGCCTTCAAGAATTGCAAGGGCTATAAAAATAGGTAGATCTACACGTAATGTAGTCTGGCAGAATATTGCCCTGGCCTTCGGGGTGAAATTAATAGTGATGATCCTGGGAGCCATAGGGTTAGCATCTTTGTGGGAAGCTGTGTTTGCAGATGTAGGTGTGGCCTTTCTGGCTATTTTGAATGCTATCAGAATCCAGAAAATGAAGTTTTAAACCAAATTGTAGTGTGTTTAATAGATAGCTAAATGTAATTAGAGAGGTTTTAAAGGACTAAATAGAAATGATAAGAAACTCATTATATACAATTTTTACGGTAGGTGTACTGCTTTGCATTTTTCCATACAACGCAATGGCAAGCCAGGATGATAGCAACCTGCGAACTAGCATTCATTTGCTGGACTACATTTCAAGGGATTATACCGCAGCAGTGCAAAATGGCGAAGTAATAGACGAAGGCGAGTTTGCAGAAATGCAGGAATTCAGTGACAAAGTGTATGTACTCATTGAAGAAAGTAAGCTGCCACAGGATGATAAACTCCGTATGCTGTCGCAGTTAAAAGAATTAGGTAAGCAGATAGAAAAAAAAGCTCCGCATCAAAGTATTTATAACTTAGCCCAGCAGACCAGACAAGATATTATCAAAACTACCGGTCTTAAAACGGCTCCCCTGATATGGCCTGATCTCAAAAACGGAAAAAGCTTATATGTACAGAATTGTACTTCCTGCCATGGAGTGAATGGAGCGGGAGACGGTAAGTTGGCAGCTGGCTTAAAACCAGCTCCTACCAATTTTCTCAACGATACCCTGATGCAGGAAATCTCGTCCTTTCAGGCATATAACACTATAAAACTGGGTGTGGAAGGCACTGCCATGCAGAGTTTTGCCACCTTATCCGATAAAGAGATTTGGGATTTGGCATTTTATATAAAAGCCCTCCGCTTTACACCTCAAGCTGACAAAAATAGCGAGCTGCAACAGAAGTTTGATCGGGCAAACAATACAGTGAATTTAGAGGAGGTGGCTACCCTCTCTGATGTGGAATTGGTCAAACGGCTGAGCAATAATGATAGCGCTGACAAAGAGCTGTTGTTAACTGCACTGAGAACACAATCTCCCGGGGATAATGCACAAAAATATTCGCTTGATAAAGCAAGAAATTATTTAAAAAGTGCCTTGCAAAATTATACATCCGGCAGCTACTCCTCTGCACGTGAAGATGCCCTGGCAGCTTACCTGGAGGGTATCGAGCCTTCGGAGGCAAGACTAAAGGCCAATGCCCCTGCTTTTACAGCCCGCCTGGAGCAGCAAATGTTTAAGATTCGTGAGGTAATCGAAAATAAAGGTGATAAAGCACAAGTTGAGAAGGAAATTGACAATGGCCTTGCCATGCTGGGGCAGGCAGAGGAACTCATGCAGGACAAAAAACTTAATTATTGGCTATCCTTCGCACTGTCAGCTTCCATTATGTTGCGAGAGGGGCTGGAAGCATTTTTGATCCTGGCCCTCATCCTGGCCCTCATTCGTTCATCAGGACTAAAAAAGGCTATACCCTGGGTGCACGGAGGGTGGATAACCGCCATACTGTTAGGAGTGGCCGGATGGTTTTTCTCCGATTGGGTGATTGGTATAAGTGGTAAAAACCGGGAGATCATGGAAGGAATGATCTCGCTGGTGGCAGTGATCGTCCTGGCTTTCGTTGGGTTCTGGCTGCATGACCACTCACATGCCAAAAAATGGAAAAAGTTTATCGAAGAAAAAATAGGCAAGCAACTAAAAAAAGACAAGATGTTTGGTATTGCTTTTTTCTCCTTTATGGTTGTGTTTCGTGAGGCCTTTGAATCCATATTGTTTTTACAGGCTATCAGCCTGGAAACACAACCGGCTCATCAATCATCTATTGGATTGGGGGTTTTGGCTGCTTTTGTAATGATCTCCCTGTTTGCTGTCCTGTTTGTAAGGTATTCAAAGAAGATACCTGTTCGGCAGTTGTTTCGCTATTCGGCCTGGGCAATTACCTTACTGGCATTAATTCTGATCGGTAAAGGCGTTCATTCCATTCAGGAAGCCGGCTGGCTATCCGTTACCGGTTTTCCTGTATCGGTGAGTGTAGATTTGCTGGGGATATATCCCACTATTGAAACAGTAGCGGCACAAGTAGCGCTGCTGGTGCTCATGCTGTTGCTCTATTTTTGGAGTAACCATAAAACCAAAATCAGATCAACAAAACTGAATTAAAATGCTCTTAAATAAAAGAATATCCATACTTGACTTTATCAAAACCATTAAGGTTGATATTGTACTTATCTCCTCCTATGCGGTCGTGGTAGGTATTTTCGATCAATACGGATTTCTTGACAAAATTTCGGTTCCTATTGGCGTCACTGCTGTTTTTGGTACTGCGGTAGCCTTACTGTTGGGTTTCCGAACCAATCAAGCCTATGAGCGGTGGTGGGAAGCCCGTATTATATGGGGTGCTATTGTAAACGATTCCAGGACACTGGTTCGGCAGTGTGTTTCATTTTTTAAAAGAGGCAACGATAGCTATGAAGCCCTGGTTGCGGAAATGGCCAATCGTCAGATCATTTGGTGCTATGCGCTTGGGGAATCACTAAGAAAACTACCTTTTTCCCACAGGGTCATTAAATATAAAGAATCCAATAAGACCGAAGCTTTTAATATTCCAAATGCTTTATTGTCAGAACATTCTGAAACCTTACTGAAGGCAAAGAAAAAAAAGATGGTTAATGATTTTCAGCAGGTGCAAATCGATAGCACCATCGCCAAGTTATGTGATTCTATGGGCAAGTGCGAACGCATAAAAAACACGGTCTTCCCCAAAGCACACAGCCTGTTGATCCATTTGATCATTTATGTGTTTGCTACCATGCTACCGTTTGGCTTATCAGATGAATACCTGGCAGTAGAAATAGGCCTGACTATTGGTATACCGATCATTTTTATTGCCATCGAAAAAACCTCCATTCTCATGCAGGATCCTTTTGAGAACCAGCCTTTGGACACGCCCATGACAGACCTGGCGGAAACGATAGAAATAAACATCAAGCAAATGATTGGAGAAACGGATGTTCCTGAAAAGAAAAAACCGACAGACTATTATGTTTTATAACACAAAATATTAACAATGGATTTTCAAACTGAAATAACGCTCATACCCAGACTACTTGTTGCCCTGGTACTTGGTGTTTTGATAGGACTCGACAGGGAAATTGACGGGCATGCCGCAGGAATCAGAACGTATGCTGCCGTTTGCCTGGGTGCGGCTTTAGTCACAATTATCAACTCCCACATTGAAGTTGCAGATCAGACCCGAATTGTTGCCAATATTGTTTCAGGCATTGGCTTCCTGGGGGCGGGTATTATTTTCAGAGATGGATCCAAAAATTTCATTTCAGGTTTGACAACCGCAGCTACTATTTGGGTCACTGCTGCTGTAGGAATTGCTATTGGATATGGCATGTACCTTATCGTGAGTGTCACATCCGCTTTGCTTATTCTATTATTGATTTCACAGCATTTCCCTTTTTTAAAAAAGAAAAATATTAGAAAATGAAAAAACTACAAATAAAAATACCGCTCCTCCTGCCAGAAGTCCCCGATGAGAAGGACCAATGTGTGGCAAAACTCATCGAGCGTCTTAAAAACAAAGAGGGATTGGAAAAAGTGCATATAGCAGACGAAACAGACAATGGCGTACCCCAGCTATGCTTTCACTACGACCCTGAGTTGATCTCTATAGACCGCATTCAGTCGCTGGCCGAGCAAACCGGGGCAGAAATCACACGAAAATTTGGACATAAACTCATAGAAGTAGATGGTATTCGTCATACACGCCATGCTCGTAACATTGAGCGTGGTCTCCGAGGTATAGCGGGTATTATGGAAGCCTCTGTATCGGCATCAGGCATGGTGCGGGTAGAGTATGATACCGCCAAAACAGATGAAGCCGAAATCCTGAAAGCCCTGAGAAAAGACGGGCTTGATATGCCCGATACGCAGGTGAGTGCTGAACGTTTTCTTGAGCAGGTAAAAGAAACTGAAAAAGGCGAAGATCAAAAGGAAGGTAATAAGGAACATGTCCATGAGGAAGGTGAAGATCATGATCATTCGCATGGCGGTATTTTCGGTAAAAATACAGAGTTGATCTTTTCCATTATCTGCGGAGCATTATTAGGTATTGGCTTTGGGCTTACTTATATCGAAGCTGTGCCTTCCTGGGTAAGTCTTTCACTTTATATCGGAGCTTATTTCTTTGGCGGCTATTTTACAGCCAAAGAAGCCATTCAAACAGTGGCCAAAGGAGGCTTTGAAATTGATTTCCTGATGCTCGTGGCTGCCATTGGAGCGGCTATTCTTGGCGAATGGGCGGAAGGCGCCTTATTGTTATTCCTGTTCAGCATGGGCCATGCACTGGAACACTACGCCATGAACAAAGCCCGTAAATCCATTGCTGCTTTGGCAGAACTCGCTCCTAAAACGGCATTGCTCAAGAGAAATGGTAAGACCGAAGAAGTCGGTATTGAGGAATTGAGCATTGGTGACATCATTGTGGTGAAGCCCAACAGTAAGATTTCTGCTGATGGGGTGGTAATTAGTGGACAAAGTAGCGTGAATCAGGCGCCTATCACCGGGGAAAGTGTGCCGGTAGATAAAGAACCGGTGGATAATCCCGATAAAGACTGGTCACAGGAAGATGATATCAAAGATGAGAACCGTGCATTTTCGGGTACCATAAATGGCAACAATACGCTGGAAATCAAAGTGATTAAAGTAGCAAAGGACTCTACGCTCTCCCGCCTGGTGAAACTGGTGAATGAAGCCCAGACCCAGAAATCACCTACACAGCGCCTTACTGATAAATTTGAGAAATATTTTGTGCCTTCTGTATTGGTACTGGTCGTGTTGCTCAATTTTGCTTTTCTGGTCATTGATGAAAGTTTTAGCGAAAGCTTCTACCGTGCAATGGCTGTATTGGTGGCTGCCAGCCCTTGCGCTTTGGCCATTGCGACCCCTAGTGCAGTGCTAAGTGGAGTAGCCCGGGCAGCCAAAAGCGGGGTGCTTATCAAGGGCGGCCGTCCGTTGGAAGATTTGGGTGTACTCACCGCCCTGGCTTTTGATAAAACCGGAACATTAACAGAAGGAAAGCCTAAGCTCACTGAAGTAGTTGCTGTAGGTGATGTAAAAGAGGACGAACTGTTGAAAATAGCAGTAGCTGTAGAAAGCCTGAGCGACCACCCCCTGGCAAAAGCCGTGGTACGGGATGGGAAAGAGCGATTGGATGGTGCTGATGTGCCTGATGCGAAAGACCTGGAAGCGGTGCTTGGTAAGGGGATTAAGGCTACCTTGGGTGATGACAAAGTATACATCGGCAATCTGGACCTGTTTGAATCCCTGGATGACAATAAGCCAGAGAAGGAAACGGAAGAAAAGGTTAAGTCACTGGAATCAGATGGAAATACCACAATGCTGATCCGTCAGAATGACCACTACATTGGTATCATTGCCCTGATGGATACGCCCAGAAAGGAAGCTAAAAATACCCTGGAGCAGCTCAAAAAGATTGGTATCAAGCGTATGATCATGCTTACGGGTGATAACCAGAAAGTAGCCGATGCAGTGGCCAAAGAGATCGGTCTCACGGATGCCTGGGGCAGCTTGCTGCCGGAAGAAAAGGTAGAAGCGATTAAAAAGCTCAAAAAAAATGAATCCAAAGTGGCGATGGTGGGTGATGGCGTAAATGACGCACCGGCCATGGCCAATAGTACTGTGGGGATTGCCATGGGGGCAGCAGGCAGTGATGTGGCCCTGGAAACAGCCGATATTGCCCTGATGGCCGATAAGCTGGAAACACTGC
This sequence comes from Echinicola rosea, assembly GCF_005281475.1. NCBI lineage: Bacteria > Pseudomonadati > Bacteroidota > Cytophagia > Cytophagales > Cyclobacteriaceae > Echinicola > Echinicola rosea. The sequence continues at coordinate 5,161,834 of NZ_CP040106.1, read as the reverse complement.
CTTTTGCCATCGCACTGAGCAGAAATGCTAAGAGTATCATCAAACAAAACCTGTGGATAAGTCTGGGAATTGTAGGTATTTTAATTCCACTGACAATTTCTGGTATTGCAACTATAGGTCCTGCCGTACTCATCCATGAAGGTTCTACTTTGGTAGTAGTATTTAATGCATTGAGGTTGTTGGCTTATAAAAAGTAGAATCGGTGAAAATTGAAGACATAGTCAACTGCTTTCATTAGCTGGACAGGGTTCTTCACCTTGTAACAATAGTTACGGACTTTGCTGAGCAAAATTCATATAATGAAAACAATGATAACAAAAAATATGACACACATGACATATTATCACGAAAAAACATTGGAAAATATAAGCTTCGAAGAAGCGATTCAAAAAGTAACAGAGACTCTGAAAGAGGAAGGGTTCGGTATCCTTACTGAAATTGATGTAAAAGAAACTCTGAAGAAAAAGCTGGATGAAGATTTTCGTCCATACAAGATTCTCGGTGCATGTAATCCGCCCTTCGCACACAAGGCATTATTAGCCGAAGATAAAATTGGGGCAATGCTGCCCTGCAATGTAATCGTCCAACAAAGCGATGATAGCGTAGAAATAGCAGCAGTGGATCCGGTAGCATCTATGCAGGCCGTAGAGAATAAAGATCTGGAAGGCATTGCTGAAGAAATTCAGTCAAAGTTAAAAGCAGTTATTGAAAGTCTATAACAGTTTGCATTTAGGATATTCATCAAAACCCAAAAGTTTAACTACATATTTTGAAAAAATCCACCTTCCACATCAGCAAAATGGACTGCCCCTCAGAGGAGCAGATAATCCGCATGAAATTAGAACCTTTTAATGGTGTGAAGTATTTAGATTTTGATATACCTAATCGTAAATTAAAAGTCTATCATACCGAAAAAGTAGATGAAATCCATCAGGCTATAACAGCATTGAACTTTAACGAGAGGCTGGAAAAAACGGAGGAGAATGTTGATTTACCATCTACTATTGATGATACTCAACAGCGAAAAATACTTTGGTGTGTGTTGGGCATCAATTTCGGTTTCTTTGTTGTAGAAATGACTACCGGTTGGATTTCCCGCTCTATGGGTTTAGTGGCTGATTCTCTGGATATGCTGGCAGACTCCATAGTCTACGGCCTGAGCTTATTTGCTGTTGGAGCAGCAATGGCTCGCAAAAAAAAGGTAGCCAAAATCAGTGGTTATTTTCAGATGGGATTGGCACTATTAGGCTTTTCAGAAGTCTTACGGAGGTTTTTTAGCCAAAGTGAAACACCACTTTTTCAGTGGATGATCATCATATCGGTACTGGCCCTCATTGGCAACTTGGTTTCGCTCTGGCTGATCAACAAAGCCAAAAGTGAGGAGGCCCATATGCAGGCCAGTGCCATATTCACTTCCAATGACATTGTAGTAAATGGAGGAGTGATCCTAGCCGGGGTATTGGTTTATTTGCTGGAAAGCAAATGGCCTGATTTGGCTATTGGAGGGATTGTTTTTGCTTTTGTGATGAGAGGGGCTGTAAGGATATTGAAGTTAGCTAGGACATGATGAATTCTGGCCATATATTATCTAGGAACGAGAGAGATGAAAATAAGAAGTAAATCAATGTTTAATTTAAATCTAAGTAAAATGATGAATCAAATGAGAAAAGCAGTAATGATGAGTATCGCCCTGGTTTTTGGGGTGATAATGCTACAATCTTGTGGAGAAAACAAAGAGACTGATTTAGTAGAATCAGGAACCTATACCGGTGTTGCTGAAGAAGTCGAACCGGAAGAAAAAGAAATATATGTCAGGACTCCCGATGACAAACTACTTGAATTGTATTTTACTGATCAGACCAAGCTATCAAAAAATGGAAATGAAGTTTCCTTTGATATGCTTTCTGAAGGCACCAAAGTAGAGGTGGAATTAGAAAAGAAAGGTAAAAGATTGGATCCAATTCATGTTGAAATTCTTAGTGAGTAATGGGTGATATTCCATCAATATGGCGGACAGAAACCTGGCATCCTCTGTCCGTTCATTTTCCTATTGCCTTTCTTCTTTTAGCAACGCTTGTCTGCCTGGTTATTTACTTTGCCAGCGGTGAACAGCGAAAATTCCTGCAATACTGCCGAGCAGGCTTATTGATGATAGGAACCGTTACTATTTGGATAGCTATTTACACAGGGTCATTGGCTTACAATGTGGTAGTTCGTAAAATATGCGATCCACAAATGCTTGGCGAGCACCAATGGTATGCTTATGCCTCAGCAATTACATACAGTACGGCCATGTTTACAGAATGGGTACTGTATTTAAAAATCATCTCCAAAAATAAATTATTGGTTCATGCAATAACCATTTTGTTGATTATAGGAGCCTTTGGCTTAGGCTATGCAGGTCATCTGGGTGCATCAGTGGTATATCAGCAAGGGGCGGGAGTATATCAACCGACAGAAGATTGTGTTGAATTTAATGAATAATAATGAAGGAAAATAAAAGAAATCCCAATGCTATCTCTGAAAAAGGGTTGAAAACAACCCTGACAGGTATTGTTGTGAGTGCACTATTGGCTATTGTAAAGGCTCTGGGAGGAATTTTTGGCCACTCTTATGCACTTATAGCTGACGCAATAGAATCAGGGACAGACGTGGTAACTTCCGGTATGCTTTGGTTAGGCTTGAGATGGTCAACCAAGCCAGCGGATGAAAACCATCCGTATGGGCACGGTAAGGCGGAAGCTTTGGTGGCACTTGGAATTTCACTGGCACTTGTGGGGGCAGCCTTTATCATTATAAAAGACAGTATTGCCCATATTCAAAGTCCACATAAAACTCCGGCACCATATACGCTAATTATTTTAGTAGTAGTGGTGGTTACTAAGGAATTGCTATATCGCTTTGTGTTGAAAACTGGCGAAGAAATACAAAGTGGAGCAGTAAAAGCAGATGCCTTTCATCATCGAAGTGATGCCATTACTTCTGTAGCGGCATTCATAGGAATATCCATTGCTTTATGGGGTGGTGAAGGATATGAGGTAGCTGATGATTACGCGGCACTTATCGCAGCAGCTTTTATCATTTACAATGCCTACGGGATTGGCCGCCCTACCATTGGTGAATTATTAGATGAAGAGCTGGAACCTGAATTTCATAAGGAGGTAACCCATCTTGCCGAGCAAATACCAGAGGTTGAAAAAGTGGAGCAATGCCATTCCAGAAAAATGGGGCCTGCGTTCCACGTTGACCTTCATATTTGGGTAGATGGCAAGCTGTCAGTAGATGAAGGACACCAGGTAGCACACAAGGTAAAAGAAAGCCTGGTTGAAAACATTCCCCAAATAATTGATGTCCATATTCATGTAGAACCTACTAAAAAATTAAAAAGCTATGCTACAAATACTGGAATTGACAAGAGATAATATTATCTGTACAAAAGCAGATGGAAATCTTACCGAACTGGATATGGAAAAGATCCATCCATTGATTCATAATATATTAAAAACAGGAAAAAAAGTACGGTGGTATTTTGAAATGGAAAACTTCACCGGTTGGAGTATAGAGGGTTTATGGGCAGATGCGAAAATGGATTTGTCTCATGCTAAAGATTATGAAAAGATAGCCATGGTAGGCGAAAAGAAATGGCAGGATTGGATTACCCAATTTATGAAACCGTTTACCAATGCGGAAATCCGTTACTTTGACAGGAATGAAAAAGAGTCAGCAAGGCAATGGATCGGTCAATAAAAAATAATCAGTCAACAATAGCATATATCCAGCAAACAGCCCGAAGGTTTCTAAATAGAGAAACTTCAGGTGGTTTACTTTTAATTGCAGCTACTATTTTAGCCCTGATTTTAGGTAATTCTCAATGGGCGGATGCTTACCATCACTACCTTAAAGATGAATTTCTCTTTGAGCTATCTGAGCATTTTACTTTTGGTCTGACCATCGAGGAATGGATCAATGACGGGCTAATGGCCATATTCTTTCTGGTGGCCGGTTTGGAGCTTAAGCGGGAAATAATGGTAGGTGAATTGTCATCCTTTAAGAAAGCTTCTATGCCGCTCCTGGCAGCGCTCGGTGGAATGGCAATGCCTGCCATAATATTTACAATGCTTAATTCAGGGACAGTAAATATCAATGGCTGGGGAATTCCGATGGCAACAGATATTGCGTATTCTTTGGGTATAATCGGGTTATTGGGTAGAAGAGTGCCAGCCCAGCTTAAAATCTTTTTGGTGGCTCTGGCCATAGCAGATGATCTGGGGGCCATACTCGTGATTGCGCTGTTTTATAGCAACCAACTGAGTTGGTTATACCTGGGAACCGGGGCAGGGATTTTTATCCTTTTAATGCTGTTCAATCGATTGGGCATAAAAAACTTGTTCTGGTACCTTTTGGGAGGCGTAGGGCTTTGGTATTGCTTCCTGAATTCAGGCGTTCACCCTACCATAGCCGGAGTGCTTTTTGCCATTACCATTCCTGTAAAACCTAAATTAGACAGTAAATTATTGAAAGATCGCACCGCCAGAAATGTAGAAAGACTGGAAGAAACGGATATTGAAACCCGTGACCCGTTGCAGGATGTTCGCCAGGGGAAAATACTCAAAGACATCAAAAAGGATACTGAAAACGCAAAGCCTCCATTACTGAAACTGGAAAATGCACTGATTGATTTTAATGCCTTTTTCATTATTCCTATTTTCGCCATTGCCAATGCAGGCGTGAAACTGGATGTTAGCTTTTTGGAGGTCGTATCAGGTTCTCTTGGCCTGGGTATATTATTGGGTCTGGCAGTAGGGAAAGTACTGGGGATCAGTCTCTTTGCCTTTATCGGAGAAAAGTTGGGTATAGCAGAATTGCATATCTCTTTAAGATGGGGGCACATTATTGGCATGGGCATGATAGCCGGAATAGGTTTTACCATGTCGCTGTTCATCACCAACCTGGCATTTAGCGATCCTGAATTGGTCAAAGTGTCCAAAATCAGTATTTTAATAGCTTCCCTGATTGGTGCTTTAGGAGGCATCATCACTTTACTATTTACCAAACCTAAAAATGAAAACCTATGATACATTTAAGAATATTTCTGCCGGTGTTTTTCCTCCTTTACTTTTTACTTACATTTTTAATGTACGCTTCCAAAAAGAAGAAAAAGCCACCTAAACTTAAAACTGTTACCTTATTGAACAACCTGATATGGTTATTGGTAATAGTGCTAATGACAGTTTTCTCGTTATACCCGGAGGTTTACCATCAATACATTGTGCCATTTGAGGCATTGAAAAGTCATTGGTTGAGCTGGGCAGCTATTGGACTCATGTCGCTAGCCTTCCTGATCGTTATCTCAGCAAAAAATCAACAAAGATTGAATAGAGGAAGTGAAACAAAAGGCTGGTTGCTACTCTCAACTGGCATTTATTCTAAATCCAGAAATCCGGTTCATCTGGGGCAACTAATCACACTGATTGGCTTTTTTCTTTGCATTCCCAGTATCTATTCAGGTGTTCTGCTATTACTTGGTTTCTTGATTGTATTTGTCCGTGTTGGACTGGAAGAAAAGGTGCTGGAGAGTGTTTTTGGTGATGATTATTTTGCTTATGAGAAGCGGGTAAGAAGATGGATTTAACACCACAATGCCTAAAGGCCTCAAGTCTTTTTTTAAGCAGGAGCTCGTTCTGTATAAAGAAAAACTCGCCAGGGGTCACCTTCGGGAAGCCTGGCGACATCTGGAGCGGGCGCACGTCCTTGGTCAGCCCTATCCATACCAGCACTCGGAAGCGCATTGGCTCATGCTCCGGTTTGGCTTCATGATCAAGGATTGGACAGAAATCCGGGGGCAGATACTCAGGCTTTTTGTGGGAGGGGTAAAGTCTTTTGTGGGAAAGGTACCTGTAGGCAATACCGGAGGAGCCAATGTTCCTCCCCTTTTGCCCATGGAAATACCTGAAGACCTGAAGGTAATAATAGATCGATTCAAAAAATAATTTGACACCATACAATGACCACTTTACTCACCGGGACCATCATGCTCAGCCTCCTCCACGGGCTGATTCCCAGCCACTGACTGCCGGTGCTGGCACTGAAAGAAAAGTTTGGCTGGCAAGGTAGCAAGACGGTTCGCATTGCGGCTATGGTAGCTTTGGCTCATTCATTGAGTACCTTTTTGCTCGGAGTGTTTCTGGGCTTATTCAGCCTGTCACTGGCAGAAACGCTGAACAGTTACACCGTTGGGTCATTCCTGCTTTGCTCATTGCCATTGGGTTTTATTTCATCATCCAACACCACAGGCACCATCATTTTCACTTCAATGAAAAGCAGAAGCTGAACCAGACCGGAGCAACACAAGTAGTGACCTTGCTGGTATTTATGATGTTTCTTTCGCCCTGCCTGGAAATTGAAGCCTACTTTCTGATGGCAGGGACTCAGGGATGGCCGATGATCCTGACAGTGGGCTTGCTCTACACCATCGTTTCCGTGTTGGGGATCACCTTTTGGGTGTACCTCGCACAGAAAGGCCTGCACCGTTTCAACTGGCACAGGTTGGAGCATAGTACCGGGCTGGTTTCAGGGTGCATCCTCATTATCACAGGCATCATTTCCTTTTTCACACATTAAAACAGATAAGCGTATGACTAATACAAACAATACAGACAACAAAGCCTGCTGCAGCACCGGCCAGCATCCGGACAAACCAAAAAAGCAGGATGAAAAAGCCTCCTCCACTTTCCTTCAAACCTGGGGAAGTGGTATCGCAAGCCTTGTCATGCTGCTTGCAGGAATAGCCGCTGACTAATGGGGACAGCCAGCATTTTTCCAGGGATGGATCCGCGTATGCGGGTATGTGCTGGCCTATTTGCCTGTGGGTTGGCCGGTATTGGTCAAAGGCTGGAAGTCCATCCTGAAAGGTGATGTGTTCACTGAATTTTTCCTAGTGGGCATAGCCACCCTGGGGGCTTTTGCCATAGGTGAATATCCCGAGGGGGTGGCGGTGATGCTTTTCTATGCCATCGGGGAATTGTTTCAGGATGCAGCAGTGAACAGAGCCAAACGCAACATCAAAGCCCTGCTGGACATCCGCCCCGATTCGGTCTCTGTACAGCGAAACGGGCAAATGGTGATCGTACACCCGGAAGAAGTCCAAACCGGGGAAACCATACAAGTAAAACCCGGAGAAAAAGTACCCCTCGATGGGGAAATGCTGAGGGAAAAGAGCAGCTTCAATACCTCCGCTTTGACGGGTGAAAGCAAACCTGCTACGTACAACAAAGGAGAAAATGTGCTGGCTGGGATGGTGAACCTCGACAGGCTGATTGAACTGAAAGTAACCAGGCGGTTCAACGAAAGTTCACTTGCCCGTATCCTGGAGCTGGTGCAGAACGCTACCGCACGCAAGTCAAAAACCGAGCAGTTCATCCGCAAATTCGCACGGGTTTACACGCCCATTGTTACCTTTCTGGCGGTGGGATTGACCTTCCTGCCTTACTTTTTTATAGAAAACTATGTGTTTGAAGACTGGCTTTACCGGGTATTGATCTTTTTGGTGATCTCATGTCCTTGTGCGTTGGTCATCTCAATACCGCTCGGCTATTTCGGAGGAATAGGCGCAGCTTCCCGTAAAGGGATACTGTTCAAAGGCTCCAACTTTCTTGACCTCATGACCAGAGTAAACACCGTAGTGATGGACAAAACAGGCACGTTGACCAGAGGGGTGTTTGAAGTTCAGAAAGCCGTGACCATGGACGGTATTACTACAGATTGGCTAAGTCTGGCGGCAGCTATGGAAAGTAAATCCACACATCCCATCGCAAAAGCCGTTACAGAATATACTAAAAAGCAGGGAGGGAAAATTTCAGAACCCGAGCAACAGGAAGAAATAGCCGGGCACGGTCTGAAAGGAAAAGTAAATAGTAAGCATTTGCTCATCGGCAATCAAAAACTGATGGACAAGGAAGGGATTGTTACCTGTGCTGATGCTGCCAGAGAGGTCAATACTGTCATCCATGTAGCAGTGGACCAAAAATATGCCGGTTATCTGGTGATTGCAGATGAACTCAAAGCCGATGCTGCCCAGGCAATTAATGCATTACACAAATCAGGAGTTCGGGAACTGATCATGCTGTCAGGAGATAAGGATGCTGTGACCCAACAAGTGGCAAAATCACTCGGAATAGATAAAGCCTTTGGCGATCTGCTGCCAGAGCAAAAGGTGGAAAAAGTAGAAGAACTGAAAAAGGATACCAGCCGTGTCATCGCATTTGTGGGGGACGGTATCAACGATGCTCCCGTCCTTGCTCTGGCAGATGTAGGCATGGCAATGGGTGGTTTGGGCAGTGATGCCGCCATTGAGACAGCCGATGTGGTCATTCAGACCGACCAGCCCTCTAAAATTGCTACTGCTATTCAAATAGGTAAACAGACCAAGCGTATCGTATGGCAAAATATCAGCCTGGCATTTGGGGTGAAGGTTATTGTGCTGGCACTGGGAGCCGGAGGCCTGGCTACCATGTGGGAAGCCGTCTTTGCTGATGTGGGAGTGGCCTTTCTCGCGATTTTGAATGCGATAAGAATCCAGAAAATGAAGTTTTAAACCAAACTGTAGTGTGTTTAATTATAGCTGAATGTAATTAGAGAGGTTTTAAAGGACTAAATAGTGCCTGTAAGAAAACAAGAAAATAGCCTTTAGGACAATCCCAGGGCTGGTTTTGTTGTGGATTTTATTTTGAATCTAAAGGGGGGAATTATGTCAAAAGGTCAAAAAGGCTTATTTTGGGCCATATAAAGCGATTCAGGTTTTCAGGTTCGGACCAAAATAATTCTTTGTCAACAAATATGCGCCCACGATTCGAAGCCCAGCTCAGCCTGGGATGTACCCCGATAGAAGAAGTGAAGATCCCCACCAAGACACGCAGCCACCTGGCCGCGTTGATGGCGGCCCTGCAGTACATTTATATCACATGTATATGCAGTACTTTCTGGGCTACAGTTCCTACAGCCCGGAACCTCCTTTTGACCCCTCCCTTTTTGTGGAGATCCGCAAACGGATGGGAGATGAACTGATCGCCGAGATGAATGCCAGGGTACTGGCCTACAGCTCACCGGTACCGGTCCGGGACATGAATGGCGACGGGGCTGACGATGACGGGGACGGCCCCCATAAGGGGGAACTGCTGATTGATGCCACGGCCTGTCTGCAGGACATTGCCTACCCCATCGATCTGAACCTGCTCAATGATGCCCGCCTGAAGAGCGAGTCGATCATTGATCTGCTCCACAAAAAGCTTCCGGAGGGCAAGAAGCCGCGAACCTATCGTAAGAAGGCCCGTAAGGACTACCTTAAAGTGGCCCAAAACCGGAACCCGGGCCGTAAAACGATCCGAAAGGGCATCAAGTCCCAGCTCCAATACCTCAGGCGTAACCTGAAAACCATAGAAGGCCAACTGGACAGGTTCAAAATATTTCCCCTGCCCCATAAATGGCAGCGGTATTATTGGATCATCCAGACACTGTACCTCCAGCAGAAGGAGATGTTCGATAACCGGTCGAGGAGTGTGGAGGACCGGATCGTGAGTATCCACCAGCCCCATGTCCGCCCGATAGTCCGGGGCAAGGCCCGGAACAAAACCGAGTTTGGGGCGAAGATCCACCTTTTGCTGGTAGACGGATATGCCTTTTTGGACACCATTTCCTGGGACGCCTACCATGAAGGCTGCCACCTGGCCGATTATGTGGAGAACTACCGGAAGCGCTTTGGCTTTTATCCTGCCAAGGTTTTGGCCGATAAACTGTACTGCAGCCGGGAAAACCGGAAATGGCTTAAATCCAAGGGGATCAAGCTGTCGGCCAAGCTCCTGGGCCGGCCCTCGGCCCGGGCAGTGGAAGACCACGTAAGGCCGGGGGAAAGGAATCCGATAGAGGGCAAGTTCGGGCAGGCCAAGAACGGTTATGGGATGGACCGGATCAGGGCAAGGCTCAGGAATACCAGCCAATCATGGATTGCCTCTATCATCTTGGTGCTCAACCTGGTCAGATTGGCCGGGCGGGCACTGTTGTGCCGGAGTTTTTCAGCATGGAATGCCCTGGGAATGACCATTATAGACCGGGAAAATAGCTTCTTGGACGACCTGGTTGATAAAAACCGGCCTGAGCGGAATTTCAGGCCGGTTCTTATACCCTGTTCATGCTGAGTTTTTCAGCAGGCCCTACTTATACTACCAGGGACTGGATTGGAAGAGCGAGTCGGGAAGTCCGCTATGGGACTGAGTGATGACCGCCAACAAGTGGGTGTGGAACCTGGATAACTGAGCTTGGGATTTTGAGATTTCAACATTTTAATAGGTTAAACGGAGGACAGTTTGCCCCAATCCGGGGCCGCGATCCTGCGGCCAGCAAGATGTAGTTTTGTATACAAAACCCTCTTTTAGCCTCCCAAGTCGGATGGAAAGGTGCTCGGGACTCGCAGCCTTTGGATGGGCGTAAACCATTCAGGAAGGTACCCTTGTAAAAGTGGGCACAAAGGACTTTTCGGAAAAGAAGTCCAGCGATCAGCCCTGCCATTTACTTCCCCCTTCCTGCAAAACTATTCCGCCAAGCCAAACGGTCAAGGGCAGGTAAAGGCCTCCCGGGCCCGGCCCCCTTGACCTTTATGGCTTAGCGTTATAAAGGGGCATCCAAGTGGAAAAAATGGAGGGTACCGGTCATGGGAGGATTTGGTGTTGGAATGATAATATAAGTTTACCACCCCAATGGTGAATATCCGTTAACCGCCATTGATGTCATTGAGGTCATGCCGCAGGGAACGGTCCATCGAGACGGGATCCAAATGCCGCGATATGTTTTGGTTCAGCTTGTCCAAGGTGTCGCCGTCCAGTTTATAGGTATCCATGAGATGGAGCAAAAGTCCGGCAGCGGCCAGGGAAGCTTCGTAGGTCCCGTTTGCCAACAGGTCCAGGAAAAAGGACATCTTATCACGGCAGGTTTCCAATGAATATTCCGAACAGGCACCGATGAGGAAACCGTGGATCTCCACCTGGTCCCTGTCATTGAGCATTTCACATAAAAAGGGGAATATCCTCTCGTCCCTGAAATTCCTGACCAGCGAAGCGATTATCACAGGCTTTTCCAAAGGGTTTTCAGTGGCCCGGATACGGCCCATCAGTTCGGCCACCATGTTGTTTTTCCGGTCGATCAGGTTTGCAGTGTTTTCCATTGGGTCAAAGGAGAACTTAACGGAGAAGGACTGCAAAAGGTTTTTCACCCTACTGGGGTTACACTGGTGAAAATTTGTCCATGGGCTTTTTCAATTTGGCAGCTCACCAAAAATGAAAAAGCCATGAATGATTTTCAACCAACCCTGGGATTTGGACATGTCGTTCCTCCCAAACTCGAAGACATCAAATCCTTTTTTTCTGAATTTGCAATACCGGTAGCAGAGGCCGAGGTATTCTATTATTACTACCAATCCCTGGGCTGGCATACCGAAAACGGCATGCCGGTCCACAACTGGAAGGAAGCGGCGCAGGATTGGTTGTACAACCTTGAAAACTGAAGGCCGATGTCCAAGAGAAGAAAGACCACACTCCAACTGGTGGAATCAAGGATATCGGTGGAAAGGTACCGGCAATTGCTGGACCTGCTGTCCAAATCCCGGAACCCTACCATGAGTTCGCTGATCAGGGATATCCTCTCGGGCAAGGCCATCATCTGCAAGACCCATGATGAAACCTTCGACCTGCTTTTGGACAGGATGCAGTCCGTTCAGCGGGAGCTCCACGCCATAGGCGTCAACATCAACCAGGTGACCAGGCATTTCAACAGCCTGGATGATCCCTTGCGAAAAAAAGCACTGGTCAAAACACTGGAACGACAACTGGCACAGGTCGGCAAAAAGGTGGATGCTCTCGAAAAATTGGTCAAGCAGCATTTTCCAAGATGATAGCCAAAATCACCATGGGAAGAAATATCCTGGGACTGCTCTGTTACAATGAGGATAAGGTGAAGGAAGGAAAGGCAACTGTTCTTTCGGCCCATGGCTTCGGCTCCCAAGGGAAGGATGCATCCATAAGGGAAAAGCACCAGAGGTTCCGGTTCTTTACCGATCAGAACCCACGGGCAAAACTCAATGCCTTTCATATTTCGCTGAACTTTTCACCAAAGGACCAGTTGGACGAACACCAACTGCGCTACATCGCCCAGCAATATATGGAGCGTATCGGCTTTGGAGCACAGCCATTTTTGGTCTACCGGCATCACGATAGTGCCCATATGCATGTCCATATTGTCAGCACCAATATCACCGGGGATGGCAAGCGGATCGAGACCCATAACCTGGGCAAACTCAAGTCCGAAAAGGCAAGAAAGGAACTGGAGCAGGAATTGGGATTGGTAAAAGCCGAAGGGCAACAGGAGCAAAGGTTGCGTATGGAACCGTTGGAACCGGTAGTGTACGGGAAAAGGGAAAGCAAGGCGGCCATGGCCAATATCATCACCGAAGTCATGCGCACCTATAGCTATACCTCCTTGGGGGAATTCAGTGCCCTCCTCGGGCAGTTCAATATCGCTGTGATCCAGGGAGGGGAGGGAAGCAGGATGAAGGCAAACAAGGGACTTGCCTACAGTATTTTGGACGAAAAAGGCAACAGGATAGGAGTGCCCATCAAGGCCAGTGCCTTTTATGCCCGGCCCACTATGGCCAGACTGCAAAAAAGGATGGAGCGGAACGGGCCTGCCAAACAAAGGCTTGTCCCCGTAATGAGGAAATCCGTGGAAGCAATCCTACGGCAATCCGCCGGAAAAGGCATGGGACACTTTCAACAGGCACTGAAAAGGCAGGGGCTTGCCGCACATTTTCATTACAGCAAAACAGGAGAGGTGTTCGGCCTCACCTTCATCGACCATGTCAACAGGACGGCATTCAAGGCTTCCGAACTTTCCAGAGAATGGAGCGGCAAGAAAACAGTGCAGGCTTTAAAGGGAACCGTTTTAAAAGATGAAACACCCGTTGCCCTGCCAAAACCGAAGTACTACCAAGACCAACAGTCACCTAGGACCGGGGGAAAGGACAGGGAAATCCCCGTTTGGCCGGTAGGCAATGTGCCGGCCTTGCAGCACTTTCTCTCCTTCATCCAGGACCTTTTAAGACCGGAAGCACAGGAATTGGCCGATCCGTTCCAGCGCAAAAAGAAGAAAAGACGTAAACTGAACAGATAATGGCTACCGGGGAAAACCTACAGGCCTTGCGCCAGATCCTTGACATGACCAGGAAAGCCAGCATGGGCATCCTGCTGGTCCATTGCTACTTGCAGCTCCCCGTGCTGTTTGATAGCTGGGGGCTGGTGCAACCGCTTTGGGATACCTTCCTGAAAAACCTATCCAAGCTTCCCTTTTTGGGGATCCCCCTTTATGCCAAGGGGCTGTCGCTTGGTCTGCTCCTGGTCAGCCTGCTTGGGACAAAGGGCAAAAAGGATGTCCATGCCCAGTGGTTTCCGGCATTGGTGGCCATGGTGACCGGCAGCCTGCTTTTGATGGCCCCGCCATCCTTGAAAGACACGATGACCAATGCCCTGGTGGCAGAATATGTTTATGCCGGATCATTGGCAACGGGCTACCTGTTGGTGCTTTTGGGAGGAGGGAGGCTTTCCCGCTACCTGAAGGACCAGGGGAACAAAGACGTGTTCAACCACGAGAACGAGACCTTCCCGCAAGAAGAGCGAAAGTTGGCCAACGAGTACTCGGTCAACCTGCCGGCAAGCTACCGGCTCAAACGGAAAGTGCGGAAAAGCTGGATCAATATCATAAACCCCTTCCGTGCCCTTTTGGTACTGGGCACACCGGGCTCCGGCAAGAGCTATTTCGTGATCCGCCATGTCATTACCCAGCACATCCAAAAGGGCTTTTCCATGTTTGTCTATGATTTCAAGTACGATGACCTTTCACGGATTGCCTATAATGCGCTGCTAAAAAACAAAGGAGCCTATAAGGTCTTGCCAAAATTCCATACCATCAACTTTGATGACCTGTCACGCAGCCACCGCTGCAATCCGCTGGAGCCGTCCACCATGCTGGATATCACCGATGCCAGTGAATCCTCCCGGACCATTATGATGGGCCTCAACCGTGAGTGGATCAAAAAGCAGGGGGACTTTTTTGTGGAGTCTCCCATCAACTTTCTCACCGCGGTGATCTGGTATTTAAAGCGCTACCAAAAGGGGAAATACTGTACGCTTCCGCATGTCATTGAAATGATGCAGACCGATTATGACAAGCTCTTTTCGGTGCTGCGCTGTGAACCTGAGATAGAGGTACTTATCAACCCCTTTGTCTCGGCATATATGCAAGGAGCGACTGACCAGCTCGAAGGGCAGATCGCCAGTGCCAAGATCACCATGGCCCGCCTTTCATCGCCACAGCTGTACTATGTGCTTTCCGAAAGTGAGTTTACCCTGGACATCAACAACCCGGAAAAGCCCAAGATCGTCTGTATGGGCAACAACCCGCAAAAGCAGCAGGTGTACGGGGCAGTGCTGTCCCTCTACATTTCCAGGATCACCAAGCTGGTCAACCAAAAGGGGAAGCTCAAGTCCAGCCTCATCTTCGATGAGTTTCCCACCATCTACTTTAACGGCATCGACAACCTGATCGCCACGGCCAGGAGCAACAAGGTGGCCACCTGCCTGGGCGTACAGGACTATAGCCAACTTAAAAAAGACTATGGAAAAGAACAGGCAGAGGTCGTGATGAACACGGTAGGCAATATCATTTCTGGACAGGTGCTTGGCGATACGGCAAAGCAGTTGTCCGACCGTTTTGGAAAGATCAGGCAGCAGAGGCAAAGCCGCTCGGTCAACTCCAACGATACTTCTATCAGCCATTCCACCCAACTGGACCTTGCCGTGCCCCAGTCCACCATAGCCTCACTATCATCTGGGGAGTTTGTGGGACTGGTAGCCGATACACCCGACCAGCCGATGGAACTGAAAGGCTTCCATGCCAGGATCATCAATGACCATGAAGGGCTAAAAAGGGAAGAGGAAGAGTACCGGGATATTCCTGCCTGCAGGGAATTGGGAGAGAAAGAAGTAATGGATAACTATAAAAAGATCAAGGCGGAGATCAACGAACTTGTCGAGTCTGAACTCGAAAGGATGATGGACAGCCCGGGGCTGGCTAAATTTATTATCCAGAAAAAATAACTATTTCGATTTATGGTGGTATTTGGTTGTAGGATTGGCCTCGAATGGGCTCAGTTCCACAATTTTTCCATTCTTGTATACTACCAACGGACTGTTCTTTTGCTTCTTGAATTCAACCATTTTTTTATAGGTCTCTTCCAGTCCTTGTACAATTTTATCTAATGTATCGTCAGTTTTATTCATCATATTTTTGCTTAAGCGTATTCCATATCCTAATATCATTAACGGCAAGTCCACCTTCAGAGTTTTTGGCAATGATTTCATAAGGTTCACCTGAATTGTTGATTAGTATCCATTGGTCGACAATGGACAAATATAGGTTGAAAAAATTCTTTAACCCATTTTTATACCTCCTGAGGATAACATCATAAGGGATATGGTGTCCTCCCTCCAGTACCCTTATCCTCACCCGTTCAACAGCCAATTGGGGGGAATGTAACCAAAAGAAAAGCAAATATACCTGAAATCCTTTTTCCTTGGCCTCGTTGATCAATTTGGTGTAGCTCCTTGTGGAAAGGGTTGTTTCGAAAGCAAAACTTTCCCCTTCATCGACCAGTTTTTTGATCCGGGTAAGCATTAATTTTCCAGCCTGTATACTGGCTTTTTCAGGTCAAAAAGGGGATAGCCCTTTGGCGATTTCATCGGCGTTTACATATTCCTTACAATCCAATATTTCAGGAAGAATAGTATAGGAAGCCGTTGTTTTTCCAGCTCCATTACATCCCGCTATGACATATAATTTTTTCATTCAATGTAAATATAAGCGATGAAGGATTAAAGAGGCCTATTTTTTATTTCTTATTCAATTACCCAGCAAAGTTAGGCAGCCAGTTCCCATATAGGGCAAGGATTTCCGGCATAAAGCCATTGCTATTCCCCCGTTTGTTTATTCCGATCCTCCTTGCCTTTAATGTCCCCTGCAGCCTGGGGATGCTTCATAATTAAAATCATTCACTTTAAAACGATATTATTATGAAGCGACAAAGAAAAAATTCCCGTAAAGATGTTTACCAGATCGTCAACGAAAGGATCATGACCAGCCTTGAAAAGGGTATCGTCCCATGGAAACAGCCCTGGTCGGTATTGGGGCTGCCCAAAAACTTCCAATCAGGCAAGGTCTACAAGGACATCAACCTTTGGTTATTGCTCAGCTGTGGGCATGCCCATCCGTATTACCTCACCTTCAAACAGGCCGAGAGCCTGGGAGGGAAGATCAGGAAAGGAGCCAAATCCATTCCTGTCGTATATTGGAATTTTGTCTACCACCACAAAGAAACCGGTAAAAAGCTGTCCGAGGAAGAAGCCAAGAAACTTCCTAAAGGCCTGGTGGACAGGCGCGCCTTTCTGAAGTATTACAATGTGTTCAACATAGACGATGTGGAAGGAGTGGAATGGGATTTTCCTGAAATTGACAGGAGAAAACCTTTCCATCCGATCAAAGCCTGCGAAGAACTGTTGGAAAATGTCCCGGACCTTCCCGAAATCAGGCACGGGGAGGCACAGGCCTATTACCACCCGGCAAAGGATTATATCAATATGCCCAAAAAGGAGCTGTTCAGAAGTGAACCGCATTATTACCAGACGCTCTACCACGAACTGGTCCATTCTAGCGGACACCAGAAAAGGCTAAACCGAAAGGAGCTTTGGGATACTTCGTCCAAGGATGCAGGTTTATACAGTAAGGAAGAACTGACCGCCGAAATGGGGGCCAGTTACCTGGGCAATCTATGCGGTATCTGGGAGGAAGCCCAACAGGAGAATTCCTCTGCCTATATCCAGCATTGGCTTGGCCAGCTTAAAAACGACAAGCGGCTGTTGGTGGAAGCTGCCGGAAAGGCACAGAAAGCGGTGGATTACCTGACCGGGAAAATGTCATGAACAAAAAGGGGGGAAGCCCCTTTTTGTTCATGCGATAATGATAAATAGCCAAGGGGCAGCAACTATTAAATCCTTTAAAGAGGCTACACTTAAGGGATTTAAAAAGGATATAAGTTACCTAAATTTAAATTAGAATAATTCTGTCATTTTCAATTTTAGCTCTGCCGGCTTCTATCAACAGAGATATCCCCAGCTTCATTCTCTCTAATACAATTGATCCGGTTCTGGCGTATCCAAATACCTTAGCTGTTTCCCTAACTAAATCCATTTCAGGAAGACTTATCTGTTGATTTAAGACTTTCTCAACTGCGTTTAATACTTCAACTATAGGAAGTTCATCAGCATTTCTTTTTGTACCATCCTCGGCATATACTCTAAAATCTGAATATTTCTCCGGATCCTGATTTTCTTTCCAAAAGCAGTAATCTTCACTATTATCAATTGTGAATTTAAGTTTTGCTGCCTCAATTAACTGATCGAACCTAACCTGAAGCCTTCCGCCCATTCTTGATATTCCCCAGATTTCTAAAATCCGTCTTCCGAGTAATGATTTTAAAATAGGAGCTTCAGTTTCTACAATTTCTTTCAGTTGTCCTATAATTTTAAAGGTATTCCCATAATCTAAAAATTCTTCAGATTGCGAGTAAGGTGATTTTGCCAAATTTGATTTTTTGTACACAGACAAATCAACTGCTGGAACATCATCATGCTCGACTAATTTTTGAGTGGAATTGGCTGCCTCAATATAATCATTTGAATAAGATTTAATGGCAGAGGATTCTTGAGGAGTAGATAAAGTAGCAGCTTTTCTATCCATCAAGTCATTCAGCAAAGCCATAATTTTATTTCCTTCCCTTACTGGAAATTCCCACCATTCTAATGACCAGACTTTATGAATATTCCAACCCAATAATTCCAGCACATTCTGTTGGACTAGAAGCCTATCAATCGAGCTTTTTGAACTTTTATGCGCCTTGGCATCCAGAACGATCCCTAAAATATATTCCTGGCTATTTTCAGGGTTTACCACTGCTACATCTACTTTAAAACCCGATGCTCCAACTGAAATATCCACATCGTATCCATGATTTCTTAGGTAACTCGCAACAGAACCGGCCAACGGACTTCCCTTTCCTTGAAAGGATTTATTGGATTTAGCGGGAAGCGAAATCCTGCCCTTTTCGGCAAAGCCCAAGAAGGCTTTTAGACCGGCCACACCTTCTGCTTTCGATCTGTTTAGATTTATCTGGTCCGCTTTTAATGTAGAAAAAATAATCATTTCATATCTGGCTCTAGATACTGCTACATTAAGCCTTCTCCAGCCACCATCCCTGTTTAGTGGCCCAAAGTTAAGTGCTACATATCCTGCTTGATCCGGTCCATAACAAACTGAGAACAATATGATGTCCCGTTCATCTCCCTGAACATTCTCAAGATTTTTAATAAAATAGGGTTCATTAAATTGAATGGCAAGCTCTTCCAGTTCAGGCTTTTCCCGGAAACGCTCCATAAGTAAATCCTCAATCAATGTTTGCTGGGCTGAACTAAATGTCACAACCCCTAAGCTTTTCCGTTCCCCTTTGGGGACTTGAAGCCTCTTTTCAATTTCATTGACAATGGCTAACGCTTCCGCTTTGTTTTGCCGGGTCTTCCCTCTATCATAAATCCCGTCGACATGTACCATTTTCACACGGGAAGCAAGATCATCAGGGGAAGGAAAAGTAAATAGAGAATTTTCATAAAACTTTACATTACTAAAAGAAATCAGGCTCTCATGCTTTGAGCGATAGTGCCATCTCAATTGCTTACTTGGCACACTTAGTGCCTCACAGTCGTCCAAAATACTTTCCAAATCTTCATTCTGATCTTCATCATCAAAGTGCATGGATGAAAAAAAGTTGGTCGGAGGCATTTGTTTAGGATCTCCCACCACGATCAACTGTTTACCTCTTGCGATAGTGCCTACTGCTTCACAGGTCGGTATTTGAGAAGCTTCATCAAATATGACCAAATCAAAAGGATCTTGCTGGATTTCCACATATTGGGCCACCGAGATAGGGCTCATCAACATACATGGGGTGATTCTGGGCAATAAGTGGGGGACTTGTTTAAAGAGCTGCCTTATACTTTGCCCTCTGCCATTGCTTCTTATCGCACGTTGTAATATCCCGGTTTCTGAGTTGGATGAGCTTTCCCTACTAAAATCAGGCATTTTTGCCGCGAGATGAGAAAACAGGACTTCTTTAGTTAGAAATGAAAATTTGGTATTCAGTCTTTTGAATTCCTCTATCCTGGCATCAAATGCTTCACCTGAAAATACTGAAAGTTCTGGGCTTTCCTGAAGCGACCTTAGTGCCATGGCGTGAAATACTCCCTTTAAAATTGACTTACTGATGGTCTCATGGGGAATATCTCCTGACTCCAATTCATCAATTGCTTTACCTAAATAATATCGATCAGCTTTTCCCTTTATGACAGTCCATGCATGCCATTCTTTTAGTTTATCTATATTGGTTTGCCAATTTCTTATGAGTGATATTCCTTCATCCTCATCCAAATGAAGATTGAATGGTATCTCCCTACCAATTTTTTTCTGAACTTGGTTAATTTTTTCTTGGTCTTCTTTTGCTGCTCGAATAGCTGAGGTTAATAGCTCTTTAAAATTTTGTGTTTTCAGAAGAGACTTCAACCTTTTTCGTGTTCTTACAGCAACTGCCTCTTCACTAGTTATAGCTACAAGATTTTCTTCTAATTTTATAAAAAGGTCTCCTCCTTCAATAAGGGTTTCAATATCCTGGTTAACTTGTAAAGAATAGCCTTTACAGAAAGTTTCAAGGAAAGGGGTATGCTCCTTAAGAGTATTATCTCTTTCCTGAAACGCTTTTATTTGGTTTAATAATTGGGGAACATCTTCGCTGCTTATTTTCCTGCCATCGGAATAGGACTGCAGATAAATCTTAATTTTCCTCTGACCAAAAAACTTGGGAATAAACCATTCCTGTGATTTGATCTTCCATGTTCTGAGAAAATCACCCGCTCCTATCTCAAATACTGAGGTTTCAAAGTTGTTTTTGAAGTCTTCTCGTACCTGATTATTTTCCATAGCTAATTCCAAAAGCGGGTTAAGTTGCTTTTGAAAGGATTTGAAATCATCTATGTCAAAGAACGTATCGGGCAAATCAGGAAGTTGTAAAAGTAAATCAGCTATCCTAATTAGGTTTTGCTTTTCCTTATTGCCTAAGGTAGGTTCAAACCCCAAATAACTAATGAGACTTTTTACGTCCTTAACAAGTGCTGATCTACTTTCAATGGCATCAGAAAAAAGTTCTTTGAGTTCATCCCGGGTTGTGGGGGAATAATTATTAAGTTGAATACCAAATAATGGATGTTCTTTGGTTGGGCCTTCAGCAATGATGGCCGCTTTTTCAAGTTGTTGTATAAAATCTTCAAAAGATGAAATACCTTCTTTGGTCAATTCATCGACAAATTTATCCTCTGCTACGAAATGACCTGGAATATTTTCATATTTAATAAAATTAGATAGGACTTCAAACAGAGTGAAACCATGATACTCCTTTCGGTGAAGTTTTTTATAAACAGTGTCTATTTCATTTTTTAGAATATTGATTTTATTTGATTCCAATTCAAAATCTTCAGGAGATTTTCCTCGTGTAATTTCTGTTGATCGCTTTAACTGGGCAAGAACTTCAGCTTTTCTAGCCTTATTTGAATGAAGCTCTAAACAAAAGGGATGAAGACCAATGCTTTGAAGCCTTGAATAAACCACGGAAAGAGCGGCCATCTTTTCAGCTACGAACAAGACTCTTTTACCTTGATATAGTGCATTGGCTATAATATTAGTGATGGTTTGGGATTTTCCCGTGCCGGGAGGACCATGTAAAATAAAACTATTTCCTTCCATAGATGCACAGACAGCTTCAAGTTGGGAACTGTCTGCTGCTATAGGTAAAAGTACATCCGACGGTTTATAATGAGTGTCCAAATTATCCAACTCCAAAACCTCCAAAGCATTATCCAGTTTACCTTCTAACAACCCTCTTACAACCGGGTTCTTTTTAAGGTATTCTGTATGAGAATGGATATCATTCCAAAGAATAAATTTGTTGAACGAAAAGGTGCCTAAAAAGAACTGCTCCTCAATATCCCATCTTGGCATATTCATGATGGCCTGCCTCAAAATACTAAATATCGCTTGTACATCCACTCCAGATTCATCCTGTGGAAGCTTATCCAATCCGGAAATGCTTAACTGGAAATCCTGTCGAAGTTTTTCCAGCAGTGTAATGTTCATAACGGTCTCTTCCTCTCTTCCACGGATGATATATCCCACTCTTGCGGATCTTCGAATAATTTCCACGGGGATCAATAAAATTGGGGCAAAGCGGGGCCTTTCACTACGGTTACTCTCATACCATCTTAAAAGTCCTACCGCTAAATAAAGCGTGTTCGCCCCATTTTCCTCCATGGAGTGTCGGGCATTACGGTACAGGTAGGTTAGCCTATGGTGCAGTTCATCTTCTGAAAGATAAGCTCTCAGCCTTTTTTGTGCGAACTCCTTATTGACCAGCTCAGCCAATGGCGAGTTCGATGAATATGCCCGGTAGATACCTTCGTCGCGAAGCGAATTTTCCCAGTCCTTGGGTTTATGTAATATCTGAAATTCCTGTCCTTCAAAGAGGGCATCTTCAAGTTCTCCTATTGGTACGTCGATAAACTGTACAGAAGATCTTGTCAGCCTTAAATTGAGTAAATTGTTACGAAGGCTAAGGTCGAGCAGTTTTCGTTCCCAAAGTTTTTGCTTACCATGATCGATATGTTCTACATGTTGTATCCTGGGGCCAGCTTTGATTTCTTTTGGAGCGGTATAATCGATTTCTTTGGGTTGGAAAGATGTGTCTTCAATTAAATCGAGTCCGTTATCATTAAACTTTCTTTGGGGAAGAGGATAGATTTCGGAAGAGCGACTACGTTTGACATCAACGAAATAATTGAATTTCCCCAAGTCTTGAAAGTGGGTATTGACGCTTTCTACAGCCTGGTCAAATGTAAATTGATTTCCTTCATTCATGCAGGTCGCTTCCAATAGCAATATTTCATCAATTCCAGCAGCCATTCGTTTGGTGAGCAGGGATGGGTCATCATTTACCGAATCAGGAAACGTTTCATTGATCAGCCAAGCTCCTACAAATGCATGTCCCTCTATCAGAACAATAATGGGATTTAGGCCAACATTTTCTAATGCAGCAGCGTAGAGCAGGGACATATCCAGACAATTTCCGATTCGGTTGGTCAGTAAACTATCTGCGAGGCGAATCCGTTGCCCCATTTTCCCAAAACTGGCAGGAGCTATATTGTATAAAATATTCTGTGTTTTAATGGCTGCATAAATGGACGCCATCTGTGTTTTGACCCTGTTAGGATTATGGGATTGGTATTCGTCAAAAGCAGATGAATCCGACCATTTTTTTAAATAACTGGCAGCAGAATGGGTGATGGCATTAAGTTCCGGAATATTGGGCAGTACAAAGGAACTCAGCATCTCGGGCAAAACCGAACCGCCCAGCCACTGATCCAATGCAAAAAGTTCGATATCATATTTATGTTCGAACAGGACTTCTTCACCTATTGTGATCTTCACCCACCATGTTTCTCTTATTTTCTCGGTCAAAGAAGCGAAAAATTTCCCATCCAACCTTATTCTGACCTCAGTGATGTCCAACTCGGATTCCGCTTGGATGACATCTATCTCGGAGTCATAAGGGTCTGCAAATTCATCTGATGGGATGATAGACAGCTTCAAATCTTCTAATTCAATAAGTGAATTATTTGTGATCAGAAGATTTGTGATTACCGGGACATGGTTTTGATAAAGCGCATAGTTCAGTCCGGGAAGGTGGTTTACTTCTACTTTAAGTTGAATATCTGTTGAAAGCATTGCGAAATGAAAATGTGTAGAGGATATAGTATAGTCTAATGAAAACTGAAGTAGTTTTAATAAATAGCTAGGCAATTAAACGTTCTGATCCAGTAAGGCTTTGTTATGTTCCTTTTGGGTAGTTTAAGTAGCAAAAGAAAGTTTGGTATATTACATTTATCCATGATAGATAAATGAAAAATAAACGAAACATTAAGTAAATAAAAGAAAGTTTTAAGTGCAAATATAAAATATTATTTGCGCAATAAAAATACCCTAAATTGGGTATTTTTTATAAGGGACTGATTTATTAACTTAGCATATTGCTCAAAAAACACGAACTCACTACTAACCTCTGTAATAATGAATTTATTGCCTTTATCCTTACAATTTACTTTCCCGTTTATCTTATTTTTTTCACTATTCTTGATTGGTTCCATTAAAAACAGGTGTGAATATCTACTGTAAAAAGGATTCTGAACCAATATGGATTTCATCCGATTTATAAAAGCCAGCAACCGATACTGTACTTTTCCAGGTAGAGATATTACCTGATTTTCGGGATAAAATGTAACAAAATATTAGCAATAAATTAACCGAAATTAATATTTAATGAAAGTATACAAATTTGTTATTCACGAGATCGGAAAAGAAAAGAATATTAATGAGGCCAGGCCGACATATTCTGATTCATTGAATAGAATAAACCAAAATATAGAAGATTTAGTTGAAAAGCTTAATAAAGGCTTTAAGCGAGATGAACGTGTAGTTAGAACTGAATTCGACGATAGTTTTACTTACATATTCCAAAATGAATTCGGGAATTATGTATGCTCAAAAACAGATGGGCAGTTTTTTAGATTTTCGATGGAAACTATTAAAGAAATGGTGAAAATCATCCAAGGTGTCCCATTTGCTACGGGAGGGTATTTTGTTTATACAGAGTATTCATTAAATGATTCTAATACCTACGTAGGAATATTTCTTGTTAGAGACACTGAAGGAGTGATTTTTAACAAAAGAGAAGATGGAAAATTTACTGTCAATAAAACGATGGTAATTAATACCGAAAAACTTGCTATGGCGGCTAAAATATCATTACAAGACTTTGAGAAAAAGAATGATCGTTATTTAAATTTAGCCCAACCAAATACAGGAACGGTCTCTAATTATTTTGGTGAAAATTGGATCGGTGCAAAGCTTGTAGAAAAAAATAATATCTATACGGAATCATTTTTAAAGCTAATTAAAATAGTTGAATTGCCTATAAATAATGAGACTTCTCAGAAATATGAAATAGATTCTTTTAGAGAAGAGGTATTTAAATTTATCGAAGGAAATGGTAAAGTTGTTAGATTAAATGAAATAGGAGATAGGTTTTGGGGAAATCCGGAATATTTGGTTGATATAGTAGAGGAAAATAATTTAGATATTAGCAACGAATTTAAGGCTACCTCTAAAATCAATTACCTTAAGAAGTATGAAATAAAATCAGGAAAATTAAAAGTGGGATTTTCTTTAGGTGATGTAAATTCTGGTCGAGTAAGAATTGAGGAAGACGATAAAATCATTATTGAATACAAACCTCTTAGAAATAAACTGGATAAATTGAATTTGATAAGTAAGGATAATTAACAATGTCTAAACAGGTTTTTGAAAGGATTTTTGCTGATGAAAATCAATTTTCATATGATTTAGAAAATGAAATAATAAGTTTCGAACTTAAGCCAGACGTTTCTGAGGATTACGGTTTTGAATATTCAAATGGTGTTTATTTACTAGATAAGAATTCTTTACCTTTTACAGTTTTTTTTTCGTTTGAAGAATTTAATTTGAAATTATCTGGTAAGACCTTTCAGAATGATTTTTACTTGCTTCATGAAGAACAACAAAAATTGGTGTGTAGTTATGAAAAAGAGACCGAAAAATTAGCCATTTCAACAGACCAAATAAAAGAAAATGATATAGTAGCAACTAAGAAATACTTTGAGTCATTAAATTGTTTTTTTGATCTTAACTCTATTGATATAGGGATTGTAGATTATATTGATAAGTCAAAACGAGAACTAGTACTAATTTCCCCTTCATATAATAAACCTTTTAAAATAAAGTATCAAGATAAAGGAATTGTATTAAAAGATGTTCCTGTTGATATTACATCATTTGATTTTGATAGGATAAGGGAAGTTTTTGATGAAAAAAATAAAAATTATAAGACTTTTTTCAAAAAATCACTTTTAGATACAATTAATAAATATGAAATTCGGAATTTCGAAGATATATTTAAGAGAATTCCTGCAATTTTAACAGAAGCCAATTTAAATTTTGAGGTTTATTTAAATGAATTGTCAATATCAAAAATTAAAGAAGAGTATGATGAATACAAAAAGAAATATTTTGAAGAGCAAAGTACAATATTAGGGAGGTTAACAGGACAAGTTTTAGCTATACCTATATCATTAGCCGGTGTTGCTTTCGCAATTTACCGATTAGAGGGGAATTTTAGTGCGATTTTAATAGTCAATCTTGCCTTGGTAGTATTCGGAGGATTCTTAACGTCGTTTTTAAGCATTTATTTTTCAGATTTGATTAGGGTACAGAAAATTGTCAATAAAGATTTTGAAGCTCTGTCCCAAAATGACTTTTTCAAAAATCATGGTGACGAAATATTACATTTTGAAGAAACCAAATCTTGGATAACTAATAGATCTAGGCAAATTCAAATTAGATTGAAATCCTTTTATATTTCTCTATGGCTGTTTATAGGATTAATATTTGGCGGTTCAACATTTGAAGTTTTTAATGCTACTCAAAGTATTATTTTTTTTTTGGCCGTTTTACTTTTGCTGATTTTCACAGTCCAACCTTGGGTTTTTAAAGAAGAAGAACCGGACCTTAATTAAAAAATCTACAAATATGGCCCAATGACCTCCGGAATACTTCCCGAACCTTTGGGGCAGTTGATTTCCGGAATCTCTTGCCCGCTTTCAGTGTAAACACTAGCCCAGTGAAAAATTCGAAGAAATTAGAGGTTTTTAAGTTTATCCATTCTTTGTGATATATACTTTTTATGACTGATAGCCTCTTTATCTGTTATTTTGTCAAACATCGTTGCAAAATCTGAGAAGCTTAGCTTGAAGGCTTTCAGAATCAGAAAAATAGTTTTAGTGTTCGGAAGAGATTTACAATATAGAATGTCTGTAACTGTTGCTTTTCTGACCCCCAATTCACTTGCTAATGAACTTTCATTATATACAGCAAGATCCTTTTGCGTCCTATAAAGTAATTTGTTGTTATAGAGACAGTTGTAAACTATAAGGCATAACTTTACTTTGATTAAGTCAATATCTTCCTTTTCCATGATGAAAGAAAAAAAATGATAAATAAAATGTGTTACGGTATAGCGTAATTGTCTATTTTTTTATACATTGCATTTGTATAGATAAATATTGATTTGGAATTGAATTAAGGTGATTTAACGAGCCTCGCCGCAAAACCTGACAGTTTATTCCTGAGCGAGCGTAAGTGAGTTGCCCCGCATTCTTATATTTGTAAAAATATAGGGTGGGCACTCCTTATGTCTATAGTTCAGGGCTATCTCTTTTAGATAGTGGTTTGTCAGACCATGCGACTTTAGACAATGTAGGGAGATGTCTGCCCTTATTTGTATAGCTGGCTCATAATGATAAAGGGACATTATGGACAATTTTTCCAGAACATATTTAAAAGTTAAGGCTTCTTCCTTCTATAATTTTGGAAAATTGTCAAACTATTTATTGTCTAATAATACTTTATTAGAAACTCAAGGAGAGGTAACTGCTTACGATATCGTCTTTCGTAGAAAACCCAAGAATCCTATTTAACCTAACCTATAAAGGTGGACGGTTTGATCTGCTGTCAATCCTGTCCGTTATTATCCCACTTTATCCTTGTCTGCTTTTCGGCAAGTGATTTTTGGCTGCCCTTGGGGTAGCTACACGTTGCTGATGACTTATCCGGTCGCCCGGGATACCGGAAGTAAAGCAGCAAATAATCAATTTCTTACACCCCGTAGAAAGTTGGAGCACAAAAGAATTATGGATTATCCACCTTTTGCATTGATCCAGTTCGATAACTGTCTTTTTCCACTGCTGTGGAATGCTATATTGGCAATTAGGACATCCTTATCGAAATGCTGTCAAAGGTGACTCCCAGAGTGGTTCTGACTACTGCCAGATAGCGTCGAAGAGAGATGCCAAACAAAGGATGGCCACAGTCGTCCTGGAATTCCGCTTTGCAAATTACGTCAGCTCATCCTTTCTACACAACCCTAATAAAGCATGAAAATAAGAACTTATTTATGCTTCCTGGCATTGCTATGCCTTTTGGGAAGCAGATCCTATAGCCAAGTTGCCTCACCCCCTGCCACCGGGAAGGTGCCTGCTGGTGCCCCGGTGGTGGTTTACGGGGAGTTGGTTTCCGTGGACGGTCCCGAAAATGTGGAGCTGACCGTCATGGAAGATTACCTCCATTCCAGGCCCATTGTACCCAATCCTGTTATAATGGATACCCTGCCCGTTTCCGGTGAATTTTATGATGGGATTGCCGCAGAACATACCTACAAATTCCGGTTCAAGATTGATCCGATTGTCCATCCAGGATACCTCAAGTTGCAGGTAGGAGACCGCAAATTGTTGGAGGATTACCTGGTCTTTCCCGGGGACAGTGTGAAGATCAAAGTTGACCGGGAGGAAAACCATATCCTTTTTGCTGGTCCCGATGCATTGCGCTACCGGGTCAGGCGGGACATGGACCTTGCCCGAAAGGCTGTTGAATTCGACCGGCCCCTGGTGTTCAACACACCTAAAAAGGAAGAGCTGCTTTCCGATGGCGACAACCGAAGGGTGTTCGAAACGGCCAACCGTGAGTTTGGGGGAAAAGTTGTCTTTGTGGAAAACAGGCGGGAAACACTTGATAAACTTTTTGCCGGTATCAGGGCAGGCTGGCAAAGTGATCCTGCCTGGAAGGTCCTGCACCATTACGAAAAGGAGCTTTCACCGTTGGAGTTTGAAATGTTGAAAGCTGACCTGATCGGCCATTATTACCTGGGCAAGCTGGCCCAGTTCCGCAAGACCTTTTTCAGCTATCCCGGAGACATTCCCAAAGCCGAACTGGTTTCCCTGTTTACCGACCATTTGGAGGAAATCCCGCTGGATGAAGTGGATATCGAGGTGGCCAACCTGTCGATGGGCTATCTCGCATACCAGTTGGAATACTGTATTACCAGGGCCCTGGTAACGGAAACTTCCTTTAACAGCACGGTGCGCAAGCTGCATTCGGGAGCTTTCAAGGACAGGCTGATGGCCGCTTATGTATCCCAATACTATAAAAGGTTGCCCAACAGGGAGTCCGCCCTGCAAGCGGCACTTGAAGAGGTGGAGGCCAGTCCATGGAAGGAACGTCTGGTAGCCTTGACCGAAAAGCTGGGAGAAGGCCGGAAGATCAGGGATGTTGACATGATCGGTCCAAACGGCAAAGAGGTGCCCCTATTGGGGGCCAGTGGGCAATACAAGCTGCTGTACTTTTGGTTTTCCGGCTGTGGGGCAAGCGGTAAATACCATGAGGAAGTCATAAAGGAACTGGAGGACAGGGACGGCGTGGACCTTTCCATCCTGTCCATCTCCTTTGACAAGGACCCCATACGATGGAAGCAGAGTATCCAAGAGGGGATTTATACCAACAAGGGACTTGAAAACCTCTGGGCAGGGGCAAAAGGAAAATCCTGGATGGATTTCTATGAGATCAGGAGTTCGCCCTATGTTATCCTGCTTTCGCCGGAAGGAGAAATTATCCGCTTTGGCAGCTTTGGCAGGACCTACGGTGAACAGGTAGGCAATATCATTTCGGCCATTGATAGCCATAAAAGTGAAAATACCATGGCCCATCGATAATTACCATTTAAACCAAGAACACATGAAATACCAAATACTGCTTTTGTTGGTCTGGCTGTCCATGGGAACGGGTTCCCTATTTGGCCAGACAACCGAGAAATTCAAAGTGGAAGGAGCCGTACTGGACGAACATGGCCTGCAGGGCATTCCCGGAGCTTCCATTATCCTGAAAGAGACCAAAAAGGGAACGGTCAGCAATGAAGAAGGGATGTTTTCCTTTTTTGCCGGAGAAGGAAAACTCCACATTTCAGTATCCATGCTGGGCTATGAAAAAAGGGAGATCGAGATAGATGTACCCGTTTCCGGTCCACTGAAGATCCTGCTTTCCGAGAAAAGTACGGAACTGGAGACCGCAGAGGTGGTCTCCACGGGTTTCCAGGAACTGTCAAAAGAGCGTACCACCGGATCGTTCAGCACACTGGACGACACCGAAATCAACCGACGGGTAAGCACTGGCGTGCTTGACAGGCTGGAAAACATGGTGCCCGGACTGGTAGTGAACAGGGACATCGGTGTAGGGGAGAGCATCAGCATACGGGGAACCGGTTCGCTCTTTGCCGAGAACAGCCCCCTGATCGTAGTGGACAACATGGTCTTTGAAGGTGACCCCAACAATATCAACCCCAATGATGTGGCCTCCATGACCGTACTGAAGGATGCTGCTGCGGCATCCATCTGGGGGGCAAGGGCCGGGAACGGGGTCATTGTCATCACCACCAAGTCCGGACAGTTCAACCAAAATACCCAAGTGGATTTCAATGCCAATACCACCTGGGTACAGCAGGAGGATCCCTTTTACCGTTCCCAGATGCCAATCAGTGATTTTGTGGACGTTGAGCGGTACCTTTTTGAGGACGGCTTTTATGACAGCCGTATCAACAGTTCCAGCAACAGCCTGGTATCCCCGGTGGTGGAAACCCTCCATGCCCACAGGGAAGGGCTGATCGGCGAGGCAGAAATGGAAAGCCGGTTGGCGGGATTTGCTTCCTCGGATGTGAGGGATGACCTTTCCGAATACATTTACCGTCCGGCAATAAGGCAACAATACTCCCTTGCCGTAAGGGGAGGAGGGGAGCATTCCCGCTACCAATATTCCATGGGCTACGACCATAACCGAAACGGGACGGTGGCCAATAAGGACAGCCGCTTGACCTTTTCTGCAAAACAGGGCTGGAAATTATGGAAAGACCGGCTGGATATCGGTGTGGGCGGCTATTATGTGCAGAACAGGTCAGAAAACGGAAGTCCCGCCATAGCCATGGCCGGTCCCTACGACAGGTTGGCCGATGGTGCCGGGAATCCCCTGCCCGTTTACCGCGACTACAGTGCCCGCTTCAAGGAAAGCCTGGAAGGCTCGGGACTACTGGACTGGGAGTATGTGCCCTTGGACGAAATCGGTATGGCCCCTTCCATCGGAAAGCAACAGGACCTGCGGTTCAATGTTGATATTGGCATAAAGCTGCTTCCCCAATTGAAAGGAACCGTGCGCTATCAATACCGGAATATCCAGTCCACCGACCGCAGGGTGCATCCGGAAGAAAGTTATTTAGCAAGGGACCTGGTCAACCAGTTTACCCAGATCGAAGGGGATGGATCGCTTATAAGGCCAGTGCCTGTGGGAGGCATCATGGACCGTTCTGCCAGCAACGGGATCGGCCAGGATTTGCGGGGGCAGCTGGACTACCACCAGCTTTTTGGAACAGACCACCGGCTGACCGGGCTTGTGGGGATTGAAATCAGGGATTTTGGGACAGAAGGGAACGGGGACCGCTATTACGGTTACAATGATGAAAGGGGCACAGATGTGCCCGTGGACTATGCGAACAGCTATCCCCGGCTGCACAATGGCTACAACGCCAGTATTCCCTATATGGCCAGTCATACGGGGACACTCGACCGGTTTGCCTCCGTATTCGGCAATGCCGCCTATGAATACAAGGGCAAATATTTGCTGAACGGAAGTGTAAGGAAGGATGCCTCCAACCTTTTCGGGGTAGATGCCAACCAGCGGGGGGTGCCCTTATGGTCAGCGGGGCTTGGATGGATCCTCAGTGAGGAAGGCTTTATGCAAAGCAATTGGCTGGACTTCCTGAAGCTCCGTGCCACCTATGGCTATAACGGAAACATCGACAAGTCGGTATCGGCCTACACCACGGGGAGGTTTATGGCAGGAGCGTACAACCGGCTGACGGGCCTGCCCTCCGTATTTATCGACAACCCACCCAACCCGGACCTGCGTTGGGAGAAGATCAGGATCACCAATTTCGGGCTGGACTTTGCAAGCAGGGGCGGAACAGTCAGTGGGAGCGTGGAGTTTTACCTTAAGGAAGGCATTGACCTGATCGGCACGCGCCCTTATCCGGCCTCTTCCGGCATACGGACGTTCAGGGGAAATTATGCCGACACTCGGGCGCATGGCCTGGATATTGACCTGACCAGCCGAAACCTGGGTGGCAAACTAAAGTGGAGTACCACCTTACTGCATACCTATGTTTCCGAAAAGGTGACCGGCTATGAGGCCGAACCGACGGTCAACAGCCTGGTATCCTATGGGGTCAGCTCTTCCAGTCCCCAGCCGCTGGAGGGATATCCGCTGCGGGGAATTTTCAGCTATCCCTGGGCGGGGCTCGATCCCGATACGGGCGATCCCAGGGGGCTGTTGGATGGGGAACCCAGTACCGAATATGCCGAAATCATCGGGAGCACCGCTACGGAAGACCTGGTCTATCACGGGCCTGCAAGGCCTGTCCATTCCGGGGCCCTCCGCAATGACCTGTCATGGAAAAACCTTTCCCTCTCCGTGAACATCACCTATAGGCTGGGTTATTATTTCAAAAGACCCTATGTTAATTATTACCAGTTGCTGCGTGGGGATATTACCCACGGTGATTATAGCAATAGGTGGCAGCAGCCGGGAGATGAACAGTTTACCGATATCCCGTCCATGGGGGAGAGTGCCGACTATCAAAGGAACCGGTTTTATTCCCAGTCTTCGGCGATCGTGGAGAAGGGTGACCATATCCGCCTACAGGATATCCGGTTGTCCTATCGGATGGAGCCTGGGAACAGCTATTTCTCGCACCTGGAAATCTATACCTATGCCAACAACCTGGGCATTATCTGGAAAGCAAGCGACAGGGTGAAAGATCCCGATTTTCTGGACAACAGGTCGCTTTCAAGCATTTCACTGGGCCTGAACGTGACTTTCTGAACAGATAAGGATTAATTGACCATGTATAAAAAGGAATGGCGGTGTTTCCTTTTGGACAATCCCAAACCATAAAAAACGATGGACATATAATCCGGAACAGGCCCTGACCGTCCACTTTCTTCATATGTAAACCATACATTATCACGGGCGGGAAAAGTTTCCATACGGGAAACCGGGCCATGTTCCGGATTTCATAAGGCCCAGGTCGGATTACAGTTACCTTAAAATCGAAAAAAAATGAAAAATCACTATAAATACCCCATCTTCATCATGATCATCAGCATCGTACACCTTTTGAGCTCCTGCGAGGAGTTTTTGGATGCCAAGCCGGACAAGGCCTTGGTGGTGCCCAGTACCCTGGACGACTTACAGGGCGTTATGGATGCCATGAACCGTAATACCAACTCGGTTCCCCATATTGGGCTGGTTTCCAGCGACGATATGTTGCTGTCCCCATCAGTACTGGACAACCTTTCCGAGCAGCAACAGGCTGCCTATACCTGGGAAAAAGAAATATTTACCCCGGCACAGCCCTATTCTTCTGACTGGGCAACTCCCTACCAGCAGGTTTTTTTGGCCAATGTGGTGCTGGATGGGCTAAAGGATCATGTTCCCATGGATACAGATGAAGAGCTTCGTGCAAGGCATATCAAGGGCAGGGCCCTGTTTATGAGGGGACACGCCTATACCCAATTGATGGAAATCTTTACAAGACCCTATGAGCCTGGGGGACATGATCCATTGGGACTTCCCCTGAAGGGCAGCTCGGACGTGAACAAGCTTCCCCGAAGGTCAACGGTTCCCGAACTGGTGGACCGGATATTGGCAGACCTCCGGGAAGCCTCTTCGTTACTGCCCGATAAGGCGGAATATTCCACAAGGGGATCCAAATGGGCGGCAGAAAGCCTATTGGCCCGGTTCAGTTTGGTGCTGGGGGATTATGAAAAAGCCTACGGGCATGCCGGGAACGCCATGGCCATAGGCGATGGGCTTATCGATTTTTCAGGGCTCGATCCCTCGGCACCATACCCAATAGGAGAACTGAACCCTGAAACGATATACTATGCCACTCTTCCCAGCGGTCGGTACACCACAAGCAACATGACTTATGTCGCCCCAGAGCTTTACGCCCTGTACGGAGAAGGGGATTTTAGAAAATCCGTATTTTTTGAGCCTGGGGAAGAGGACGGCTTTTATAGTTTCAAGGGCAGTTTTACCGGAGGATACCTGTTTTTTGGCGGGATCAGTACAGGGGAACTGGTGCTGACCTTTGCAGAGGGAGCGGCCAGGACAGGAAGGCTGGAAGAAGCACAGGATGCCCTGAACATTTTCCTGGAGCACAGGATGGCACCGGGTTCATATGTCCCCGTGAACATTGCCGATGAGGATGGGCTGTTGGAGATAATCCTGGAAGAAAGGAGAAAGGAGCTGCTTTTCCGGAACATTCGGTGGATGGACCTGAGAAGGCTTAACAGGGAAGAAAAATGGAGTGTCACCCTTACAAGGACGGTAAATGGTGAGGAAATTGTCCTGCCCCCTGGGGATTCCCGTTATACTTTCCCGTTGCCTCCCGAGGAAACAGAATTGAACGGTCTTGAGCAGAATCCCAGATAATAAGAAAAGGGAGTCCCACGCGGGGCTCCCTTTACCATTTTAAGTTCATTTGCTTAAAGCTTAGTCCTCATGAACGGGCAATTCCCCGTTCTGGATGAATTCGCCGGTTTTGATCTCCGTTCCCGATGGATTTGGTTGATCCCTAGTGCAGGTTTCCATTTCGCCATCGCATTGATAGGTGTCCTCACCGGGAACCTCATTGGTCAGATCGAACCAAGTTCCGGGATTATTGGGGTCTTGTGCATATTCCCCTACCATTTCACGCGGCATGTTGAATGCAAATGCCGCTGTAGCTGCGAGTGCCAAAGCCAGCACCGGCAGCCTTTTTATTAACTTTTTCATCACTTTTTCATTTTGTATGGCGTTGGTTAGCCATGGTTAAACATTAAATTAAGTTGCCTTTGGTCCCCAACAATTGGGTTATTGGGAACGTATCCAAAAGCGATGGACAGCTTTTGAAAAGTGTTTTCCGGGGCTGTCCTTTCCCGCTACCGTCAAGTGTTTGCCCGGTCTCCCAAACTTCCGGACATGGGAGAGACGGTAGTTTTGCCGGTACCGTTGCGCAGCGGTACCAGCGGTATTATGATATTTTATCTTCATGAATTGTATTTTTATTGCTGATCATCTGGCCATCCACACGCTCCATCCAAAGTGCCGCTATTCCAAGGCATAGCAATGCACTATTGAAATAGAAATGCCCGGGCCATCCCATAGCTTCTATAAAACCGGCACAGTTGCAGGGGACACGGTCAAAGACATTCCACCAGATCAATCCTACATAGGTAGTGAATACGGAAAGCAACAGGACCGATCCCATTAACCCCCACCATCTAAGTGGTTTTGCCGCCAATGCGAAGGCCAGCAGCAGTTCGGTTATGGGGATCCCGTAAGCCAACATATCTGCCAGCGAAAATGGAAAAGGCTGGTTGTGAAATGCCTTATAGGACACCTGCCAGTTGATCAGTTTTTCCAATCCCGTAAAGGTCCAGATTACCAGGAAAAGGATGACGGTCACCAAAGTGAAGATTGCTTTTAGTTTGGTTTGATTTTCTTTCGACTGTATCCTTTTGCTCATCACTGTTTTCCCATTGTTGATTTGTTGGTATTGAAGTTATGATGGTAATTGGTTAAAAGTCAATGTTTTGTATCTGAATTTTTAAAATGTCCCACTACAATGTGGACATTGTCCCAATTACCTTTTAATTTTTTAAATTTTTCCTTCAAAAATTTGACTTAAATAACTTTCCAAAACTAGATTGGAACCAAGCAAGGAGAAATTAACCGGTTGCTGCACAGTCCTCTACGATTTTGGGCAATTGGCAAAGGCCACGTTTTTCGGCCATTTTTATAACAGTCAGGTTGCTGACCATAAACTTTGATGACATGGATAAACTAACTAATCTGAAACTGCTCAAAACCCAATTGGATGGTATCTTACGGGTGGATTGGGACAACTATTTAAAATTACAGGACCTGGTTTCCTTCCAACGTTACAAAAAGCGGCGGATCATCAGGACTTCAGGTGTAACGGAGAGAAACTGTTACCTGGTCATGGAAGGGCTCGTGGGCATGAATATCAATGAAGGACTGGTAAAGGTTTTTCCCCAGAAACACCTGGTCATGGACAGGGCCAACAGGGCATTGGAAAGATCAAGTCCCTATGCGTTGGAAGCACTGGAAGAAACCCTGGTGGTATTTATGGATACGGATTCCGAACAGAAGATGCTGGAAAGTATTCCTGCCTTCGGACCACTGTCAAAGGCCCTTTACAACCAGTTTGATGAACTGGACAGGTTTTTTGAAAGCATTAAATCATTGCCCCTGGAACAGGCCGTTCCCCGGTTCCGGGAAACCCTGGAGGGGCTTGAAAAAAGGCTTCCCAAAAGGAGGTTTGCCCAATTATTGGGAAAGTCGCCCAAAACCATTTCACGTTTTGAAGAAAAATTCAACAATGGGAAAATGGATTGGCCATTCCTTAAAAAATTGGGTGTAGCCCCCAGTATCCACCCCAACAGTAGGATGATCAGGCATAAAGTACGGAGCTGGGTGGACTACTATCCTTTGTTGGCGGATCCTGATGGCGTGAAAAAAATGCAGCAGCTTAACCTTCCTTTTCTAATAGTACGCGCATTTCCAATGGGCAAGGAGGACAGGGTAGAATGGGCCGGAAAACTGATGGCCTTATTGACTGCCATAGACCTGTTCATGTACCATTTCCATTATGGTGAAGGGCCTTTCTACTGGGAAAAGGTCAAAAGGGGCTTCCATAATATTCTGGAAGGCAGGGGGAATTCTTCCAATGTCCCCAGGTTGAACGCTTACTTTTCTGCCCTGAAGGACCTTATGGAACTTGCTGGATCCTGGATGACCGATAAGGAACTGGAAATGGTCGTCGTCATCTTAAAAAGCTACCTGAAGGAAAGGGAATGGAGAGCAGGAAGCCATATGGCAAAGGATAAATCCGATATGCTCGATTACAGGGCATATAGGGCGAAGTTTTCAGAGGGAAGGTTAGGAATGGCCTGTTTGAAAATAGTCCATAGGGAACTGTGGGAAAGTATCCATAAGTACCGCAAGGACCTGGAAACATTTATGGAATTGGCCATTAGCCTTATCATTATCTCCAATGAAATGATGGTGGGAAAGACCAAGGTCTTTGGGGACCTTCCCCATAACTATGTCAACTTGGAAGTGAGGTTGGGCAAGGTGTTCATGGATGCTGTTCTTGAGGGGTTAAGGGACTCCTTTGAAAAGGTCCATGACCAAATGGAGCAATGTAAAAAAGAAAACTTTGGAAATATTGAAGGTCCTGCAAAGCAAGAAGTGGCGGAATTTTTACGGTTGGTCGAGCAACAGGTAATGGCCTGGCCAGAATGGTACGGTAAGGTCCTATCCAAAAAAACAACAAACTAAAAACTGAACCAGCGATGATCCTTGAACAATATGCACATCAACTGAAAAAGGAATTGGAAAATGATCTTTCCCTGATCAGCCTTCAGGGCAGGGACAAACTGATCCAACTGGAATCGGCCTTCCAACATACCGAGCAGGTGCTGGGGAAGTTGAACGGGTTTGTTTGTACATACACCTTTGACGGCCAAGAGGAGGAGATCCATTTCTTCAAAAGGATAAAGCCCCGGTTCCAGTCCGAGTCCATCTACTATGCCGAGCTGTTTATCCTGGAATCCAACCGTCCGCTGACCGGTAAACAGGCACAAAGAGACTATTTTTTGGAGGAGCAGCGAAGTCTCAAGGGCTATATGGACCGACACCGTGCCCTGTACAATTATATGCTGCTCGACCAGCGCCACTTTGATACGCAGTATTTTCTCCGTAGGGCCAGGAGCGACGTGAGCTTGCCCCACGGATACCACAGCACCATCGACAACCGCTGCTGTACGGTGCACAGCATCCAGGTGAGTACGTTGCAGGCAGTCCTACGGATCAACCAATATATGCAGGAAATGCTGCAGGAACTGGACGGGGTAAAAAGTCCCGCACAGCCCCCTTCCAAGCTAAAGTGGACCGCCCAGAAAGTCCAGTTGGTCGAGCTGATCTACGCCCTAAAAGTGTGCAACGTGTTCAACAACGGGGAGATCGGCATCAAAGAGCTTGCCCGGAACCTGGAGCAAATCCTTGGGACCAAAATAGGGGACATCTACCGCATCTTCCAGGAAATCCGTATCCGGAAAAAGGGAAGGACCGTGTTTTTGGACAACCTGAGGGAGAAATTGGAGGGGTATATGGAGGAGGGGGATGGGATGGGGTAATGGATAAGCTTTCATATTTTTAATAGGATATGAATTTTTATGATTATCCGCAATCATGTCGATTTGGATAAAGTGCTGCAATCCCCAAGGTATCCATATGGGAAGTGCTATAATGGGTAAATAGAAGATGTTGCTGGAACACCGAGGAGACCTCATAGGAGTGTCCTGACTTTATCTCATTGTATTGGAGCAAAGCTAATTAGTAATGATAGGGAATTGTTTAAACACTTTTCGTGAAATTCACTGACTTTGTAATATGGCGAAAGAGAAAGATGATATCACCCGGCAGATAGAAAACTTCAAACGTAAGTTGAAGTCACAAATGCCAAAGGTAAGGAAGGAAATTAAGGTATATGAAAAGAACGTAGCTATGGGAATCCGAAACAAACATCCCCAAATAGCGCCCCAATTTAAATAATTCATGCCTCAACTTTTAGTAATCGCCGGATGTAATGGAGCAGGCAAATCTTCTTTTTCACAAGGTTTATCTCCTGATGCGGTAGAGGTGTTTGATTATGACAAGCATTTTTTGCGTATTTACCAATCGTTAATCCCTTCTGAATTTCAAGAAACAATGGCACATAATATGGCTTTTGGGGAGTTGGAAAAGCAAATCCAAGAGGCCATAGATCAGTGTCAATCATTTTCTTATGAAACTAATTTCAACTCTACTCCATTAAATTGGCCAGTAGTCTTTAAAAAGAATCAATATGAGGTGAATATGATCTATTTCTGTTTGGATTCCATTGCCGAGGCAAAGAAAAGGGTGGCCATAAGAGTGGAAAATAATGGACATTATGTTCCCGATTTTGAGATAGAGAAAAGGTTCAGAGAGGGATATGCCAATTTGGTACCTTGACGATGAGGGTTACTGGCGGGAAACATCTGCTTTTTTTGGTATTCCCATAGGTGCCGGATTACATGAACTGAATAACTTATAAATATTTCACCCCAGTAGGGGACAACTGGTGAATTTTTTATTCCGGCCTTTTTGAGATTTGACCCATCATCAAACCAAAAAAGGATATGCCGGAATGGATCACGTTCAGCCCAGGCTTCTGGTCAGCATTGGCCGGAATCCTTCTCCTGTATTATTTGATCGTGCTAGCGGTCCTGTACGGTCCCTTTTTTCTGGCCAAAAGAAAAAAGCGCCTACAGGTACACTTCACACCTCCGGAGAATGAACCCCTGTGCCGTGCATTCCAGGAGTATGCCAAAATCCATGCTGGCCTTGATCCTCCAAGGTTCAAAAAGGGCAAACTGCTCATTCCTTCCCATATCCAATTGGACATGCTTGCAAAAGAACCCTTCTGCCAGGTGGTGGAAAGGGAAAACGCTAAACCTTCACAACATGACAAACAACCAATTCAGTAAAGGGCTGTTGGCCCTGTTGCTGACAGGGATTTCCCTGTCGGTATTCGGACAGGACGGCAATGCCGGTATTATGGAGGCCACCACCAAGGTGCGCAGCTACTTCCAGTCTGGCGTGAACCTGATGTATGCCATCGGTGCCATCGTCGGGCTGATCGGCGCAGTGAAAGTGTTCAACAAGTGGAATTCAGGGGAACCGGACACCGGAAAGGTGGCCGCCGCTTGGTTCGGCAGCTGCGTGTTTTTGGTCATCGTGGCCACCGTACTCACCAGCTTCTTTGGTTGATATGAAACGGTTTACCCTCAACAAGGGCGTCAACAGGCCGATCTCTTTTAAAGGCCTGCAGGCACAATATATCCTTTACCTGGGCATCGGCCTGGTGGTATTGCTGCTGTTGTTTGCCATGGGCTATGTGCTGGGCATATCCTTTTGGATCAACGGAACAGCCTGTGGCTTTATGGGCTATTTGCTTATAGAAGGAGTATTCGGGTTGAACCGCAAATACGGTGAACATGGCCTGAAAAAGCGCATGGCCTTCCGCAAGGTACCCATGGGGATCAAAGTGCGTGACAGGGAATTTATCAGGAAACAAGACCGCAAAAAACATGGATAGTCCCAATGTAAAAGAGATGATCAACTGGTTTCCCATCAGCAAACTGGAAAAGGGATTCCTGATTTCGGGCGCAGGCGACATCACCGCCGGTTATGAAGTGCAGCTGCCGGAAATCTTTACCCTTGACGGCCCGGGCTACACAGCCCTGCAGTCCTCCTGGGCCAAGGCGATCAGGCTCCTTCCGGAAGGCTGTGTGCTCCATAAGCAGGACTGGTTTGCAAAAAAGCGGTTTGAGGGGCTTGTCCGAAAAGGAGACAAAGACTTCCTGGACAGGAGCAGCGGGCTGTTCTTCCATGAGCGTCCCTACCTTGACCACCGATGCTACCTTTTCCTTAGCCTGCCAAGAAAGGGGAAAAAGCCGGCCGGGCTGGCCACTTCCAACCTGCTTTCCCCAAGGTTTCTTCCTCCTGAACTTTTGGATGCAAAAAGACTGGAGGAATTTGAAAACGTGCTGGGGCAATTTGTCCAGCTGGTCTCCGAAAGTGGCATGGAAATCCGGCGTTTGGAGGAGGTTGATTACCTGGGCACCGCCCAAAGGCCGGGGCTATTGGAACGCTACCTGTTCCTGGGTCCCTGTGATGGAAAACCCCAAATAAAGGACATTGCCTTCAAACCGGAACTGCGGATAGGCACTTCCAGGATGCAGGTATTTTCCCTATCAGAAATGGACAGGCTCCCCAATGTGTTGTCCGACCAAATCCCCCATGAAGCGTACAGCACCGACAAGAAGGCCTATACCATCGGCCTGGCAGCCCCGTTGGGCCAGTTGCTGGATATTGACCATATCTATAACCAGTACGTCATCGTCGAAGACCGGCAGGCGGTAGCAAAGCAACTTGAAAGCAGGGCATTGCGCATGCAAAGCCTGGCCCATTATTCCAGGGAAAACCTGCATGCAAAAGAGGCCATACAGGCCTTCCTGAACGAAAGCATTGCAGAGGGCAGCTGGCCGGTAAGGGCACATTTCAATGTGCTCACCTGGTCGGAGGGTTCGGAGCAGACCAAATCCATCCGGAACAAGGTCGGGGCGGCCTTCGCCAGGATCGATGCGGTGGCCAAAGAGGAAAGCCTTGCCGCACCGCAATTGTTCTGGGCAGGGATTCCCGGCAATGCGGCGGCCCTTCCCATAGAGGAGACCTTCCTGACCTTTGGCCGGCAGGCCAGCTGCCTTTTCAACATGGAGACGGGCTATCTTTCCAGTCCCTCGCCATTCGGTATGCGGCTGGGGGACCGGCAGACCGGAAAACCGGTCAACGTGGACCTTTCCGATGAACCCATGGAGCGGGGCTGGACCACCAACCGCAACAAGTTCATCCTCGGCCCCTCGGGCAGTGGCAAGAGCTTCTTTACCAACCATATGGTGCGCAGCTACCATGCCCAAGGTTCGCACGTCGTGTTGGTCGATGTGGGCCATTCCTATAAAGGACTGTGTGACCTGGTAGGAGGGTACTACTTCACCTATGAAGAGGACCGTCCCATCTGCTTCAACCCCTTCCATCTGGGCGGCCGTGTGCTGGACACCGAAAAGAAGGAAAGCATCAAGACGCTGCTGTTGGCCCTGTGGAAAAAGGACGATGAGACCTTTACGCGCAGCGAGTACGTGGCCATCTCCAATGCCCTGGGCAGCTATTACGAAAGCCTGGATGCGGATACCTTTCCCTGCTTCGACAGCTTTTTTGAATACTGTTCCAACGGGTTCAAAGCACAGCTGGAAGCGCAAGGGGTAAAGGACCGGGACTTTGACATCGACAATTTCCTCTACGTGCTGCGGCCCTATTACCGTGGCGGGGAATTCGATTACCTGCTCAATGCCACAGAAAACCTTGACCTTCTGGAGCAACGCTTCATTGTCTTTGAGCTCGACAATATCAAGGACCATCCCATCCTGTTTCCGGTGGTGACACTGATCATCATGGAGATCTTTATTTCCAAGATGCGGAAACTGCGGGGCGTGCGCAAGATGATCCTGATCGAGGAGGCCTGGAAGGCCATTGCCAAAGAGGGGATGGCAGAATACATCCGCTACCTTTTCAAGACGGTCAGGAAGTTCTTCGGTGAGGCCGTGGTGGTCACCCAAGAAGTAGAGGACATCATCTCCAGCCCCATCATCAAGCAGGCCATCATCAACAACTCGGACTGCAAGATCCTTTTGGACCAGTCCAAATACCGCAACAAGTTCGACGGGATCCGGGAGCTTTTGGGACTCACCGAAAAGGAGACCATGCAGATCATGTCGATCAACAGGGCCAACGAACCGGGCAAAAAGTACAAGGAAGTCTTTATCGGCCTTGGGCCGGTCAGTAAGGTGTACCGTACCGAGGTGTCTCCCGAGGAATATTTGGCCTATACCACCGAGCAAAAGGAGAAGATAAAGGTGCAGGAAAGGGCCAATGCCTTTGGCGGGGACCTTGAAAAAGGCATTGCGGAAGTGGCCGCGGAAATGAAAGGAGGGGAGATATGAAGTTGCCAAACATATGGAAAGCAGGATTATTGGCCGGGCTGCTGTTTTTTGGGGCTCCCCAAATGCCCCGCTCGGAGGCGGCAGTACCGGCCTATATCCTGGAGATAATCCGCAAAGGGGTGAAAAAGGCCATCGTGGCCATCGATCTGAAGATCCAGCGGATGCAGAACAACACGATATGGCTGCAGAATGCCCAGCAGGTACTCGAAAATGCGCTCAACAAGCTCAAGCTCGAAGAAATTGCCGAGTGGGGCGAGCGGCAGAAGGAACTGTACGGAGACTATTACGATGGGCTCTGGAAAGTAAAAAGTACCATAAGCCAGTACCAAAAGGTGCGGGACATTGCAGAAAAGCAAGGGCGACTGGTGAGTGAATACCAAAAAGCCTGGCAGCACATTACCGCAAGCGGGCAGTTTTCAGCAGAAGAGCTGCGCTGGATGGAAAAGGTGTATTTGGGCATTCTTGACCATTCGGTGCGCAACCTGGAAGAGGTGCTCGGCGTGGTCAGCGCCTTTAACCTGAAAATGGACGACGGCGAGCGGCTTGCCCGGATCGACCGGACAGCAAAGAAGGTGCGCTTCAACCTCAACGACCTGATGCGCTTCAATGAGCGGAACCTGCTCATCGCAAGGCAGCGCAGCTATGCCAAGGGAGCAATCAAAACACTCAAGGAAATCCATGAATAGACAACAGATAACAACCCTGCGGAAGCTTCTGGAAATGGCCCATCACTGGATGCCCGTCCTGAAGGCCAAGGGCTATGACGGGGCCTACCATTGCAAGGCTGCCTATCCGGGAAAATTTACCTCATCCATAAGGGGGTATATCAATGCTTTCATAAAAGGAAAAGAGGACTATCCCGCCAATGGACTTACCATGAGTACCTACCTGCAATGGAAAGGGGAAGGAAGTGATTATACCATGGCCCGGCTAAAGCTGGATGCTGATGGAATGGACAAGTGGAAGCTTTCATGTATGGAAATCAGCCACCGGGACAGGTTTGGCAGGATCATACAGGAACGCAAGCTTTCCCCCAAGGATATCCAGGACATCCCTTCGCGGAAGCTGGCCATTAAAATGGTCAACCCAGTGGTACAACAAAAATCAAGACGGTATGGAATATAAAAGGTCAACATTTCAGCTGCTATTGGTTTTCCTCCTGCTCTTTTCGGCCACCGGGAATGCCCAGACCTTCAGTGAATGGTTCCGGCAGAAAAAGACCCAGAAGGAATATTTGGCCAAACAGGTCAGCGGCCTTCAGCTCTACATCGGTTATGCGCGGAAAGGCTATGGGATAATGCGCGATGGCTGGAACGCGGTCCAGATGGTCGGCAACGGGGAATTCAACCTGCACGGGGATTTCTTTGGCAGCCTGGCCTCGATCAGTCCTGCTGTCAGCAATTACCGGGTTGTCCCGGAATTTATCGCCCTACAGCTGCGCCTGTTGGAAAGGATCAAAACGGCCAAAAAGCTGTTTGCTGCCCAGGGCAGGTTGAAGCCTTCCGAAAAGCAGTATTTCGGACAGGTATTCGACAATGCGGTGTCAACGGCATCCAAGCTGCTGGACGAACTGATGGCCGTGGCCCTGCAGCCGGGGCTGGAACTCTCCGAAGGGGAGCGGCTAAGACTCATCGACCGGCTTTACGGGGAGCTACAGGGACTGGACGGATTTGTCCGGGGCTTTAACCGGGAAAACTACCAGCTGCTGCGGCACCGGGCCTGGCATGCGGGGGATTTGCAAACCATTCGGAAACTACAAACACTAAAAGCACCATGAAACACTATTTGACCATACTATTGCTGATGGGCAGCCTGTGGGGTACACCGCAAGTGGCGATGGCCCAGGTCGGCGAAACCGCACAGCTGCTGCTCAACGTGGAAAAGCTCAGCCAGTTCAAGCAGGTCCTTGACGATATGTACAAGGGCTACCGGACGCTCAGCCGTGGCTATAATGCGGTAAGGGACATTGCCTCGGGCAATTTCTCTTTGCACAAGGTATTTATCGATGGGCTCTCCGCGGTCAGCCCGGTGGTACGGCGCTACCATAAGGTGGGCGGGATCATCAACTATCAAAAGCTCATTTTGGACGAATACCGCAGGGCCTACCGCCAGTTTCTCGACCGTGGACGGTTTACCCGCGAAGAGCTCGATTACCTGGCCCTGGTCTACGGCAACCTGCTCGAGATGAGCGCCCGCAACATCGAAGAGCTGCTGCTGGTCATCACCGGGGGAAAGCTGCAGATGACCGACAAGGAACGGATGGCGGCCATTGACCGGATCTTTGATGGGATAAAGGACCGCTATGTATTCGTGCGGATATTCAACAATGAGGCGGCCGTATTAGA
This sequence comes from Echinicola rosea, assembly GCF_005281475.1. Lineage (NCBI taxonomy): Bacteria > Pseudomonadati > Bacteroidota > Cytophagia > Cytophagales > Cyclobacteriaceae > Echinicola > Echinicola rosea. The sequence goes on along the minus strand of NZ_CP040106.1, from coordinate 5,117,511 downwards.
CCTCCAAAGGAAAAAGGCATCCGGAAACCTGAAGACCATCAAATCCTTACAGCCATGAAAAGGGGAATAGGGACCTTATTGCTCGTGTTGCTGGCCCTCGGAGCACATGCGCAAGGCGTGAGCGGCGGGGCAGGAGGACTCCATGAAGTATTGGACCGATTGTATGATGAAATGGTACCGCTGGCAGCCGACCTGATCGGTGTGGGCAGGGCACTGGCGGGGTTTGCAGCCCTGTTTTATATCGCCAGTCGGGTGTGGGGGCATATCGCAAGGGCTGAAGCAGTGGACTTTTATCCGCTGTTGCGCCCTTTTGCGCTGGGCATGGCCATTATGCTCTTTCCATCCGTGCTCCATGTGATGAACAGCATATTGTCGCCATTGGCAAATGAAACCGGAAAGATGGTCGAAGGGTCCAATGCGGCCATTGACCGACTGCTTGCCGAAAAACAGCGGGCACTGGAAGCCACCGAGTACTGGGAAATGTACGTGGGGGAAAGCGGCAGCGGCGATAGGGAAAGCTGGTACGAGTATGCCCATCCCGAGGGCAGCGACGAAGGGTTCTGGGAAGGGCTGGGCAACGACATCAGGTTTGCCATGGAAAAGGCCTCGTTCAATTTCTCCAACTCGATCAAAAAGTGGATGAGCGAGGTGCTGGAAGTACTCTACCAGGCCGCCGCCCTTTGCATCAATACCATTCGGGTGTTCTACCTCATTGTCCTTTCCATCCTGGGGCCGATCGTGATGGGCATATCGGTGTTCGACGGTTTCCAGCAAACCCTCCGCTCGTGGATTGCCCGCTATATCAACGTGTACATGTGGCTTCCTGTGGCCAATATCTTCGGGGCCATTATCGGCAAGATCCAGGAGAACATGATCCTGATCGACATCGGCCAGGTGGAAAATGCCGGCAAGACCTTCTTTTCCTCCACCGATACGGCCTACCTGATCTTTATGGTCATTGCCATCATCGGCTACTTCACCGTGCCCTCGGTGGCCAATTATATCGTTTACGCGGCAGGCAGGGACACGCTGCTCCACAAGACCAGCAGCATGGTGACCTCGGCACCTGCAGTAGCTGCCAAAACCCTTACCTGATATGTTCGAACACCTGACCAATATTGAAACGGCCTTCGGGCATGTGAAACGCTTTAGCCTGGTACTTTCCATAGGGGCGGTACTGCTGGCCCTGGGCGCCATTTTCCTGTCCTACAGGTTCCAGCAAGCCGCATCGGAACGTGTGTACATCCTATTGGACGGGAAGGTAATGGAGGCCGTGGCCGGCAGCAGACAGGACAACCTCAAAGTGGAAGCAAGGGAGCACGTGATCCGTTTCCATGACCGCTTCTTTGGCCTTTCGCCAGACGAGGAGCTGATCCATCATCAACTTTCGGAAGCCTTGTACCTCGGCGACGGATCGATAAAGAACGCCTACCAGGTACTGCGGGAGCAGGGCTATTACGACAGGCTGGTGACCGGGAATGTCAGCCAAAAGCTGCTGTTGGACAGCATTGCCCTGGAGATGGACAGCGGCCCGTACCGTTTTTGGTTTTATGGAAGGCTACAGATTGTCAGGAGCACTTCCCGGCTGACAAGGAGCCTGATTACCACAGGGGTACTGCGGGAAATTACCCGTTCGAACCACAATCCGCACGGACTGCTCATTGAAAAATGGGAAACCCTGGAAAACAAGGACCTAAAAATAGAGAAACGATGATAAAAGCAAGGACCCGGCCGTCCCTAAGTTTCCTTATGGAGAGGGTCGGATTATTTCGAAGCCAAATCGCGAAGACAATGGCCTTATCCTTTTCCAAGTGGGAGGCAAGGCTAACCTCCTTCCAGCGTGCATTGCTGTTTGGATTCCTGCTCACCGCTTGGGCAGGGGCGATTGTCCTGCAGACCTGTCAAACTATTGACCAAGGGCCGGTATCCGTACCGGAAACCCCACCGCCCGAAATGGTGGGGCCGGCCATGGATTCCACTGTTCACCAATTAAAAACCAAAGACCATGAAAAGATTCAACACCAAACAACGGACCCTGTTATTGGTCCTTCCACTCTTCGTCCTGCCGTTTATCCTGGCATTTTCCTGGGCGGGCCAGGGAATCACAAGCCCTGATGGGGGAAAAGTTCCAAAAGGCCTGCGTACCGCCCTTCCAGAGCCGGTGCTCAAGGAGCGGCAAATGGATAAAATGGCCCTGTATGAGCAAGAGGCCAAAGCGTCCAAAAAGCGTCAGGAACAGCTCCGGATGGATCCCTACCTCAAGAAGGAAAATTTGGTTCCCGAAAAGGAACAAAGCGGATTGATGGGGTTGTCGGGCAATGACCGATTGGGCGAAAAGGAAAATGCCCTGTTGGACAAACTCCAACTGCTGGACAAACAGGTCCGGCAGGCTGATCAGGTGCCCACCGGCCCAAAGGGATACCGACCGGCAACGGTCCAACAAAAAGTGCCAACGGATTTGTCCCAGGATGTCCGGCAGCTGGAAGCACTGATGGACCGCATGCAGCCAACCGGTCCCGATCACGAACTGCAACAACTCGAAGGGATGCTCGACAAAATCCTTGACGTACAACATCCCGAGCGGGTAGAAGGCCGGATCCGTGAAAAGGCGCTTGAAAGGCTACGGTTCACCGTGGAAACGGATGGCCACATGCAGGCAAAAAACAAGCAGCATGCTGACCAGGCCAAGATGGAAGAAGCGCCACGAAATGCCTTTTATGGCCTGGAGGAACCGCCCCGGATGGAACATGCGGTAAAAGCCGCCATAACAGCGGAAGTGGCCGAAGAAACCACTTTTGAGGGCAAGGGCAGGATAAAGGTAAAATTGCTGGAGGATGTCCGGGTAAACGGCCTGGCATTCCCAAAAGGCAGCCTGGTCTATGGAGAGGCTTCCCTTGATGGTGACCGGGTGAAATTGGTGGTCAGCGCATTGCGGTCAGGAAAACACATCCTTCCCGTAGCACTGGAAGCCCATGATGCAGACGCCATGCCCGGAATACCGATCGGTGGAAGTATCGGTCAAGAAATCAACAGAGGGGCAGGGGAGGCCCTGGTCACAGGGATGCCCAATATGGCCTCGGGCATGACGCTGGAAACCCAGATGGCCTCTGCGGGCATATCCACGGCAAAAGGGCTGTTTAGAAAAAAGAACAAAGCAGTCACGATCACCCTTAAGGCCGGGCACCCCATCTTATTGGTCAACACTAAAAACAGCTGATACCATGAAAAAAACATTGATGATCATTTATTGCCTATTGTGGTTTGTAGGAGCAGCAAATGCGCAAGTGGAAATAAGCCCCATTTCAAAAAGTGCCCTCCTTCCGGCCTACCCGATAAGCGTTGGCTGGGACCATACCACCGCACTGGTCTTTGCATCCAAAGTGGTGAGCGTGGACCGTGGGCATGGCCATATCATGGCAAAAGTAGAGGAAAAGGCACCGAACCTCTTGCTGCTGAAGGCAGGACAGCGCTCCTTCAAGACTACCAACCTGCATGTGGTCACCGCCGATGCACGGCTCTACCATTTCAGGGTCAGCTATGATGAATCACTGGCACGGTCTTCCATTAACATGGCCCGTCAACAGCTGTTGTCCTGGAAAGAGCTGCAGCTTAGGGATTTTGCCTTGCCGGCAAAGGAGCTGGAGCAAACAGGGGAGGCCGTTCTTTCCATGGATCCCTTTTTGAACAGGACAAGGCGCCAATACCGGATGAGGTTCGGGCTGCAGGGGATTTACCAGCAGCAAGGGCTGCTGTTTTTTAAGCTCCAAGTGGAGAACAGGTCCCGTCTGGCCTTTGTACCAGAAAGCCTGGTATTTACCATTACCGATAAGAAGCAGGCCAAGCATGCATCGGTCCGGGAAGAACCACTCGATGCGTTGTTGCAGCAATGGGAAAACAGCCCTGGTGTTCCCGGCCATGGGCAGAATACATTGGTAGTGGCCTTACCGCAATTTACCCTCTCGGACAAAAAACAGTTGGAAATTCAACTGGATGAAAAAAACGGGGACAGGAACCTTCGCCTAAAGGTCAGGGGCAGGGACATCCTGAAAACAAGAAACCTGACCGATGTTCAACCTGAAACAAAATAAACCATGGACCAGGAAAATCTAGAGTACCTCAAGGAAAAGCTAAAGTATACCGGTTTTGACACCGACCTGAACGATGCGCTGGAAAAACAGATAAAGGCTGGAAACGAGGCCTTTCAGTTGCCGCACAGCATGGAAATCGAAGGAAAGAAAATGGATGTTTCGCTGCACTTTCGAAAGTCGAATACCTCGGAGCGTTATTTTCTCAACAAGTACGATGCAAGCCTTCACAACCTCAATCCGGAAATCGCCCCCAAGCAGCATACCTTCTACAACAACCAATCGGTGACGGCCAAAGAGGCCTTTAACCTCTTGGAAGGAAGGGCAGTGAAAAAAGGCATGCTCAATGCGGAGAATGAACCTTATCAAGCTTGGATGCAACTGGACTTTTCCCAGAAGGACAAGAACAACAATTTCAAGATCGAGTCCTATCACGAGAACTATGGCTTTGACAGTAAACAAGCCCTGTCCAAACTTCCCATCAAGGAGCTGCAGGATCCCACCAAGACCGAATGGATGCTCAAGGCCTTTGAAAAGGGCAATGTCTATCCGGTGACGATGGAAAAAGGCGGCAAGGAAGAGATCATGTACGTATCGGCCAACCCCAAGTTCAAGTCGGTCAATGTCTATGATACAGAAATGAAAATGGTCAAGACCAATGACCTGATACTGGGCAAGGACCAGGGAGAGGAGGTGAAGCAGGACCGGCAGGAAAAAAAGCAACAGGCCCCGAAGATGAAGAACACCCCTAAGGAACCCAAGAAGGGGAAAGGGGCGAGGATGTAAAAATAGCTTGATTTAATACTGTAAAAATGGCATTTTCAGTTAGTGGAAATGCTTTTTTTACGGTTAAAAATAGAGGATGAGATTTTATTCATTAATAATGTTACAAGTTAACTTTCGGGCTGCTGAAGCGGCCATGAGTTTACGGCATAAACACAGGGCTTTGCGCTAGTCCCTCATTTATTCCGTTGCCACATGGCCTTGATAGCCCTCAAGCTGTGATGGTACCATAATTAATTTCTAACCATTAAATCGAAATGTTATGGATACCAAAAACAAAGACATCGTTTCCAGCCAAGTAGCCGAAATCGTATTGAGCTACCGTCCCAATTCAAAGGTCTCAGAGAAACCGCAAATCGTCTCTTCCCTGACAGCCAATAGGATTTTAAGGGCCAATTGGGACGAATCTAAAATAGCTTTTATAGAAGAATTTAAGGTCATCCTCCTTAACAGGGCCAACCGTGTACTTGGAATAATCAATGCCTCATCCGGGGGAACAGCGGGAACGGTAGTGGATTTAAAGGTGATATTTGGAGCTGCCATGAAATCGTCAGCATCGGCCATGATAATTGCACATAATCATCCCTCAGGAACGATGAAGCCGAGTGAACGGGATAAACGCCTCACCGAAAAGATGGTGAAGGCAGGAAAACTTTTGGAACTTCCGGTACTTGATCACATCATCCTAACTCCCGAAGGGTATTATTCCTTCGCAGATGATGGAGGGCTGTAAGGCCCTTTTTTTATTGCTGATAATTTAAGCTGGAGATAGGTCCAATTGGAAGGGAAATTTTAATTCCTAAATGTGTTCATTTTATACCCCAGTAGGGTTAAACTGGTGAATATTTGTAATGAAAGTAAATTTAATTTAGCCTCTATCAGAAATATAATATGGTACAACTGAAAGAAAAAAAGAGGCGGGAAAAAATTAAAAACCTGATAAAATTATTGAGGAAGGATGGTCAGGAAATCTCATATGCTGATGCTGAACATTTGTTTGACGCTATCCAGCTTTTTTGTAAATTAGCTGTAAACCAACTTTTTACCAATGAAAATAGCTGATTTATATGTTAGAGTAAGTACAGACGAGCAGGCTGATAAAGGTTATTCCCAACGGAATCAAGAAGAGGTATTAAAAAGGTATTGCCTTGTTAATGGTATAAAAGTAAGGCAAGTTATTTATGAGGACCATAGTGCCAAGACTTTTGATCGGCCTGAGTGGCAAAGACTTTTGACTGATCTTAAAGGAAGAAGGATAGGGAAAGTAGATCTCATCCTATTTACTAAATGGGACAGGTTTAGCAGAAATGCAGGGGATGCTTATTTTATGATTAATATTCTAAGAGGTCTTAATATTGAACCCCAAGCAATAGAACAGCCACTTGATTTGGAAATACCTGAAAACAAAATGATGTTGGCTATTTATTTGGCTGCACCAGAAGTCGAAAATGATAGGAGGGCACTCAATATATTTCATGGTATTAGAAGGGCAACCAAAGAAGGTCGGTATTTGAAGAAAGCACCAACGGGGTATATTAATCGGTCGACTGAAACAGGAAAAAAATACATTGCACCAAAAGAACCAGAAGCTAGTCTTGTCATCGAATCATTTGAAAAGGTAGCAGAAGGTACTTTTAAAACCGAGAAAATCTATACAGAAATGTTCAAAAAGGGTTTGAGCCTTACAAAATCCAGTTTTTGGAGAATGCTAAGGAATAAACATTACATTGGAAAAATTTTTGTTCCTGCATATAAGGGTGAAGAATCTTACTTCGTTGAGGGGCAACATGAGGCCTTGATTTCAGAAAGATTATTTAAAAGTGTTCAGGATATTTTGGATGGAAGGGGAAGGAAAAATAATGTTAAAATAGTTTCCAAGGAACAGTTGCCACTCAGAGGTTTTCTAGAATGTCCCAATTGTGGAAGAGGTTTGACGGGAAGCCCTTCAAAAAGCAAAACAGGGAAGTATTATTATTACTACCATTGTAAATCACCATGTAGATGTCGTTTTAGAGCTGATTTAGTAAATGAGAAACTGATTGAGATGCTTAATCAGTTTTCAATAAAAGAAGAAAGGCTTAAGTATTTTCAAAAAGAACTAATTGAAATTCTTAATTCAAAATTAAATGATAGGGGAAATGAAACGAAATCCTTATTAGAGAAAATTGAAAATGAGAGTAATAAGCTAAAAAAAGCAAGGCAGCTTTTGCTGAATGATAAAATTGATAGTGATGATTTTAAAGAAATCAAAAAAGAAGTATCGGATTCAATAGATCGATTAGAGTTTCAATTGGCGAGTGTTCGTGAAAAGCCGAAAAGAAACATCAAAGAAATGATAAAATCCTGTTTAAGGGTAATTTCTAATTTAGGTGATTTATATGCAAAATCAGGCCTGGAAGACAAGCAGAGGCTGTTGAGTTCGACCTTCAGTGAAAAATTGGTATTTGAAAAAAATAATTATCGAACCCCTAAAGTTAATAAAATGATTAGTCTTATCTATTTGATAGATAGAGGATTAAGTGTTAAAAAGAACGGCACAAAACCCAGAAATATGGATTTGTGCCGTCAGGTGGAGCTGCAGGGAGTCGAACCCTGGTCCAGATAGGGAAACACTGTACCGTCTACATGTTTAGTCATCTATTGGGTTTTCGTCGTTGGGCCGCTGGATGACACAGCTACCGTCACGCTTAGCTATTTGAGTTTCGCACTGCCTTAATAGCATCAGCAATACTAGTCCTGGCAAGTCGACACCCCAAGATCAGCGCTGCCAAGACAGAGCGCCGCGGGATGTGGCTGGGGAATTCGCCTTGCGAACTCAACCCTTTAAGCAGTATCAGTCCCTATGAGGGTCTGATTAGGCAGCCATGGCGTAATTAGATTCGCCAATTATAGATCGCATGAATTATTCGCGGGCGTACATGCTCCACCCGACATGCGAGCCCAGTCTTCACACCTACTGTCAAAACCGGTCAGCCCCATTTGGTTAAGGATGACAAAAATACCACAAATTTAGTTCCCAATAAAGAAAATTGCTTTTCATTATTTAAGTCTGTTTGCGACCAATATCATTTGGATACCTGGATTTAGCAGGATATGGAAAATCAACCCTCTCAATTGGAGGGTATGACTTCTTTTTTGCATTACCCAATAGCATAAGGGGCAATTATTTTATGAATATGGCCCCAAAAAAATAAAGTTTGGCGGAACTTAGTTAAGTTTAAATTTAATGGGCAACCGCATTTTTACCCTCACCGGCCGCCCTCCTTGGAGGCCTGGTTTCCAGTCGGGAGCGTTTTCGAGTACCCTGATAGCCTCCTCACTACAGCCACCACCCACACCTCGTAATATTTCCACATCTTGGATCGATCCATCTTTGTTCACGACAAAGACCAAGAATACCGTCCCTTCTATTCCCAGTCTGACAGCTTGTTTGGGATATGTTAAGTTGCCACTGAGGTATTGTGCCCATCCTTCCATGCCCCCGGGAGGAGTGGGCAACTGTTCTGCAAAATCTTTGATCTCGTCAGCCTTATCTGCTATTGGAGGTCCAGTGGGAAGAGCAGGACTATTGACGATGGGATCCTCCGGAAATTCTATATCCAGGATAGGCTCGAATTTTTCTTGGATTTCCTTATCATTTGGGACTTCTTTGATTTCCGGTTGCTCGATCTTTGGAGGCTTGGGAACTCTGTGAGTGGTGATGGGCACATCCAAAATATCCTCCAATGGATCAGGTCTGAGATTATAATCCTGTATTGTGATGACTGCGTAGGATTTAAATTCAAAGGCGACTAGGGCCAGTCCTGTGCTGATTAACAAGCCGATATTTAAGAATAGACCATGCTTTCTCCTTAAATCTGCTTTTGGTGTTTTTTTGGATTCCATATGATCTGTAGTTTGATTATGTAACAATATACTAAATAATTAGTTTACAAACTAATAAAATAGTTAAATAAGATCATTGTTCTATATAATTTAGTGTGGGTAAGTATTATGATAGATTGTTAAATTTCAGTGAAATGGCTCCTTTAACCTTTGTCACTTTTTTGCTACAGGTCAAAAAAGTGACCGAAAAACCTCCACATTGCATCTATTGGGCTAAAATCAAACCCCGCCCACATGCAGGCAAACTCCTCGTGTTTAGCTTGCAACAACCATTTTTACCACCATTTCGTCAAACAGGCCTGCCCTTTTTCCGCCCGCTTGTTTAATTTCTTCACGCCCAATAGCGGATAGGTGGATGATGTCCTTGGGGCTATTTTATTAGGTAATGATTAATCATCAGGATTTTTGATAAAATAATCTACCCACTGTAATCCATACAGAGCCAAAATCATTCTTGCCAAAAGTCAGTCACATAAACCCAAATTGATTTCTTTATTTATAGGAACAATGATGCACCCCTAAGGGACAAAAAAATATATGTTTTATAGTAAAGTTTACATCATCCACTTGGTACCTTTGGACCTTTGTGGCATTTTTTATCTGTGGTTTAGCCATTAAAAAAACCGGCAGCCCCCAACTTTTCCGCTTGATCCAACAAAAGCTTGGAGATTAATGTAATAGGAGGGAATTAAAAAAGGGCTGTCAAATGAATGACAGCCCCCTTTCTTATAGGTTGTGCGATTGATTAGCTTAGCTTAAATCGAATCGGTAATCTCATTTTTACCCTAACTGGTCGTCCCCTTTGTTTACCAGGCTCCCACTTAGGTGCGTTTCGAACTACGCGCATGGCTTCTTCATCACAGCCACCTCCGATGCCCCTAAGGATACCAACATCTTGGATAGAACCATCAGTGTTTACTACGAAAACTACATAAACCGTTCCTTCAATACCCATTCTTCGTGCTTGGGTTGGGTATTTAAGGTTTTTGCTAAGGTACTTGTTCCAACCTTCCATTCCTCCTGGAGGTGTAGGCATGGTTTCTACCACATCAAAGATCTCTTCGGCTTTTTCCTGCACTGGAGCGTCTTCGATTACAACTTCCTTAATAACGGTTTCTTCCTGTACTTCTACATCGAAGTTTACTTCGATTTTCTCCTCAATTTCCACTTCATCAGGAATTTCCTCGATGATAGGCTGTTCTACCGGTGGCGGTGGTGGTGGTGGCTGTTCCGTAATAGGAATATCTAATAATTCCTCGAAATCGTCTTCCACTGTTCCTAGATCCATCAGTGCTCCTGATTCGTACGTTTTGTACTCGAAAGCAAACAGCGTAAGACCAACGCTGACAAGAAGCCCCAAGTTCAGGAACATTCCTGACTTTTTGCTCAGATCAGCTTTTGGTGTCTTTTTAGCTTCCATAGTTTAATACTTCATATAAAGGTTAATAATTCTTTGCTTCTTAGCGATAACAATTCTAACCATTTATTTTTACTTATACAAGCTTACTTTTCTTCTTGTACAAAATATAAAAACAAATGGTGCCGACTGCACTTCCTAGCAAGTTTGCAGCAATATCAAACAGGTCAAATGCCCTGTATGGTGCCAATTGCTGCAACCACTCTACCAATATAGCAAAAATAATTCCTAAAACTAAATGATTAGTAATAAATTTACTTTTGCTAAAAGGCTTTTGGAAATGGTTCCAAACTCTGTTCCAAAAGAAGAGCACCCCTGCAAATAGACCAAAATGGCCAATCTTGTCCAAGCCGGGTACTTTCGAGACATCCGGGAGTTTGTTGCCGGGCGAAAGGATCAACCATGCCAAGATGAGAGACCACATGATAGCAGGCAATAGTCGCTCGCTAAAATACTTTTTCTTATTCACCAACCAGTTCGGCGTAGGCTTCGGAAGAAAGCAAATCGTCAGGAAGTGCCCCTTCAAATTTCACTTTGATCATCCAGCCATCTTCGTAAGGGGAATCATTGACAAGCTCGGGAGATCCTTCCAGTTCGTCATTAAATTCGGTGATTTCACCGTTTATTGGCATGAATAGATCAGAAACGGTTTTAACGGCCTCTACTGTACCAAACACTTCTCCGGTCTCAATAGTTTCACCGACGGTTTCCACTTCCACATAAACGATGTCACCCAATTCTCTTTGGGCAAATTCCGTAATGCCGATTGTTGCGATGTCTCCTTCGATCTTTACCCACTCGTGGTCTTTTGTGTACTTTAAGTCTTTAGGGAAGTCCATATGTTATATTTAGGATTAAGTAAAGCCAAAAATACAAGCTTTCGACAAATCATAAAACCTATTGCCCTAAATTAAATCGTAATTGTCCACCAAAGGCAGTAGAACTTCTACGGTAGGCAGTCGTAATCCGTGGATCATTCACCGTCCTGTCAAAGTAGAAGGTCACTTTTAGGTTTTGGTTGATGATATAGCCCAAACTCGGCCTGATCTGTAGATTGACGTTGCCATTGGTAATGGTGCTGCCTTCCTCCAGTTTTCGCTGGAGTGTTTGTGTATCCACAATGCTGGTGCTGACCCTTATTTCCAGGTCATTGTCCAGAATTTCTTGTTGTCCTTGCACCTTGAAAGGGATTTTGACACCGGATTTGGTATAGCCTAGCTCAAACCTGAAATCCTTGCTTTTTTGTTCCGTTACCTGGGCGTTGGAGAAGTTGAGCCCGATGGCCCTTTCTTTGTTGAATTCAAATGAGATGTTCATCCGGTTTTTGGTCAGTATGTCCACACCAAGGAATGGCCCAAAACGTTCTGACAAGACCACTTGGTTGAGGATAAATACGGGAATATAACTTCCATATTCGTCTGTTATGCTGGCAGCAGGGTAGTGCTCAATCTTATTGTACAGTTCCAAGCCGTTTTGGTAGAGTAGGGAAGAAGAGAAATTGCTCACATCGTACGTGGAGGTATAATTGTGCGTCAGGTTGATGGAACTGAAGGTTTCTTCGAACAACGAAAGACGGGACAGTCCCCGGTATTCCACGCGCCAATTGGGCAGTGGAAACTTGGGAAATGGATTTAGCGGGATTTCTTGGGGAGACTTACCACTGTAAGCTGCCAGAAAAGCGGGTACCAGCACATCTTGCCCATTGATATTGTATTCTCCTCCTGGATTGGAGGCATCCAGTCTGCCCTTGATCACGGATCGGTAGGATTCAAAATCATTGAATAGGGGAGAATTGTTATCCGCATCATCCTTGGCAAATGTCGTTTTGATCATATTGTAAGTGATGTTATAGGCTCCTAAGCGGTTAGGATTTACAGAGAGGTAGTCATTGCTGGCCTCGCTTTCACTACGGAAGATTTCACTGTATTGGCCTGTTTCCCTTTTTCTCATGTCCAAGGTGACCCTAAAGTCCCTCGCCGGCTCCAGGATGGCCTGTATTTGCAGGTTTTTCACTTGATTTTGCCGGAATGCCTGAGTAAGGTCCGAGCTGGGTGCCATGACACCTCTGTTGGCCAGGTCATAGCGGATGTCAGCATTTTGGCTCCCAAACAAAAAGCCAAGTCCTGGGTTCATAAAGCTCCTGTCCATCCCAAACAGCCCTGTATTTTCCATATACCCGGGCAAAAAGGTGCCTTCGGTAATACTGTATTGACCAGAGATCTCTTTCAGCATCATGGCAAATTTCAGGATTCCGTTGCCAAAACCATCGGTGGTGATGCTGTCCTGTTCCTTATTTCTTTGGCCAGGGATGCTCGGCCGTTTTGGAGCATTCAATGCACGCAGTTTCGCCGATTTGTTGTACAGCCCTACAAAGTCCATTTTACCGTTTAATGTGCGGTTTCTGGTGTTTTGGATGACATTCCCCAGCGTATCCCTTTGGCCAATGGAACCGGTGAGCCAACTGTACGTGGCTTCGTACCTGATATCGGCACTTATCCAGTCCAATGCGGGCATCTTGTCCAGTGGTACGGTGTAATTGGCAATGAAAGAATGGTTGTAGTTGGTGGGCCTTCCCAGCTTTTTGAAGTTGCTTCGGACAGAGTCCTGTTTGGTTTCGGTGTCCAAGTCTCCCTGAGGTTCGTCCACAATGGCATTGACATTGGCCCGGTAGTCAAAACTCAGGTTTTGGGTCAGGTCCCAGTTGAGGCCAAAAAAGCGGTTGATATAAAAGCTCTTTTGGAAAAGTGGATCCACCCCTTCGGTGGTCAGCTGGTCATTTCGGTACTGGGTACGCATGAATTTCCTGTCCACATCCAAGCTTGCCGTGATCTGGCTGGGGGCCAGGTTAAGGTTAAAATCCCTTATCAGCTGAAGGTAGGGGCTTTTGAGCACTCCCCAGTTTTTAAAAGGCTCCACGACCACAGGATTGGGGGCGTAATTATAGGAAATATTGCCACGATAGGATTCATATGTATAATCCTCCGTGTTGATATTGCTTTGTTTTACGATTCCATAAGCATAAGAGAAAGAAAAGTTTGACAGGTCATAAATATGGTTTTTCTCTTTTTTTTCACTCGGCAGTTTCCGCACATTGGAGAAGCTTATATTACGGCGTTTGACTTGGTCGAGCACCAGATCACGATAGGCTTCACGTTCGGAGTTGGTCCTGAATTTACTCAAGGCCAGTTCAAAGGGAACATCAGGGTTTAGCGGATCAAATTGTGGTTTTGTAGTACTGTTTTCCATGCTGACGTACATGGGGACACTCAGGTTCAATCCTTCTGGAAGTAAGCGGTCCACTTGGACATTTGCAGATACATCATACTGAGTGGTGGACTCCCGAGACCTTTCGGAAAGCCGCGTTTCCAGTCCGCCAAAGCCAAAGGTGTTATGGCGGATGCTGCTGGAGATTGTGGCTACATCAGCGATTTTGGCATTTAGTCGTGCATTGGCTGCCCACCCATTGGACTTGTTGAAATCGACCACCCTTAGTTCATTGGCCCAGACACAGATCGACTTGCTGGCACTACCAGTAGAAGCTGGATTTCGTACACCGATCATCAGTCCCTGAACATAGTTTAGTTCTGGCCTGCCCACTACCGTTACATTATACTGTCTTATCTGTTCAGTATAGGGGAGGTTTTGGGGATGCTGATTATTGTCCCTTGCGGATTTTACCCCTACGATCTCATCAATAGCGATGTCTATTTCATTGGCACTTGGCCAAATTTGGTTGGGATCACGGGTGCCTTTTGGCGTGATGTTGAGCGGTACTTCGATCTCATAGTAATTGTCTGTATAATCCGTCCCAAGTCGTAAAAAAGCGGTGAGTTCCCCGTCCAGTGCATCTTCACTATCGGCGTGGAAGAACATCTTAAGACGGCCATATTGCACCAGGTCCAAGTTGCTGTTTTTGAATACCGCCCTGGCGTCACGGCTTTGAAGGTTGTCAATGCACAGGCTGAGCGACTGTTCATTGAGCTGGCGCTCCACAGTGGAAGTGTTGTCCCGGTCCCGGTTGATACCGGGTGGAAGAACATAGGGGCTTTGCATGGAATTCCCTTGTCCATTTTCTTCGATATTGACCACACCCACGGTCATATTGGAGACATCGGGCTCAGGGACTTCAAAAAGCCCCCGCTCATAAAGGGATTCACGGAAGGTTCGCCATTGGCTGCCCACCATCCTAAACTGCGCCATCCTCAATACGACAGGTTGCTCGAAGTCGGTCAGGTAAGTCCGGATAAACCGCAGGGACTTAAAGCCTGAGATGTCCCCCTGTACATTGTCAGGCTGTCTGACGGGAATGCGGAATTGATACCAAGTGATATCCTGGCCGTTGATATTTCGGGTGGATTTTCCCACTACGTGATTCCTTCCTACTTCCAGCCCTCCCGGCTGCAAGTCGATTTCGTACTCGTAGTAATTTTCTACCTCGTTGATGGTATTGTCACCGTTGAGATCTTCATTGTCCGGTTTATTGGAGCCGGAAGCAGTATAGGATTGGTTGGAACTGGCAGAAATGGGGGTGTTGTTTTCCATTCCGTTGAAGTGCTTGTACCGTTCCTGAATCTTCACATTCTGTTGGTCGAGTTCCTCTCCAAGGTAGTATTGGAAGGTGTCTGCTGATGGGTCAGCAGCGATCCTTTCATAGGCTTCACCAGTTACATTTAATCGGCTCAAAAACCTGTCCTGGAAGTAATCTACTTCTTGCTCGCTGCTCAGTCCGTCTAATCCGACGTCCTGAAATGCCCGCGATTCTGGGGAATTGTCAAAACCGGGGGTCAGGTACTGTTGGTTCGTCACACGTCCCCATTCGTTTTCCGTAGTTTCGGAAGGATCCCCGTCTTTGGGAAGGCCATTCTCAAAGGCTTGGCGGCCATCTTTCATGACATCTTCCGAGATTTCGCCAAGGTTGAAGACCAGTTTTCCCCCAGTGGTATTGTTTTCGTTGAAGATTCCATCCAGGACCCGGCCATTTGGACCAGAAATAAAAGGATCGAGCATCCAGAATTCGATGTATTCGATGTTGGTCCGGTCAAAATCCACATCGGATGTGATAACCCTGGAAATACCGCCATAATTATCCTCTGGACTCGGGAGAAGTCCTTCGCTGTCCAGGGCAGGATTATAGTTGTACATCCCCCTTTCGGAAGGGTAATAGGCCAGGTCAAATAACGGTTCAGGCAGGACAATGGCGTCCTGATCACGTCCTTCGAATATTTCTTGGGGAGTAAAGGACTTGACATAGTAATTTTGACGGTCCTCGTCAGTGATGTTTTCAGGCACACCCTGGCCGGTGCGTCGATAAAAGACGTTGTCAATATTGTACCATGCGAGTCGGGCCCTTCGGTATGCATTGCCCAATTGGTCCTCGGTCATCATGCTCATATCAAAACGGTTGTCATTGGTCCTTGGGGTGGATGAGAGTTTCCAGCTCTGTGGACTGCCACCTAGACTAAACGGCGTAATGGCCGTTTCGAAGTCATCGATATAGGATGCTCCTTCCCCATCGACTTTGTTGGAAGTACCGGGGATCAGGTGGGCAAATTCACCACTAAAGGTCACCAAAGATTCATCTTTTGTGTCCGTAAAGGGAAGTGCATCGGCCAGCTTTGTCAACCACCTTGACTTCTCACTATAGTTTAAATCCAGTCCCCAAAGGCTGTTTTTGATGGTTTCGCTACCTGTGCTGATCCTGGTGATGTTGGGACGTTCATTGAGGTATAGGAATGTACCCCCAAGGGTCAAGTTGTCGTTGAAGATGTAGTCAAAGCGTGTCCCCAGAAGGCTCCTGGTCTGGAAGGAGACCAGGTCTGCTTTTTCAAAGCTAATGGTAATCCTTTTGCCAGAGGCCAAAATCCCCTCATTGATGATCACGACCCTGCCAATGTTGTAGTCCACGGTGTAGTCCACTCCTTCGGTCAGCGGGATATTACCGGCATTGACGATCACCGACCCCTCGGAAATATTCAGGCCGGGGAGCATGATTTCTGAGGAAGATCCAGCTGTCAGGTTACCTTTGATGTAGTATTTGTTCAGTCTTGTGACAAGTTCCGCATCTGCCTTCGTGGTACGGTAAAGGGTATCATAGACAAACTTATCCTTCAGGCTTTCCTCGTTGGGCAGGAAGTTGTCGGCCAATGTTTTGCCAAAGGGTTCTAGTTTGGGGAAGATCAGCATTCCTTTTTCGGGCAAAATGGTCAGTCCAGGGACAAAATCAAAATTCCCGTCCGGTGCAGGGTCATTTTGTGGATTGAGGTTATCGAGCCCCATTAGGCGGACCAAAGGGACATCCTTTACCTGTTGTCCTTCCAGTAGGCTGGGGTTGTCCAGTCCGGTGCGGTCATCACGATAGATTACCTGTAGCTGAAAGCCTTCCTTTTGGATTTGGTTGGCATTGAAGCTATAAACGTTTTTCATCATCAGGTCCCAAGTGGGGACATTGGTATTGATCCGGGCAGGACGCAGGAGCTTGAGGAAAAGCACGTCTGATTCTGGGCGGTTTTGGTAGTCTTCAGACATTTCCCCGACCTTATAGGCCTGTCCATTGTAGGTGTATTCAAAAGAGACGGCCACCACTTCATCGTTCAGGATCTTCCTGTTAAGGCTCAGGTATCCGAGTTCCTTATGAAATGTATATTCATTGTTTGCCAGTTTTCTGGCTCCGTTTACCTGAACGAAGTCGGTACCTTTTACCAGTCCCAATCCACTTTCAATCTGGTTGGAAGCCTGGTCATAGGGTCGGAAATTGGGATTTGCGGTCAGGTTGTCGAAGAGATCATTTGCCTCATTGGAAGCTGGGCTTCCCGGAGTACCAGTGCCAATGTTGGGATTGTCAGGTCGATAAATGCGTTCCCCTTCCCCTAGGTCCATAAAAGCCGTGAAATTCCTTAGGGTTTCGGTATTGTTTGCCCTGTTCATGATGTACACTTCCACCCGTGTGACATTTACCCCGGAGAGGATCTGGGGAAGTCCCCGGAGCCAACGTTCGTAATTTTCACGGAAAAAGTGTGCCAGGAAAAAGTGCCTATTGTCATCGTATTCGGACGCCCGGAGCTCAAAGGGACGTCCCTGTCCGTCGCCTTCGATGACGATTTCGTCGCGCTGTCCCCGCTGGGTGGAGGCGACTGCCGTCATAAACAGCTTGCCAAACTGAAGCTGCGTCTTCACTCCAAATAGGTTTTGGGAACCTTGGATCAGGCTGTTTTGGACAGGCATGCTGACATTCCCGATTTCAATGCTCTTGATAATGTCCTCTTCGAATCCTCGGTACTCTACTTTTAGTTGGTTTTGGAAGTCAAAGGAATTATTACTGTCAAAATTTGCATTGATCTGCATCTTTTCACCCAAATTCCCGTTTACGCTCATCTGGATCTGCTGATCAAAATTGAACCCTCCATTTCGCTGCTGTCGGATGGGGATGGAGGGGTTGTCTATGCGTCTAAATATCCCGCCAAAGTCCAAGTTGATATAGCCAGTGGGTACGATATTGATTTCACTACCGCCAAAAAGCCTATCAAAAGTTGGGCTCATGGTGATAGGAGGGATCAGTCCACGGCCGCTGACGGCACTCTCGCCATACATCCCCTTGGAACGATCACGCCAATATTGCTGGCGCATCCGCAATTCTTGGATTTTTGAAAATTCCTCGAAGTCAAAGGTGTAGCCTGCATTGACATCCGTGGAGTCCATTTGGTCATAGACGCGGTATTGGAGGGTGGAATCCAGTTCGATTTCCACCTGCTGTTCCTGTGGGCTTTGGTTATAGAATGGGGAATTACGGTAATCCAAAGGACTCTGTTGTGGGTAGAGGGGATTGGTACGGTAATTGTCCCATAATAAAAAGGATGGCAATGCCCTTCGCTCTTCCAGTGAGTCCATTTTGCTTGGGATACTATCCGAAGAGACGCCTTGTGCTTGTGCGGCTTGCCACCCGGACAAAAGAAAAACAGTCAACAACAGGGAAAATGTTGCTGAAAAGTTTTTTGGGTTGCTACAGCCTTTTAAAAAATATGATCCAGTAATAGTCAAACTTCCTAGTAATTAGGTTGACCTTAAAGATGCTTTAATTAATTCTTCCAATGAAATTTCCGAACCGCTTTTTTTCAAAACTGCGGCAATATTTTTTTCTGCCACCGCCTTGGTGAATCCCAGTGTAATCAACGCTTGCAAAGCTTCTTCTTTGATAAATTGGTTTTGTTGTATAAAACCACCTGAAACCGGATGGGATGGGGTTGGATTATCCTTGTTTATTTTGTCTTTAAGCTCCAAAACAATACGCTGCGCGGTCTTGGCACCTACTCCCTTGACACGTTGGATGGTTTTGTGGTCTTCTTGGGCAATTGCCGCTTCCAACTCTCCTCCTGACAGTGATGATAGGATCATCAGCCCGGTATTTGGGCCTACTCCTGAAATGGAAATCAGCAGCAGGAACAGCCGTTTTTCCATTTCTTCCTTAAATCCATATAAGGTATGCGCGTCTTCTTTGATATGCAGATGGGTGAGGAGCTTGATTTGCTCCTCATCCTTGATCTGCGAATAGGTGTTCAGTGATACTTTGACATGATAACCGATACCGTTAATGTCAATAATTACAAATGTGGGGTCCTTAAAAACCAGTTTTCCGTTTAGATAATCGATCATATATTGTCATGACTTTGAGCGTCCACTACTGCTATGGCTACCATATTGATGATTTCCCTTATTGAACTTCCCAGTTGGAGGATGTGCACAGGCTTGTTCATGCCCAACAATACCGGGCCGATGGCTTCTGCATTGCCGATTTCAGCCAACAGTTTGTAGGCAATGTTCCCCGAACTGAGGTTGGGAAAGATGAGCGTATTGGCTTTTTTATTGGCAAGGGCGCTGAAAGGATAATTTTCTTTTTGGATCGCTTCGTTGATGGCTACATTCGCTTGCATTTCACCTTCGATGATCAGTTCAGGAAATTTTTCCTTGGCCTTGGCCGTAGCGAGGGCAGTTTTGGTCGGCGTGTTTCCTTTTGCCGAACCGAAGTTGGAGTAGGAGAGTACGGCCACTTTGGGTTCCAAGTCAAAGAATTTCACTGCATCGGCCGTCAGTCCGATGATTTCTACGATTTGGTCGGCGGTAGGATCTACGTTTACTGTAGTGTCTGCAAAGAAATAGGGGCCTTTGTCAGAATTCATAATATACATTCCTGCTACCCTGTCCACATCCTGCTTTACACCAATGACATGTAGGGCGGGAAGGATGGTTTTGGGATAATCTTTGGTAAGCCCGGAAATCAGTGCATCTGCTTCACCTGTCTCCACCATCATGGCGCCAAAATAGGTGCGGTCGCGCATCATCTTTTGTGCTTCGAAAGGCGTCAGACCTTTGCGCTGCCGTTTTTGGTACAATAGGTTTCCGAATTTCTCCAAGCGATCAAGCTCTTCGTATGGATCAATGATCTGGACATTGCTGAGGTCGAGGGAATGCTCTTCAATCAGCTTGAGGATCACTTCCTTATTGCCCAGCAAAATCGGATCGCCGATTCTTTCATCATTGATCAATTGGGCGGCTTTGAGGATTTTTGTATTGTCTGCCTCGGCAAATACCACACGCTTAGGATTCTTTTTGGCCCGAGCAATGACCCTGGACATCAATCGTTGGTCGATTCCTATTCGCTCTTGGAGTTCCAATTCGTATGTTTCCCAGTCGGTAATGGCCGTTTGTGCCACACCCGTTTCCATCGCTGTCCTTGCCACAGCAGGGGCGATGGTGGTGATCAGGCGTGGATCCAACGGTTTTGGAATAAGGTATTTCCTCCCAAAACCCAATTGGTCATCGCCATAAGCCTTGTTGACGATTTCGGGCACGGGCTCCTTGGCCAGCTTCGCGATGGCTTGTGCAGTGGCCAGTTTCATTTCTTCATTGATGGCGGTTGCCCTTACGTCGAGTGCTCCCCTGAAGATGTAGGGAAAACCGAGTACATTGTTTACTTGGTTTGGAAAATCCGATCTTCCCGTGGCCATAATGAGGTCATCACGGGTGGAGACGGCCAGGTTATAGTCAATTTCTGGATTAGGATTTGCCAAGGCAAAAACGATGGGGTTGTCCGCCATGGATTGGATGTGTTCGGGAGAGACGATGTTTCCTGCCGATAGGCCCAAAAACACATCCGCTCCTTTCATCGCATCGGCAAGGGTGTGGAGGTCTGCCCGTGAAGTGGCAAATTCCTTCCTGACCTCATCAAGGTCTGGCCGGTCTGTCCGGATAACACCGTCAATATCGACCATTACCAAATTTTCTCTTTTTACCCCCAGTGACATGTAAAAGCGGGTACAGGAAACAGCTGCGGCACCTGCACCACAAACCACCAAACGAATATCCTCGATATTTTTATGGACGATTTCAAGGGCATTGAGCAAGGCGGCTCCTGAGATGATGGCCGTTCCATGCTGGTCATCGTGCATGACAGGGATATGCATTTCCTGCTTGAGTGCCTGTTCGATTTCAAAGCACTCTGGGGCCTTGATATCTTCCAAGTTGATCCCTCCGAAAGTAGGCTCCAGTGATTTAATGATTTGGATCAGTTTCTGGGGATCTTTTTCGTCGATTTCAATATCGAAAACGTCTATGCCTGCAAATTTCTTGAAAAGGACACCTTTTCCTTCCATGACAGGTTTGCTGGCCTCCGGACCAATGTCTCCCAGGCCAAGCACGGCGGTCCCATTGGAAATTACGCCCACAAGGTTCCCTTTTGCGGTGTATTTGTAGGCATTTTCTTTCTTTTTGGCGATTTCCAAACAGGGTTCTGCCACTCCAGGTGAATAGGCCAAGGCCAGATCCAACTGGCTGGAGAGTGGTTTCGTCGGAACGACCTCGATTTTTCCTGGACTGCCTTGGGAATGGTAGCCCAAGGCATCTTCTTTTCTGATTTTAATCGCCATTGTTAAGCTATGAATTGGATTTAGTTATTGTTGCCTTTTGGGAATGTTGTGGCCATCAATATCGCTTCGATTTCCCGAAGGGCTTTTTTATGGGTTTCATTCGGATAATATAAAAATCCTTCCAAGTAATAAAGTTTTCCGTTGGCTTCATCGACTACTGTGTAGGAAACAAATGACCCGCCCATACTGATGGAGTGTGTCTTCCACTGTCCCCGCATCTCGATGGCATATTGCCCGTCGATCTGCATATTCCTAAAGGAAGGTACAATTTGTTTTTCTGTTTCCAAATAAGAATTTGGCTTTTCAGGATCACCAAAAACACGGGTTTTTAGGATTTCATCACGTAATTTGATGATGTTCTCCGGAAATACTTGTTCTTCAGAAGTGTATTCCGTTTGGTAAAAGATCAGGCTAATGTCTGCCCGCTGGGTGGTAGGGGTCGGCTGCCTTGCCCAGAGGAAGTTTTCCTCTTCCTTGACAAATTGATAGGAGGCTGGGACCTTTAAGTCCAGTCCCAAGACTTCTTTACCCTTTGATTGTACTTTTCCATTGGTGCGTTCGAGGATAGCGCTTCCCAGACGGTTTCTTTCCCGTACTTCAAAAAGGTTTTGAAGTTTATCTGTGTTCTTCCGGAGGTTGTTGATCAGCTCCTCTTCATTATTGCCAAATAGGTAAACGACTTCTTGTCCCTGAGCAAATTCATCTTCGTTTCTCAACATGAACAGCGATGGATCACCAGCGGCCTTTTCCTTGGAGGCTGGGCTAAATTGGTTGCTGATCATGCGGCTGCCTGCCTTCTTGTCGTCAAAAGTAGTGACATACACGATGTTATAAGCCATTTTTAGTATCCTTGTCATGGATCTTGGATCGACTTTTCGCATGTCGAAAAGGGTTTCCTCTCGTACAAGACCTTTGATGTCCTCTTCAAATATCCCTTTTAGGGCATCGCCTACGGGCCCTTTGTACTTGACCGAATCAATGACCAAAAGTATCTCCCCGCTTGCACCTCTTGCTTTGGGTTTATTGGAGTTACTTCCGTTTTCGCCATCTTGGCAGCTCATCATCATGCTTGCTGTCAAGATAAATAGGGCCAGAATCAAACTGTTTTTCTTATTCATTGTATATGGATTTATAGCGTTACCGTGTACAATTTATAAAAAATGAACGGCAGTCGGAAAGAAACTACTAAATATTTAGTTGTGTATTTTTTAACCAATTATAAGTTTCTGGCCTGGTTTGATTTTATTGTTGCTGAGTTTATTGAGGCGTTTTATCTCTTCTATGGTTACTCCTTCCAGTTTTTTGGCAATCAGCCAAAGGGAGTCACCAGGCTGTACAACATAGGTTTTTGGGGTGCCTTTCACAAAAGTGGCATCCTGCTTAGCGGGATTGTCCGTAGCAAGGTTTCTGGTGAAGGCATCGCTGTCCTGGTATATGGTCAGGTGCTGGCCGATCTTAATGTTATTGGAGTATAGCCCGTTCCAAGCTTTGATATCGGAAATTGTCGTGCCGTACATTCTGGCAATCTTACCCAATGCATCGCCCCGTCTTACCTTATAAATAAGCTTTTCAGGTTCTTTTTCCTGGGTTTTTTCGGACTCTTGTTTGGCAAGTAACCGTTCTTCCTGAAGATTAATGCTGTCCATCATCCAGTGTACATTGGAGGCGATGTATTCCGCTTTTGCCTTAGGTACCCGAAGGGCATAATGTCCCGAACTGGCGGGGATTTTACTGTTTTGGATGGCGGGATTCAAAAACTCCAGCTCCTCCAAGCAGGTTCCACTGATATCAGCCAGTCTTTCGAGATCCAATTCCTGGTCAAATTTTACTTTTTCATGGGAAATAGGGAAGGTGCCGTCCTCTAAAATGAGGTTATGCTCATCGGCATAATTAAATACATACATAATGGCTTGAAACTGCGGGATATATCCCCTGGTTTCCCTTGGCAGCCAGTTATAAATCCCCCAAAAGGTTCGTTTTCCCCCGGACCTCCTGATAGCTTTTCGGACGTTTCCGGGACCACAGTTATAAGCGGCCAAGGCAAGTTCCCAATCATCAAACATTCGGTGAAGTGTCTTTAGATAACGGCAAGCTGCTTCAGTGGCCAGCTCAGGATCCATCCGATCATCGATGTCCCGGGTGACGTGCAGGTCATAGACCCTTCC
Source organism: Echinicola rosea (assembly GCF_005281475.1). NCBI lineage: Bacteria > Pseudomonadati > Bacteroidota > Cytophagia > Cytophagales > Cyclobacteriaceae > Echinicola > Echinicola rosea. Next base: position 5,094,260 of record NZ_CP040106.1, on the reverse strand, counting down.
TGTCGCTGGCATAAACTGCCATAGCCCCATGGCCCCCACGCGGGATTTGGCTTTGGGATTGAGCCCGGATTCGATAATGGCCAAGTACTTGATTTCATCTGGCATTCCGTGTTCCTTAAGCTCCTTTTCGAAAAGTGGAAAATAGATTTCTTTTCTGGCCAAGGTCATCTTGGAATACTCCCGGTTTCTGACCGTAAAGTAATTTATAAAAGCAAAAATGGTTTCATTTAGCTCGAAAGGCATGCCTGTATCCATCTTCTCTACTCGTTCGTTGACTTCGTGATAAGTGAAGTCAGGAATGTATTCGTAGTGGTACGTAGGCTCGATAAGATCCTCTTCGGCTGCTATGAAACCATTTTCTCCCTGATTTTGGGCACTGGCAATCGCCACACAGAATATCATCGGTGATAGGAGTGTAAGTAATTTCCAGTTGCTCATGACAGGTAAGTAGTTTATTATTTCTTGATTTTCATTAAATAGTCCGCAAAAGCATACAGCTCTGCCTCCTTAAAGGAGTTGGTAAGGACCTGCAAGCCAATAGGAAGGCCATTTTCATCCTTTCCATTTGGAATGGAAATGGCCGGAATACCTGAAACGGAGGCTTGTACGGTGTACAGGTCTTCCAGATACATGGCTACAGGATCATCGCTGTGCTCCCCAAACTTAAATGCCGTAGAAGGGGTCGTCGGTAGGACAATATAATCAAATTTGTTCAACAAATTCTCGGTGAACTCTTTGATCAACCTTCTTACTTTCTGGGCCTTAGTGAAATAAGCGTCATAGTAGCTTGCACTTAATACAAACGTCCCCAACATTATTCTTCTTTTCACTTCCTCCCCGAAGCCTTCGGAGCGGGTAAGCTTATACATGCTTTCCAGATTGTGGGCGTTGGGCGTTCGGTAACCATATTTTACGCCATCAAAGCGTGAAAGGTTTGAACTGGCCTCTGCAGTAGTTAAAATATAATAAGTAGGAAGGACATATTCAAGTAGTGGGAAATCTACCTCTTCTACTGTATGGCCTTCTTCCTTGAGTTTATTCAGCATGTCAAGGGTGTGCTCCTTGATCTCCGGCTGTAATGCTTTCGATTCGATGGTTTCTTTCAGGTAGGCGACTTTTACCGGCTTGTTCAATTCAAGCTGCTCGGAATATTGAGGTACTTCCTTGCGCGATACGGTACTGTCGTTGTCGTCTTGGCCAGCGATTACTTCCATGACCCGTGCATTGTCCTTTACATTGGTAGAAAATACGCCGATGGTATCAAATGACGATGCATAAGCAATCAGCCCAAAGCGAGAGACCCTTGAGTAGGTGGGTTTGATGCCGACCAGTCCTGTGAAGGCTGCCGGTTGGCGAACAGATCCCCCCGTATCGGTCCCCAGTGAGGTGGTGCAGAGATTGGCCTGAACCGCTACGGCTGACCCGCCGGAAGATCCACCCGGTACGCGCTCCTCATCAAGGGCGTTTAGGACTTTGCCATGGACGGTGTTTTCATTGGATGATCCCATGCCAAACTCATCACAGTTTAGACGTCCGATGATAATGGCGTCTTCATCAATGAGCTTTTGTACGGCAGTAGCGGTAAATTGGGAATGGAATCCCTCTAAAATTTTACTGGAGGCATTGACCTGGTGGTCTGCGTAGCATAGCACATCTTTGATACCGATGACCATCCCTGCCAGCTTTCCGGCAGTGCCGTCTTTGATTTTTTGATCCACTTTGGCTGCTTGCTCCAAAGCAGATTGCTCATAAACTTCAACGAAGGCGTTGAGATGCGCCTTCGTTTGGATGTTTTTGAGATAATAATGGACGATCGCTTTACAATCAGTTTCTTTATTTTCAAGCGAACGTTTTATTTCGTCGAAAGAATGGAATTTTTCCAATGGTAGTTACTTTTTTAACTTTTCTTTTTACTGTCTCCCTTGATGCCATCTTCGATGTCATCTTGAATCTCTTTAGTGGCATCTTTGAATTCTTTGATGCCTCTGCCCAGCCCGCGAGCCAGTTCAGGGATTCGTTTTGCTCCGAATAGAAGGATGACAACCAAGATGATAACAACCAAGGAACCACCTCCTATATTCTGAATGAAACCCAATGTAGTCATGATAAGCGTATTTAAGTTTTAAATCGGTACAAATATATAACTGTGTCTTACTAACACAAAGGAATCGAACACAGTTCTTGTTTTTTTCAATATCTTTTTTGTAAAGATACTCATATTATCGTAGAAATGCTCATGCCCGTGCATGAATTAAAAGAGGCCGGTCCTTATCACAAGCCCTATAAAGGCACATGATTGATTGGTCTAGGGGCATACAGAAGGATTTTTGGGACATCAGTAGGAGGGAAGGCCATATTAGAATGCCCAATCATCCATATTGATTTATTTTCCTGCTAACCAAGAAGAAGGGTTCATTTTTTGGAGCCCTTTCCAGGTCTGGAAGTGGACTTCTGATACGCCGTCACTGCTGGTGGCCACTTCCCCGATTTTGTCATTTGCCTTGACGGTCTGGCCGGATTTTACGGATATGGTCTGAAGTCTGCTGTACATGGTGTAGTATTCCCCGTGGCGAATGATGATCGTGCCGCCCATACCGGGAATGGTCGAAACTTTGGTCACCACACCGTCGAAGACTGCCCTGACGTTTTCGCTGGGGTTTGTCTGAATGTCGATACCGTCATTGGTGATCATGATGCCCTTGAGTGTGGGGTGGGGATGGTCCCCGTAAGCTTCCGAGACAAAACCACTGGCTACTGGCCAAGGTAATTTCCCTCGGTTGCTCGCAAAGGAACTGGAAAGGGCGGCAGCTTCAGGTGTCATCGGCATGCTGTTCGCAGAAGATTTCGTGGTTTTGGTATTGGCCTTTTTGGCTTCTGCCTCTGCCCGCTTGATTTCTTCTTCGATTACCTTGCGAATCAGCCTGTTCAGCTCTTCCTGCTGCTTTTTGGTCTCGGCAATGTCTTTGCGGATTTCCTCCTCCTTGTTCGAAAGGGTGTTGACGATGGACTGTTGTTCTTGTTTGAGTTGGTCCAGTTCTTTTTTCTGGCTTTGTTCTTCCTGTAGGGCAGTTTGCTTATCAGCTTTCTTCTTTTCCAGTTTTGCCTGTTGCTGCTTGAGGTCTGCACTTACCTTTTCTATTTGCTCTACCTGTTTTGCACGGGCATCGCTGTACTGTTTCAGGTACCTTATCCGCATGTACAGCTGCTTGAAGGTGGAGGAACTGAAGATGAATGTCAAAATGGTGACTCCGCTGTTGAGTTTGGCAGAGACATAGACCATCTGGGCATATTCTTCTTTTAAGGTCTCCAGGTCATCCTCCAGCGACCCAATGAGGTTGTTGGTTTCCTGGATTTCCTTGTCGAGTAGGGCTACCTCCCTGTTTAAGGTCTGTATGAAACTCACCCTGGTTTCCAGTTGCTTGCTGACAAGGTTCAGCTCACTGATGGTGTTTTTCTTTCTGGCAGAAGTCTTTTTTAGAATTTCATCGAATTCTTTCAGGCGCTCCAGCACTTCAGCTTTTTCTTTTTCCAATTGGGCCCTTGACTTGGACGTCTGCGCCATTAGGTTTCCCTGTTCAGGAAAGGCTGTCCAAGCAAGCATAAACAGAAAAGCGAGCGCCAAAATATATTTCATAGATCAGAAATTATAGGGAAATGACAGTGGGGAATCCTGGAGTTCCACTTTGTTAAATTCCAAGTTGACCAACGTGGACTGTACATCAGAAGAGGAGTTTTCCATCAATAACTTCAGGAGAATTTTATAGGCATAGGGCTGCCCGTCCAGGTTTTCAAACTCCGGATAGCTGGCAGATAGCTTGCCCTTGTGAAACCTAGAAGCAGTGGTAAGCTCGGTCACCTTTCCATGCTGTACCCCGATGACAGATTCATAAGTGATCCCGTCCCTTCTTTGGGTGAGCTCGAAGGTCTTTCCCACCCGGATTAGCCTGTCCCTGTAGGTGACGCCATAAGGGATGTTGGCAAAAAGGACATTCTGAAACAAGTCCAGCGAGAGTTTTAGCCCGTAAGTGTTCTGGAATTGGTTAAAGGTGAGGTTGATGTCCTTGTTATTGATCCGGTCAAATACCTTGATATCCTCTCGCGTGATGACCCCTCTGGCAGCTTCTATGCCCAGGCCCGGACTGATGCTAAACCAGATGATGCTGTCCCTTTTGGCGCGGAGGTTGAGTGTACCGCGGGTGGTTTTGCCACTTTGTTCTTCCATGACGACCCGGGCTTTGGCACTGAGGTAATTGAAGTCAAAATAGGAAGGGGTAAATTCCTTCATGGCTTCATCAGAAGAATATACTTGCGTCTTTTTGGCACAACCGGTCAAAAGGAAAACGACGGCGAAAAAGATCAGTAAAAAATGTTTATTCATAGTATTTCTTGTCCTTTATTTTTTTACCCAACTCATCAGAAACATCTTTTTTGCCAGCGGCCTTTTCCCAATAATCCATGGCACCATTTATATCCCCGGTGTGGTATAGAATATCTCCATAATGCTCCAACATTACCCCACTGGGGCTTTCCTCTATTTTGAGGGCTTTTTTCATGTATTTTTCAGCGTCTATATAATCTTTTTTTTGGAAAAGCACCCACGCATGCGTGTCCAGGTAGGTGGCGTTGTCCGGGAATCGCTTGACCAGTTTTGATGACATGTCCAGCGCTTTGTCCAAGTCCTTTTTTTCCAACGACAGAAAATAGGCGTAATTGTTCAGGACGTGTTCATCATCCGGTGAAATTTCCAAAACCTTGTCATATGCCTCAAAGGCCAGTTCCTCTTTGTCAAGGGCATGGTAGGTATCGCCAAGTTGGCCCAAAACCATCAGGTCAAGCTGTTTGTTTACCCCATCGTTGAGCTCAAGGCTTTGTTTTAGGGAGGTTTCGGCAGCTTCGTGTTTCTTCAGAGCCAGTTTGGCGGTGCCATCAAAAAACCAGAATTCCGGTTTTTGGGAAAACTCTTCCGTGCCAATGACCGTGTATTTTTCTATCGCTGAAAAGTCCTTTCCTTGTTCAAACATCAGGCTGATGACCCCTTGGAGGACTTTGGCATCCTGGGGGTTGAGGGCGATGGACTGTTGGTAATATTCCAAAGCCTTGGAAGGCTGTTGGTGTTGCATGGCACGATCACCCAATATCGTAAAGACAGGCGCACTTTTTGGGCTGGTTTTGGTCATAAGTACTTGCAGGCTGTCCAATAGCTCCTCACGTTCCTTGGTTTTGAGGTCTTTTTGGATGATGTCACCAAAAGTCTGTGCCTTTACCTCTCCTTCCAGATCGGGACTTTTGAAGGCGGTGAAGAGGTGTTCCTGTGCCGAGGCATACTCTTCTTTCTTCTTATAAAGTGTGTAAGCCGCAAGGTGTAGGTCTGGTTGGTTGGGGTAATCCTCAAGTGAGGCATTTACCATCTGGAGAGCTTGGTCGGTGCGGTTGTTGTTAAACAGGATTTCTACCAATGCCAATACATAACGGGAATTTCCGGGATTGGCCTCTATGAGCTTCTCGCCTTCTTTGATGGCTGCTTCCAAGTTGTTTTGTTTCAGGTAAATGCGCTGCTTTTGCACGGAAAGCTGTTCGACCACCCCATAATATTCTTCCGCTTTGTCCAAGGCAATTAGGGCTTTGTCAAATTGCTGGGTGGAGAGGTATAGCGACGCAAGTTCCAAGATATACTGTTGGTTGTCATCGGATCGTTCGATCAGCGTTTTCAGGATCTCTGCAGCTTTTTCCGGTTGGTTTTGCTTGGTATAGACTTCAGCGATCAGCAGGTGGTAATATTTGTTTTCAGGATCTGCATCAATGGCCTTTTGACCGTGCTCCAAAGCCTTTTCATTTTGATTGGCACGCGCCAGGATTTCAGCCATCTTGAAGTTTACAGCGCCCGATTCAGGGGTCAGGTCATGGGCCTTGTTAAAGTAAAAGTAAGCTTTTTCATAGTCCTCCAGCATCATGTGCTTTTCACCCTCAATAAACAGCCTTGCAGCCATGTCCTTTTCTTTCTGTTCCTTTTTGGCACTTTTAAAGAGATTGAATTGTGCATTGGCCACTGGACCAAGGAACACCAGTGGCATGGTCAGTGCTAGGTAGAGGAGGTATTGCTTGATGGTATTTACTCGCATGTTTTGTTTCGAACTGGTGAGATTATCAGGAAGATATGTGGTATCTACCTGACAAAACGTACAAACTTAAGGTCTTTTTGGTTCATTCCCCAAAAGCCGTTTCACGAAATTTAACGTGATCAGGATTTTCCTGTGCTGCCAAATCCACCTGCTCCCCGTTGGGTTTCCGATACTTCGGCAGCCTTTTTCCATTGGATCTGTTCATGGCGGGCCACGACCATCTGGGCGATACGTTCGCCGTCCTTGATTTCGAAAGGCTCCTTAGAAAGGTTTACTAAAAGCACCTTGATCTCTCCCCTGTAATCGGCGTCGATGGTTCCTGGAGAGTTGAGTACGGTGATTCCATGCTTGTAAGCCAGGCCACTCCTGGGGCGGATCTGGGCCTCATGACCCGCGGGAAGTTCCATGAACAAGCCGGTGCCCACCAAAATCCTTTCCAGCGGCTCCAAGGTAATGGATTCTGTTAAATTCGCCCTGAGGTCCAGGCCTGCAGAAAGGTCCGTTTGGTATTCGGGAAGGGGATGTTTGGATCGGTTAATGACGTTGACCTGCATGGTAGTGTTTTTTTAAATGTATCTTTTGGATCAAAGATAGGGGGTTATTTTTAATTGACGGAATGAGTGGATAAAAAATAGAAAGCGTTCCCTGGCTGTTTCAGGAGGAGAAAGTCGGTGGAGAACGCTTCCGGTATGAGTTGCTTCGGGAAACCAGCGAAAGCACTTTAGCCGGTTCATGGTTTCGATGGTTTCCGTGGGCAAATCGTGTTTGAATTACATGACTGAATTATTGGAGCATTTTGTAGATTTCCGTGCCAGCACTCAGGAATGCTCCGACACCATAGACCTCGGTTTTGTCCGGCCAGGCTTTGCCGGGAGCGGCACCAATGGGCTGTACATAGCCAAGCATGCCATCTTCGGTGACACATTGCTGAAGCGCCTTCCAGCCTTTCCAGACGACTTCCTCATAATCCTCCTTGTCCAAAATGCCATTGTTGATGCCCCAAGCGAATCCATAAGTAAAAAATCCTGTGCCACTGGTTTCAGGAGTGGGGTAATATTCGGCTCCCAAGAGGCTCATGGCCCAATAGCCATCGACAGTCTGCAGTTCTTTTAGGCGTTTGGCCATTTTCTTGTAGATCTTTACTAAATACTTGTATTCGGAAGTGCCCGGCTCCAACTCTGATATGACATTGGCCAGCCCGGCAAATACCCAGCCATTGCCGCGTGACCAAAAGACTTTGGTGCCGTTGTCGGTCTTGTCGAAGTAGCTTTCGTCGCGGTAATAAAGGCTTTCTTTTTTGTCAAACAAAAAATCGGTGGTGGCCTTGAATTCGGCAATCATAAAATCGAGGTACCTTTTATCCCCGGTGATTTTGGTCAGCTTTGCCCAAACGGCTGGCGACATGAACAAGGCATCGCACCAGTTCCAGCGGTCTTGGTGATAAGGGGTTTTCCAGTGCAGCGAACTTTGGGAGGGATGGTAAAGGATATACTCCATGTGTTTTTGGGTGGGTTCCAGCATTTTTTCTTCGCCCGTTTTGCGGTAGAGCTCCAGGTACATTTGCCCAACGGTATGTTCGTCGGCATGATAGCGCCCGAGTCGAGATCCCAGCTTCCACTCGGTTTTTTCGCCAATTCCTTTTAGAAAATCCGTATAGGCGGCATCATCCGAAAGGTTGGCCCATTTCATCATGCCCACGTATAAGGCGCCATTGGTCCAGTTGGTCGGTTCGTGCACCCGTCTGCCGTGCCCTGCCTCCCAGAAGTTTTCGATTTGCCAATCCGCCACTTTTTGCATGCTGCTGTGGATTCCTTGTTTAGTGGGGGCATTGGTCTGTGCCCAAGCGGTGCTACAAATCCCTATCGTCAGAATAGTAAGTGCCAGCTGTCCTTTTTTAAAAATGCCGTTCATTTGAAGTTTATATAAATGATTGAAATAATGCTTTACTGTCAAAGATATAAATGATTTTAACAAAAACGATGAAGTAATGCTTCCTCGGTTTTGGTAAAGGACTATTTATTTGAGTTTTTGGTGAATTGTATTATTCAATAAAAGTAAGTTGATAATGGAGGTTAGTGCTAGCAAAGTCATGATAAGCACCTTTTGGCCGGATCCGAAGGTTAGAAGATATACCACGCTGATGGCATGTTAAGCTGAATTAATCACTGGAAATGGCAGTAAACCTTGAAAGCAGTAGGGAGGCCAATGTGCTGAGGTAAATTTTATGACAATCAAATTGCCCAGACCAAACCTGAGTTTATTTCAATCTCTTTTTCAATTGGCTAATTTCTTCCCGCTCCATCAGGGCCACCAATCCCAAAAAAAACAACGGAAGTAAGTTGTGGACGAGAAAGGTAAGGATGCCGGAATCCAATCGGATATAAAATCCCAAGTAGGAAAAGCCAAATGCAATGACCAAGTAGAAAATATCCTTGGCGGTCTTATAGGGGATGGGATAGTATTTTTGGCCGAAGAAATAGCACATGACAGACATGACTACGTAGGTGGCCAAGGTGCTCATGGCAGCACCGGTATAGCCGTATTGGGGTACCATTAGGAAGATCACGAGTATGGTGACCACCGCTCCAGTAAAGGTGATGTAAAAGCTATAAATGGTTCGATCGGTGATCTTAAACCAGATGCTGAGGTTAAAATATACCCCCAGCATCAAATAGCCCATCAGGAGCATGGGAACGATGTCCATGCCGGCTTGGTAGCCTTTGTTGCCAAGGATGATTTTGCTGATGATGTCTAGGTTTACGGCGACGAGAATCATCAGTGCACTGCAGAAAATAATGAACCAGTGCATGACGCGGGCATACAGCTTTGGGCTGTTTTTGTCCTCGCTTTGGGAAAAGAAAAACGGCTCTGCGGCGTACTTAAAGGCCTGGATGATCAGGTTCATGAAGATGGCCAGCTTGAAGTTGGCACCGAAGATACCTCCTGCTTCACGTGCGGTAAGACCGGGGTAGAAGTTTTCGGGGAGCACGTATTCGAACAAGAACCTTGAAAAGACTTCATTGGTCACTCCGGCAAGGCCCATAAACAGCAGCGGAAGGGCATACTTCCACATAGGCCCCAGGATGCTTTTGTCCAGCTGCCAACTAAACTTTCCTGAAAGCGAGAAAAGGACCGGAATGATCAGGGCATTGGCGAGGAGGTTGGAAAGCAGAATATAATCCACTCCCCATTCAGGATGGTAAAAACTACCAACGAACGGCTGCAAAAAGCCAAGGTAATCACCTTCGTACACATGCAGGCAGACCACGATAAAGAAGATATTAAATCCGACGTTCAGCAGGATATTTAGCAGCTTGGTCAGTGCAAATTTGAGGGACTTATTTTCTACTCTGAGCCTGGCATAGGGGATGGCCAAGATAGCATCAATGGTCAAGATTATGGCCGTCCACTGAAACAGGTGGGATTTACCGGGGTAGTCCATCCACACGCTCAATTGCTCCGCGCTCAGGAACAGCAATGCTCCCAATGACAAGGAAGTGGTGAGGATCAGGGATTGGACATTGTTATAGGCTTTTTGTGGATCCAGGCCTTTTCCGGTAGAAAACCTAAAGAAGGTGGTTTCCATACCATAGGTGAAAATCACGTTGAAAAACGCAATGAAAGCATAAATGGCCGTAAAGGAGCCAAGGTCTTCCTTCGAAAGGTAAGCGATGTAGAGGGGGAGAAGGAGGAAGTTGATAACCCTTCCCAAAATACTACTGATTCCGTAAATGGCAGTTTGACCGGCAAGTTGTTTGAGCTTACTCATGGGACCGGAAGAAGGAGGGACTTATTCCCCTTTAAAATTGGGTTTTCGTTTTTCCAGGAATGCAGAGGTTCCTTCGGAATAATCCTCAGATTTTACACATCTGGCAAAGCTATTGGCCTCGATGAGGTAGCCGTTTTCGTCATTGCTGTAAACGGCATTTACACAATCGATGATCATTCCTATGGAAAGGGGAGCCTTAGTCATGATCTTTTGCAGGATTTCTTCCGCTTTTTGGATTGCTTCGGCTTTGGAGTTGGTGACATAGTTTACCAAACCCAGGGACTTTGCTTCTTGTGCATCTACCATGTCGCCGGTCATCAACAGCTCATTGGCCTTTGTTCTTCCTATCAAAAAAGTCAGTCGCTGGGTGCCTCCATATCCAGGGATAATGCCCAAATTGACTTCTGGCTGTCCGAATTTGGCATTGCTGGTAGCGATGCGCATGTGGCAGGCCATGGAGAGCTCACACCCACCACCGAGTGCAAATCCATTGACCACCGCAATGACCGGTTTGTGGCAGGATTCGATCAGGCTGAAGACTTCCTGTCCATTTTCCGAAAATTTCCGGGCATTCAGCTCATTCAGCTCTGCGATTTCACTGATGTCCGCACCGGCAACAAAGGCCTTTTCCCCAGAACCCGTCAAGACCACGCCCCTGATCGACTTGTTGTCGCTAACTTCATTGAAGATGTTTTTCAGCTCTTCAAGGGTGTCAAAATTGATTGCGTTTAGTTTGGATTCCCGGTTGATGGTGAGGTAGAGAATACCGTCTTTGTTTTCAGAAAGGATATTGGTAGATTCAGCCATGCTCTAAAACCTATGTTTGAATCCAAATATACGAGGTGCCGTAGCAAACACAAAGCAAACCTTGTAAAAATGAACGTTGCTGGTAGCTTATGTCTGATAGTGACCCTGTTGGATTTTGGGGTGCTGAAAGTCAATTGCCCTAGATCAAATCCCGATTCCTGCCAAAGGGGAGAGCAGGCTGGAATCGAGCGACCGGGTACCAACAGGCGAAATCCAAGTGTGGTGCTGCAATGGAACCAGATAAAAGACCAGTGTCCTTGTCATTTTTTACCGATAGCCGATGACTTTGACAGTCTTCCGGCAGCTTTCAATTCCGACCCTGTAACTAATTCACCAATAACTGCCCTTATCGCATTCATCTCCCACAAAATTTTATATTTTTGTACTATATTTTGAAAGTTAACATCTTTAATAAAATACTTTATGTCATCCAAAAGAAAAATAACCGTAGCCTACGGTGATGGTATCGGTCCGGAAATCATGAAAGCCACCCTGGAGATTTTGGAAGCTGCAGGAGCACAAATAGAACCTGAAGTCATTGAAATAGGCGAGCAGGTCTATCTGAAAGGCATCAGCTCGGGAATCGAACCAAAAGCTTGGGATTCGCTTAGAGAAACAAAGATATTTTTAAAGTCTCCCATCACCACGCCTCAGGGTGGAGGCTTTAAAAGCCTTAACGTAACCACTAGAAAGACCTTGGGGCTGTATGCCAACGTTAGGCCATGCAAGGCCTATTCGCCCTATATCAGGACCCACTTTCCTGAAACGGACATGGTGATCGTGCGTGAAAACGAAGAAGACCTGTATGCGGGGATCGAGCACCGGCAGACCGATGATGTGTACCAATGCCTGAAGCTTATTTCCAGACCTGGATCTGAGAAAATCATCCGATATGCATTTGAATATGCCAAAAAATATAACAGGAAAAAGGTAACCTGTATGACCAAGGACAACATCATGAAGTTGGCCGATGGTCTGTTCCATAAAGTATTTAATGAAGTGGCCAAGGAGTATCCTGATATTGAGGCAGATCATAAGATCATCGATATCGGCACGGCCTTGATCGCTGACAAGCCAGAGATGTTTGATGTGATCGTGACGCTAAACCTCTACGGTGATATCATCTCCGATGTGGCGGCGCAGATTACCGGCTCTGTAGGGCTTGGTGGTTCTTCTAACGTGGGCGAAGACGTGGCCATGTTTGAGGCGATCCACGGTTCTGCACCTGATATTGCAGGACAAAATATCGCCAACCCTTCAGGACTGCTGAATGGTGCCATCATGATGCTAGTGCATATTGGCCAGCCAGAAGTGGCGGAAAAAGTCAGCAATGCATGGATGAAGACCCTGGAAGATGGGATCCATACAGGTGATATTTACCAAGAGGGAGTCTCCTCCCAATTGGTGGGCACGAAGGAGTTTGCGCAGGCTGTTATAGACAGAATTGGCCAAAAGCCTGATAAAATGGTTCCAGCTGAATTTAAAAAAGGTGATGGTGCTGATGACAACATGGGAGCGATCAAGCTGGCGGAAAGAAAGCCGTGCAAGAAAGAACTGATCGGCTTGGACGTGTTTATTGATTGGAAGGAGAATGACCGCGATGCCAATGTTATTGGCGATAAGCTGCGGGCAGTGGACGCGGAGGGACTGAAAATGCAGTTGATCACCAACCGTGGCGTGAAAGTATATCCTGATGGTATGAAAGAGACCTTCTGCTCTGATCACTGGCGCGTAAGGTTCTTCAATGCTGACCAATCTGTCATTTCCCATGGGCAGGTATTGGACGTATTGAAGCAAGTGGAAGACTTGGGTTTTGATTTCATCAAGACCGAAAACCTGTACACCTTTGACGGTGAAAGAGGATTTTCCCTAGCACAGGGAGAGTAAATCGAAGGTTTGATTGCTAACTGAAGAGGCCGACACTAAAACTGAAAAGCATCAACAAGATGTGGAGTTTAGTGATGGCCTCTTTAATGTTTTTATGTATTTTGGATAATTTTTTACCGATGAAAAGACAAGTATTCTTTTTTGTTTTGATGGCGTGTACAATTCTAGGCTGTGAATTGGGGGAGGATGATATCGATCCACAGGTTTTTATTTACGGAGATTGGAAGTTGCTGAATACCGATGAGTTGGCAAGAAACTTATTTTACGGTACGGACGGTGCAAATATCGAGGAAACTTATGCTTTCTATGATGATGGGAGTTTTGTAAAAAGTCGTGTATCGAATAAAGGGCAGGCTGTTGCTCAGGGGAATTTTAAGGTAGCACCGCTTTCGGCTTCAGATGATGGCGCATTGGTGAGGCTAGAATACGCCGCTGAAAATGAAAGGTTACGAGGGGGCTGTGCCACCGAACCCCGAGTCGAATGGCTGGTTTTGAATAGAAATGGAAGCCTTAGTAGTAAGCTTGAAATCTCCTGCCAAGCCCCTTATTTATTATACGATAAAATATTGCCTTAGAGAGCAGCCAGTGCTTCGGGATTTGCCACCCTACATGGTTGGATAATGACAGGTAAACATGCCAGTGGTAGGGATGACGCGGGGTTAGGCAGAGATTGCTTGCTAAAAAAAAAAATATATGTGAAAAAAAAGTTTCTTTTGGGACACTTTCATGATGCTTTTCGTATAGACTGCAAAACCACATAATTGTTATGAAAAAACTATTCTTTAGCTCATTTATCTTTTTATTTATTTTGGGCGCATGCACACAGAACGATCCAGAACCAGAAATCATCATTGATCCGGAGGAATCTTTTGTAACTGGCGACTGGAAGCTAGTGAAAAGTGTGGGTTCTATGGTGGATGTTACCTTGGAAGGAGAAGCGCTGGAAAGAGAAGAAATCTACACTTTTACCAACGAAGGTACCTTCACCAAAACGGTGGATGCAGAGGATTATCAATCAGAAGCCACGGGAACCTTTGTGATCGAAAAGGTTTCGGAGGAAATGCAGGACCGTTATATAGGCGCAGTAGTGCTGACCTTTACCGGAGGGGATGGCATGGCCTACAATTGTTCGAGCGATGAAGTGGAGCGGGAATCGCTGCACATTTCTTTGGAAAATCAATTGGTCAATATAAGCTGGGCACCCTGCGATGGGCCTTGGCTGTATTATGATAATTAATGATTTATACAGAATATTGATAAAAGCATGAGTCGATTGTACCTTTGGGTCATGTGTGTTGCGATTGCTCTTGCGGGTTGTGGTGATGTTTCACCTGATATTGACCCGGATGAGTATGTTTATGGGGAATGGATCCTCTCAAGAACATTTTCTCCCGAGGCGGGTGTTTCAAAGGCAGGTGATGAGCTATTATGGGAAGAGCGCTATGTTTTTTATCGGGATAGCACTTTTGAAAGAATGATGTCTTCAGCTGCAGGAGACCTTTTGGCAAAGGGCAATTTTACGATGGATCACCGGTTTGATTCTGAATATTTGGCTCATTTTCAACTGCAATACACCTCGGGTGATGTGAGTTTAAGGAGTAGGTGTGGTGCAAACAACCAGTTGAATACCGAGATGGTGATGATGGATTACCGAGGCCGATTGATTAACAGAACTGATGCGCCATGCGATGGTTGGGTTTTGTATTTTGAAAAGTAATGGATGATCCAGAGTGGGACCAGTTCGCATTTCAACTGCTCAACTGCGGAACTAGAGCAGTAATAAGGATGAATACAGAGATACAATTGCACAGTTGTTCCGACAGCTGGGCTGCGGAACCAGGTAAATTTGTGTTTTTAACTCATCACTATCAGGAGAATCGCCTTTAGGCCATTGCTGATACTCCATTCAGGTGATAAAGATCCAGGCCGAGCGGTGTCGAAGGCTAGGTATCTCTAAATTGATAGCCTAAAACCAATTTCCCTAAGCATACCATTTTTTGGCTTGGGCCGGTCTAAACCTATTGGTGAGCGGTGATTGAATTTTAACTAAAAAAAACTCCCTTGAATTGCTTCAAGGGAGTTTTTTGTATGGTATAAAACGAAAAGGCTATTAGGCGTCCTTTTTCGCCATTCTTGTTCTTTCACCTTCGTCGAGGTAGATTTTACGCATCCTCATGCTCTTAGGAGTGATCTCCAAGTATTCATCTTTTTGGATGTATTCCATGGCTTCTTCCAAAGAGAATTTTTTGGCAGGAGGGATCTTGGTGTTGTCGTCAGACCCAGAGGCACGCATGTTGGTAAGTTTCTTGCCCTTTTGGACGTTTACAACGATGTCGTTGTCCCGTGAGTGTTCCCCGATTACTTGGCCACCATAAATTTCTTCTCCTGGATCCACGAAGAACGTTCCACGATCCTGAAGCTTGTCAATAGCATAACCTGTGGTAGGTCCGGAATCCATTGAGATCAGTGAGCCGTTGATTCTGCCTGGGATAGGGCCTTTAAACGGTTCGTAATCCACAAAACGGTGGTTCATGATTGCTTCCCCTTGGGTGGCGGTCAGCACATTGTTTCTCAAACCGATCAGGCCTCTGGAAGGGATGCGGAACTCCAAGTGTTGGAGGTCTCCACGAGGTTCCATGACAAGGAGCTCCCCTTTACGTTGGGTAGCCAGTTCGATTACCTTACCGGCTGTCTCTTCGGGTACATCCACGACAAGGGATTCGATGGGTTCGTTTTTGACACCGTCGATGTCCTTATAGATTACTTGAGGTTGACCCACCTGTAGTTCGTAGCCTTCACGTCTCATGGTTTCGATCAGTACGGACAAGTGGAGGATACCCCGGCCATAAACCAAGAATTTATCTTCATTGTCAGTGGGTTCTACCCGTAGGGCAAGGTTTTTTTCCATTTCCTTGAAGAGGCGGTCTCTTAAGTGTCTGGAAGTAACGAATTTGCCTTCCTTGCCAAAGAAAGGGGAGTTATTGATCGTGAAGAGCATGTTCATGGTAGGCTCATCGATCGCAATTCTGGGAAGCGGTTCAGGGTTTTCGGCATCGGCAATGGTGTCGCCGATCTCAAAACCTTCGATACCGGTCACTGCACAGATATCGCCTGCGTGTACTTCTTCTACTTTATTTTTGCCAAGTCCTTCAAATACATGAAGTTCCTTGATGCGCATTTTCTTGATAGATCCATCTGCTTTGCAAAGCGCGATCTGGGTGTTTTCTTTAAGCGTTCCTCGCTTCAAACGGCCAATGGCAATCCTTCCCACGAAATTGGAAAAGTCCAGGGAAGTGATTTGCATTTGCGTGCTGCCTTCTTGGATCTGGGGAGCAGGAATGTGCTCGATGATGGTGTCCAATAGTGGGAGGATAGAATCTGTCTCCTCTTTCCAGTCTGGACCCATCCAGTTGTTTTTGGCAGAACCATACATGGTCACAAAGTCCAACTGCTCTTCTGTAGCGTCAAGGTTGAACATGAGGTCAAATACCGCCTCATGTACTTCGTCAGGACGACAGTTAGGTTTATCCACCTTGTTGACCACTACGATAGGGGTGAGTCCAAGTGCCAAGGCTTTGCTCAGGACAAAACGTGTTTGCGGCATAGGGCCTTCAAAGGCATCCACAAGGAGCAAAACACCATCTGCCATTTTCAATACCCTTTCTACTTCACCGCCAAAGTCGGCGTGACCAGGTGTATCGATGATGTTGATTTTAGTATCTTTATATCTTACCGACACGTTTTTGGAAAGAATCGTAATGCCCCTTTCTCGTTCCAGGTCATTGTTGTCCAGGATCAGGTCTTCAAATTGCTGGTTTTCACGGAAGATTTTGGAAGCGTGAATGATTTTGTCTACCAAGGTGGTCTTGCCGTGGTCAACGTGTGCGATAATCGCGATGTTACGAATATTCTGCATGATAAGGATTAATTGAGTTGCAAAAGTACGAATAAAATTTCGTATAATGTTTAAGCCTGTGTAAAGTTTATATCCCTATTTTAAAAAACTATCCTAAAACTAGGAAACATCCCCTTTTAGGGTGGCAATATAGCCTCCAATTGCTGTCGCTCCCAAGATACGACTCCTCACGATGGGATGAACTTTAAGAGGGAGTATAATTTGTAGTTTCCTTGGGCCTTTTCTTTGCCCTTTTGCCAATACCAGGGTTCCCTACATGGTCAGTAGCATAGACCGGGGTAAAGGGCCATTGGATTGGATGACAGCGATCCTATGCAAAGATTGTCGCGGTTTCAAAATGGCAATTGCTATTGGCCTGTCCAAAGCGCTATTTTTGTGGTTTTCAGTTTTTTCATTGTTTCATATAGAACATAAATACACGAATGTGTGTTGTTTATTTATATGGAAATAGGTGTTTGGTACCATTTTTGGTCTTTTATAATTGTTCCGATTGAATCTAGAGGATAGCAGGTTTACGTATTATATAAGGATGGGAAAGATAGTTTCTGAGAAAAATAGTTGCATTCAAATTAATTTCATTATATTTACGAAATACAAATAATACAGTGTGAAATGCATTTTATTATTTTTTAATGATGATTTGAGCCTTAGTAGAGGCGGGTGGCACGCAAGTGTAATAGTAATGTGAATTGTTTGGTTTTAAACTGCTTAAATAAATGTAGTTATGAAATATCTAATAAAAATTGAGATTAATGATGTAGAGTTTCAAATTCATACTGAGGCGGGAAGTGAAAGAGAGGCAAAGGATAATGTATGGGAAATCATCAGACGGAAAACAGCTGTGACCTCTATAGAAACAGAGGCTTCAGAACCTGCGGAACATTCTATTGGCAAAAAGCTGGCAGAAGGTATTCGAAGTGCACTATTGTTATGATGTTAAGAAAAAGTAAAGCAGACTGGAATTTGAGGAAAATTTACATGTAACAAATTGAAGCGTATTCAAAAAGACCATGGACAAGGCGCCATGGTCTTTTTGTTATGATATGGTATAGGCCGTATGCTGACACCATTGCAAACCTGTGTTCATCCATTTTATCTGTGGCTAGTATCGTTTTAATGTTATTCGGGTGCCTTGCTCATGGCAATGAAGGTTGGATCAGCTAAGATCTCTGGGGGATGAATTTTGCCAATGTTTAAGGTGAAAATCAGCACACATATTATTAATATGCTTCATCAGCGTTCTGTCAGAGCCAGCCATAGTCCCATTTTTCGCTTGATTTTAGCCAACCGTCTCCGTGAATAGAAACACTTAGTAGCCTCCACGGTACCCGGGAGTTGTGTTTAATTTTATGGCATTGGTGAAAACCTTCACTTAATCGATCATATTTTTTACCTTTGGGCAAAATTTAGCATTCATGAGCATCCAAAAACCATCTTTACCTAAAGGGACCCGGGATTTTGGTCCAGCGCAAATGGCCCGAAGAAACTATATCCTGGACACCATAAAAGCTACTTTCCGTCTTTATGGCTATCAGCAGTTGGAGACACCTTCCATGGAAAACTTATCGGTGCTGACCGGTAAATATGGTGATGAAGGGGACCAGTTGTTGTTTAAAATCCTCAACAGTGGAGATTTCCTGAAAAAAGTCAAGGAAGAGGATTTGGGAAAAGGTGCTGCCCACGTTTTGCCGAGAGTGGCCGAAAAGGGCTTACGTTATGATCTGACGGTGCCTTTTGCGCGCTATGTTGTGATGAACAGAAACGATATTACCTTTCCGTTCAAGCGCTACCAGATCCAGCCGGTTTGGCGGGCAGACAGGCCTCAGAAGGGAAGATACCGGGAGTTTTACCAGTGTGATGCTGATGTGGTAGGTACCGATAGCCTAATATGTGAAACGGAAATTCTATTGATGATCAGGCGGGTGTTTGCGGCATTGGATTTGAAAGATTATGACATTAAGATCAATAATCGTAAGATACTTACCGGAATATCATCGGTGATCGGAGAACCGGGCAAAGAAGGAGAATTGTGTGTGGCCATAGATAAGCTGGACAAAATAGGCTGGGAAAAAGTACAAGAAGAACTGTCACAGCGAGGCTTTGAAGGAGAGGCGATCCAAAAGCTTACGCCCATCATTGATTTGAAGGGAAGTAATAATGAGAAATTGGCCTATCTGAAGGAGTTTTTGGCGGACAGTGAAGAGGGACTTAAAGGTGTTTCGGAGTTGGAAGAAGTCTTTACCCTGTTGGCGGAGTTTGGTGAAAACCAAGATCATGTGGATTTTGACGTGGTCCTTGCGCGGGGATTGTCCTATTATACAGGAGCGATATTTGAAGTAAAAGTAAACCATGTTTCCATCGGCTCTGTAAGTGGAGGAGGCAGGTATGATAACCTTACTGGGGTATTTGGGCTTGAAGGGGTATCCGGTGTTGGATTTTCTTTTGGAGTGGACCGGATTTATGATGTGCTTGACGAGCTTGGGCTTTTTCCAGCGGATGATATGCATTCCACCTCAGTGATGATTGGTTATTTTGATGAGAAGGGCAGGGATTACGGACTGAAAGTGCTGAACAGCCTGAGAAAAGCCGGTTTGTCAGCGGAGATATATCCAGACCTGTCCAAAGTCAAAAAGCAATTTAACTATGCGGACAAGAAGCAAATCCCTTATGTGATGATGATAGGGGACAATGAAATCGCGGAGCACAAGGTAGCCTTAAAAAACCTAAAGACAGGGGAACAGGAAATGCATACCTTGGAGGAGGCCATTGGAATTATCAAAGCGAGCTAGACGTTCGTTTTCAAAGGAAGTGCCGTACCAAGTGCAGGAACGACTGATTGTCCTATAAATCATTTATATTTGGAATTCAAAAAAGCGCGAAATTTATGTTTGATTTTATGAATATCATGAACAAGGTGAAAGAAGCCCAGGCCAAAATCAAAGAAAAGCAGGCCGAGCTGGTTCACCTTACGGCGGAAGCAGAGGCAGGAGCAGGGATGGTGAAGGTAATCGTCAATGGCCACAGACAAATGGTGGACATCGCTATCGATGAGAGCCTGATGACCCCTGATGACAAGGACATGCTGAAAGACCTGATCGTAGCGGCAGCCAACAAGGCCTATGAAAAAATGGATAAGATCATCAAAGAAGAGATGCAGAAAGCTACTGAAGGAATGATGCCCAATATTCCGGGGATGGACATGGGCAGCATGTTTGGATGAAATCGGACATGGCAAATTTGACAAGCAGAAGAATGCTAATAGATCCGGCGAAAATATATGTGGCCATAAAGGATCAAAAATAGCACATGAAAGAAGCGGCCATTGTCATACTGAATTATAATGGGGAAGGAATGCTACGCCGTTTCCTTCCCAATATTTTGGCCAACAGTTTTTTTGATGTAATCGTCGCAGACAATAATAGCAACGACGGTTCAGTGGCCTTGATGAAAACACATTTTTCGGCGGTAAAACTCATAAGCCTATCCCAAAACCATGGCTTCAGCCAGGGCTATAATGAGGTGCTCGAACAACTCAAAGGACAGTATCATTATTATATATTATTGAATTCCGATGTAGAGGTCAGCGAAAAGTGGGACGTTCAGCTGATCGATTGGCTCCGGTCGCATGGAGACTTTGCTGCTGTCCAGCCCAAAATCCTATCGCAACAAGATAAATCCATTTTTGATTATGCCGGTGCCGGAGGAGGATATATAGACCGATTGGGATATCCTTATTGCAGGGGGAGGGTGCTCGGGATTTTGGAGGAGGACCACGGGCAGTACGATGATGAGGTGGAGGTGGACTGGGTGTCTGGAGCCTGCTATGGCGTCAGGGCCGATGTGTATCACGACTTGGGGGGCTTTGAAGCCGATTTTTTTGCCCATATGGAGGAAATAGACCTGTGCTGGCGGATGGCCAGAAAGGGTTGGAAGTCGGGCTATCTAGGAAAGGTGCAGGTTTATCATGTGGGCGGCGGTACGCTATCCCGGACGAGCCCATTCAAGACTTACTTGAATTTCCGAAATAATCTTTTGATGCTCAACAGGAACTTAACCAGGGGTGGCTTCCTCAAGATAATGGTGTTCAGGGTACTATTGGATGCCGCGGCAGCCTTGCAGTTTGTGCTTTCAGGAAAAAGTAAGCATGCAGGTCAAGTGATGAAAGCATATCGTGATTTTTTTAAAATGAAGAACAGGGCTGATAAGCGAGGGGCTTTGGCATTAAAATTGCCTATCCAGAAAGCTAGTAAGGAAGTTGCTTCCATTGTACTTTCCTACTATGTAATGGGCAGGCGAAAATACCCGGACCTTTAATCGAAAAGCACAGGATTATTACTCTTTCTGAAAAATTTCCTCACTTTCATCAACATGGCCATGGTCACATAAACAATGATAGGAGAGCCAAGCGTAATAAAAGAAGTGTAGATAAAGAACAGACGGATTCCGTCAATAGGGAAGTTGAGTTTTTCACCCAATTTAGAACAAACTCCAAATGCTCTGTCTTCGAAGAATATTTTCAGTTTTTCCATCATCTAGGATTTTAAATATTGTCTAAAAGTAATATAAATATAATGAATATTCTAATAAACCGCTCTAAGCCTAAACAGTTTATGAAATACTCGTTTAAGATTTTAATGGTTTGCTTTTCAGTGTTTTGGGTGTCATGTAGTACACAATCTCTTTTTGACAAGGCTGGATTGCCCATAGTAAAGGTAGATAAAGATCCATTGGTACTGCACAACGATTCGGTTCGTTTCAAATTACGTGCCACCATACCGGCAGGTCTGGTATCCGAAGAAAATAATTACACCCTGCTGCCGGAGTACCAATATGGAGAGGGAGCACTTCCACTGGAAGAGATCAAAGTTGATGAAAGTGATCTGGCCGGGCCGGGGCAGGCAGTGGAAATTATCCGCAACATGTCTTTTCCGTATATGGAAGGCATGGACAGGGGAGAACTCAGGATAAAGGGGCTGATGGAGGAAGTGGAGACCGGTAAAGCGTTTACTACTCCCTACATGACCCTGGCCACTGGCATCATCAGTACAGTGAATTTGGCTAGGGTAGGACAATTTGCTCCCGGTGAAAATATCCCCGAAGTGGGAGCTTATATGAGTTATGACGATGATTTTATGAACATGGCGGCTCATGAGCTGAATTACTATTTTTCAAAAAACGCCGCCCAGGCCAATCCGTCATCGTTCAATGAAGATTTTGTGGGTGAACTGAAGTCTCTGGTGGAAAAAGGAGAGGAAATCAATAGGATCATTGTGTTGGGAATGGCGTCACCAGATGAAGGTGACTACAACAGCTTGGCTGCTACCAGGGCACAAGTAGCGGAACAGCAAGTCAGGGTACAACTGAAAAAAATGGGGTATGAGGGCGATGTGGAAAGTATAGACATTGTGTTGCAGCGAAAAGAGCCTGATTGGTTGCTGTTCAGGCATTTGTTGAGGACATTCGAAGGAATAGACATGAAGGAGCGGGACAAGTACTTCGATGTGATTTACGCCGATGATACGTATGAAAGTAAGGTGGAGCAATTAAAGGAAATCCCTTCTTATAATAGGTTCTCAAAGGAAAAATTCGGTGAAATGCAGCTGGCAAAAGTCATGGTGATGATGGCACAAGACAGAAGGAGTGATCCTGAAATCTCTGCCATGGCGAATATGTACATCAATGGCACTGCTACTGGAGATGAGCTTACGGAAGCAGAACTGGCAAGAGCTGCCACATTTAACCCAGGACTGAAGGACAAGCAGCTAATCTATGAGGCCATGCTTAAAAAACACGGCTCGGCATTGGCCTATAATAACCTTGGTGTGGTTTACCTTAACCAGGCCCATCGCATGATCAAGATCAGTGACAAAAACAATAAAGTCAACCAGGCCATGAGGCTTTTCAGAATGTCCAATGAAATCAATGAAAGTCCACAGGCCAGGCACAACATGGGGCAGGCTTACCTTATGTGGGGTGATTACGGAGCAGCTTACCTGGAAATATCCAAAGCCAATGCGCTTGCAAAAGACAACCCTGAATTCCAGCGTTTCAATGAAGGTAAGCGGGGGGCCCTGGATATCATCAGAGGAGATTATAAACTGGCCACCTTGAGGTTGGACAAGGCTCCTGAAACGGCCACCAACATGTTTAATAAGGGCTTAGCTTATTTTTTGGCAGAAGAGTATGGACAAGCGGCCATCGCCTTTGAGGAAAGTGCGCTGAGCAATATGGAATTTGGATATGCCTTTTATGGATTGGCATTGGTGGCTAGCCAGAACAGCGATGAAGAGCGGCTTTATGAAAACCTTAAGAAGGCAGTCCAGCGGAGCCCTTACCTGAAACTTAGGGCAGCTACCGATCTGGAGTTCAGGGATTATTTTGAAGAACAAGCGTATATTGAGGCGATTAAATAGCGCAAAATAGTAGGCGGCTACAGGAGAGGCTGTTTTATAATGTTTCGTACGGATCGGATCCTGAGGAATTTCTTTCATAAGTAATGGAAAGATGTAGCCTACAGTGATATGGACATTATAGGATGGCCTTTTTTACTTTTTTGAAATTTATATTTTTATCGGGTAAGTTTATTGAAAAAATAGATTATTTGAGCTGTGGAGATGTTATTTTTCTTTAAAATTGATTATTTTTCGGAATAGATACCAATGCCAAAAATGAACGTATAATGTCAGATAGAAGAAAATTTCTCAAAAACACCCTATTGTCCTCAGCCCTAATATTGCCAGGTTCCATGTCTGGTGCCTTGGCTGGCCATACCGAGAGAAAAAGGGGAGAGACACATAAACCGCTTATCCTTTCCACCTGGAACCATGGCATGGCTGCCAACGACAAAGCCTGGGAAGTATTGGGCCAGTCAGGAGATATTGTGGATGCAGTGGAGCAGGGAGTCATGGTAACTGAAAACGACCTGAAGAACCTTTCCGTAGGGCTTCAAGGCCTTCCAGACAGGGAGGGGATCGTGACCTTAGATGCATCTATCATGAAAGGGGACGGATCATGCGGATCAGTTTGCTTTGTCCGTCAGGTGAAGCACCCGATTTCCCTTGCCAGAAAAGTAATGGAGGATACACCGCATGTGATGTTGGCTGGCGAAGGGGCAAGACAGTTTGCCATTCAGGAAGGCTTTCCCATTGAGGAGGAGAAATTAAGTCCAGCAGCAGAAAAGGCATACGAGAAGTGGAAGCTTAAATCCGAGTACAAACCGGTCATCAATATTGAAAACCACGATACCATCGGTATGATCGGTTTGGATGAGAACGGTAATTTGGCAGGATCGTGTACGACCAGCGGTTTGGCATATAAGATGCACGGTAGGGTCGGCGATAGCCCGATCATCGGTGCGGGGCTTTATGTGGACAATGAAGTAGGAGCCGCTACGGCCACAGGGCTAGGGGAATCCATTATCAAGATCTGTGGCAGTTTTCTTATCGTAGAGTTGATGCGACAGGGCAGGAGCCCTCAGGAAGCTTGTGAAGAAGCAGTGAGGAGATTGATCAGCAAAAATAAGGGAATCGATGGTATTCAAGCAGGATTTCTTGCTGTCAATAAGGATGGAGAGCATGGTGCATATGCGGTACATCCCGGGTTTAATTATGCCATGCATCATCAGGACGGCAAAGCCTTGGTGGACTCAAAAAGTAAATTTTAGAATATGACAAAGATTCTACTAGAAGCTCCGGTGTTTACGGTCGAAGCGGCCATCAAAGCTTCCGAATATGGAATCGACAGGTTGGAGCTGTGTGCCGATTTCTTGGAAGGTGGTGAGACACCTTCCGCAGGAACCCTTAAGCATATCAAAAGTAAAGTCGATATCCCGGTGTTCGTGATGATCCGCCCGAGGGGTGGGGATTTTGTTTACACCAATGACGAACTGCAGGCGATGCATGAAGATATTCGGATTCTTAAAAAATATGGTGCTGATGGATTTGTCTTCGGTGTCCTTACGCCCCAAGGCGAAGTCAATATCGGTGCCTGTGAGCAACTGATAGACGCAGCAGGAGGTATGCCGTGTACCTTCCACAGAGCATTTGACGCAAGTAGAAACTTCGAAAAGTCCTTGGAGGCGGTGATAGAATGCGGATTCAGGAGAATCCTTACTTCGGGAGGAAAAAATACGGTTACAGAAGGACTTGATGTGATCAAGCGTTTGCTTTATAAAGCCGGAAACAGGATCAATATCATGCCTGGTGGAGGTATGAAAGCCGAGTTGGTCGAGGACCTTTCCGCTACGGGCAATTTGAGGGAAGTTCACGCCAGCTGTAAAGCATGGAGAGCTTCTTCCAGTGAGTATTGGAATGAAAACTTGGCCTTAAGCGCGGTACCAGAGCATCAAGAAAAAGTTTTGACCATCAGTAAAGAAGAGGTGGAAAGGTTTTTGCAGGTGCTGGGTAATTAAATTCCCTACAATGATGATACAGCACAAAAAAATTAATCCTATCCATTTTTTTCTCTTGGTACTTATGGCTTGTGGTCAAAGAAATGGGAGCAATACGGATAATTTCCATGACAATGTCCGTGACCAGTCTGCTTCGGATCCAAAAGTGGAAAACATTTGCTTTGCCTATCTGGGGGAAAAAGATACCGTTCGTCTCCAGATTGACCAAAAAGCTGATGGGAAGGTAAAGGGAGTGCTCGTTTATAAACTATTTGAAAAGGACCTCAATTCGGGGTCTTTTGAAGGTGAAATGTCAGGTGATACTTTAATTGCAGAATACAGTTTTGCTGCTGAAGGAAAAAGATCCAAGCGCGAAGTGGCTTTTCTGTTTAGGGATAATCTGGTCTTGGAAGGGTATGGTCCCGTGAAGGAAGAAGATGGTGTATTTCGGTTTGAGACGCCCAATGAGCTGGAGTTTGGACAGGGCATTCAGCTTTTACGCATCAATTGCGAAGGGGGAGGATAATTGGGTTTATTTGATATTTTTTGAAGGTTTATACCGGTTTTTTTACTTGTATCTAAAATATATTTTGTAATTGTCTTCTTATTTAGGTATATTATTCAGCTCATAACTCATTTAAACCCGAAATAATTATGGTAAAAAGTTTTCAAGGTGTTCGCTTGGCTGAGCCCAGTACGAGCGCGTCCCAACCTATTTTGGTGTCAGATCACATGACTACCAACCTCACCACATTCCATCCGGAGGACACCATTGACCATGTCGTCCAAATATTGACACAGAAGCGGATTTCAGGAGCACCGGTATTGGACGATGGCCAAAACCTCGTAGGCATAATTTCCGAGGTGGATTGCCTTAAAGAGATTATCCGCGGAAAATATAACAACACCCCCAGAATGGCAGGCCGAGTGCATGAGCATATGACCAAAGATGTCATCACCATGGATCCAGAACTGACGATTTTTGATGCTGCCCACCGATTTTTGGAATTGAAAATCAGGCGTTTTCCAGTGCTTAAGGATGGCAGACTATTAGGGCAGATAAGTTTAAGTGATATTATCAGGGCTATGCCACGCCTCAAATCATCGACGTGGTAAACGGGTGAAAGGAAATTTACTACTTCTACTTTATTTTTATATATAACCGACCAGCCTATAAACCGTAAGCCCTATCCACTCTTTAAATAATTTGTGCCAAATAACCAATCCATTAGGTGAAGGCATGACGAGGCTTTTAAAGTCTGCTTTGATGTCGGAAGCGTAGTAATCCACGGGAAAAGTGTCGGTTGGAACTCCGGCTTTGTCAAAGCAGGCCTTGGCCCGCTTCATATGGAAGGCAGAGGTGATCAATAATTGAATTGACTCTGGGTCAATATTTAGTAGTGTAAGCTTTTGTTTAGTAAAAAGTGCATTCTGACGGGTATTGACAGCTTGGTTTTCTATGATAATGTCCTCTTCAGGCACTCCTGCAATTTCCATAAAGTCGGCCAGCAATTTTGCTTCGGTATTGGAGTTGGTGGGGTTTAGGCCCTGGCCACCCGTGATCAATATCTTCTTTATCTTGTTCATTTTATACAATTGAACCGCTTGGGTTGCCCTATCTGCTCCTTTATTGAAAAAGGTACGGTCATAGGCGGTTTTATCCAGATTGGTCACGCCTGTCAGCACAATGCCAAATTCATAGGAGGGAAGGGCGGCAATAGGCTTGTAAGCCGGTTCCCATAAAAACATGGCAGTGTTAGCAATAAACGTATTGGAGAAAAATAGCAGTAGCACCACGCCTATTGTTCCAAATAGCTTTCCATGGTTTTTCTGGTGATATATTAACGCCAGGATCAGAATAATGATCAGAATGGTAAGCGGCATGGCAAGAAAGGTAAGGAACTGCGCTAGGTAGAAGAACATCCGATGCTGAATTTAAAATTGAAGTTTTGTGGCGAAGGTAGGCATACTTCAGCAATTAGGGAATGATCCAGTTTCACTATTTTCAAATATCCATCTACATGCACTGCTTGCTATGATGGAGGGGGATAGTGCTGGTATTTTACTGAAAATTGCGACAGTTAATGTCAAAGGTTTTTTATATCCTTAAAATTCCCCTTGTTTTGCCTAAATTATAGACCATGGAAGCAAAGCCCTTTATTATCTATAAATCATCTGCCGGCTCTGGAAAGACTTACACCCTTACCTTGGAGTACCTTAAACTGGCTTTGGCCCATCCATTGGCCTTTAGGGGGATATTAGCGGTTACTTTTACCAACAAGGCCACCCAAGAAATGAAGGGACGGATATTGGAGGTGCTCGGTAGGCTTAAGAACGAAATACGTCCTGATGAATATCTTGACCAGCAGTTGATGGAACATTTAGGACTGGATGAAGCGGGACTGAAGACCCAGGCAAGCAGGGTGCTTACGGCAATTTTACACGATTATGCCAATTTTTCGGTGTCCACGATTGACAGTTTTTTCCAAAAAGTAGTCAGGGCTTTTGCTAGGGAAATTGATCTGCAGGCAAAATTTGATGTGGCCATGGATCAAGATGCCGTCTTGGAACGGGTAGTGGATAGGGTGGTGCAGCATGTGTTGGATGATTCCTATTTGCACAAGTGGCTGGTGGATTATGCTTTGACCAAGATTCAAGAAGGTAAGTCATGGGATATCAGAAGCAATATCCGTGACTTGGGAATGGAAATCTTTACCGAAAATTTCAAGCAGTACCAGCAATTGATCAGGGAATTTCTTTCCAGCGAAAAGAACCTGGAACTATTCAGAAATTACCTCAACACAAAAAAGCAGGCCTTGCATAAAAAGGCCGCAGAAATGAAAACAGATGCCAATGCCCTTCGCCAACAGTTTGGATTGGAATGGACAGATTTTTCCGGCGGTAAAAGGGGATTTGCATTGTTGTTTGATAAGTTGGGAGAGCACATCAGTCCGATACCTGAATTAACGGAAAGCAGAAAAGCGGCCATTGATGATGAAACCAAATGGTATAGCAAAACAAGCAAACAAAAAGAGGCCATTATGGCGGCTTACCATGCCGGGTTGGGAGATATTCTTCGTCAATTTGTGCCATTGCGCCAAGAATGGATGACCTACCAGGCAATCGACAAGAACTTTTACGCCTATGGCATTTTCAGAAATCTTCTGGAGGAACTCAGAGACCTTAAGGATGAAGAAAATATCCTGATGATTTCCGATGCCAATGACTTCCTGAAGGAAATCACCAAGGAGAATGATGCGCCATTTATCTACGAAAAAGTGGGCAACCAGTACAAGCACTTTTTGATTGATGAATTTCAGGATACCTCGGGTTTCCAGTGGGACAGTTTTAAGCCCCTGCTGGAAAACTCCCTGAGCTATGAACATACCAATCTGGTCGTCGGTGATGTCAAGCAATCCATTTACCGCTGGAGAGGTGGGGATATGAAGCTATTGCTGGAGAAGGTCGAAGAGGACATTGGGTCTTCGCGGATTGCAGTGAAAGGGCTGGACACCAATTTCCGTTCACTTCCGCAGATCGTAGCCTTTAACAATACCCTCTTCAGTGTATTGCCTGAGCAATTGGAACGGAGTTTTGAACGGGAAACAGGGCATCCAAGTCCCGGCATTTTGACCAAAGCCTATCAGGATGTGGCGCAGAAGGTTCCAGCAGCCAAAAATGAGCTGGATTTTCAAGGGATGGTGCGTATGGAGTTTTTGGAAGATACAGGTGAAGAGGAGGATTTGGGCTACACCGAGATGGTTTTGGAAAAACTCCCTGCCATGATCATGGAGTTGCAGGATCATGGCTACCGACCTAGGGATATTGCTTTTTTGGTAAGGAAGAAGCATCAAGGAGCCATGATCGCTGATGCCCTGATGGCGTATAGACATGAACACCCTGAGTTGGATTACAGCTTTGATGTGGTTTCCGATGAATCTATGTTTCTGGATAAGGCCGCCACGGTAAAGGCATTGATTGCTGCCTTAAACTACTTGGCAGATCCTACAGACCACGTCTCTTTTCAGACCTTATGGTTCTACTGGAGCTCACTGAATGGCCAAGCGATTAGCCATGAGGTTTTTTCTACGAGGGATAAGCCGGATTGGTTGGCAGAGAAGATAGCAGCGTTTGCAGCGGAAGCGGACAGGATAGCCAAATTGCCCCTTATGGAATTGCTGGAAGAGTTGGTGGCACTATTAGGATTTTATGAGTTACAGACGGAGCTGGCCTATATTTCTGGTTTCAAGGAAGCCGTGTACGATTATGTGGCCAATAACCGCGCAGACTTATCTGGATTTCTCCATTGGTGGGAAGAGAACAGCCATAAACGTACAGTGAAGATTCCCGAAGGGCATGATGCTATGCCTATCATAACGATCCACAAATCCAAAGGATTGCAATACAAAGTCGTTTTGATGCCATTTCTGATGTGGAGAATAGTGGATTTTTCCAAGGACAATATCATCTGGTCTCCTTTCCGGGATATGGAGGAAGATGTGGAAGCGATCATTCCGCTTACCCTTAAGAAGGAATTGGCAAATTCGGTCTTTAAGCCCATCCACCTGGAAGAAGTGACCATGGCTTACCTGGATACCCTGAACATGATCTATGTGGCCCTTACCAGGGCAGAGGAGGTACTTTGGACCCTAAGTCCGAAGAAAATTGTAAAAAATTCGAGCAAGGCCTCGTCCAATCCGCTTGAGAAAAACCTCTTGGAAATAATGGAGCAGGGAGGGCTTAAAACGGCGGAACATGATTTATCGAGTTTTTTTGACCAAGAGTCAAGTGTTTTTAAATGGGGTGAATGGCCGGAATCAACCGATACCTCCCAAGACACGAAGCCATTAAAAGATGGTCTTTTGACCTGGAACCATAGAAAGTGGGGAGAACTCCTGGAAGTCAAGCAATATGCGGTGGACTTTAGCGAAGAAGGATTAGCGCAACGTCATAGGAGGAGCTTTGGGGTATTGATTCATGAATTGCTGGAAAAGTCACCCAATCAGCAGGAGGCGATGGATCAGCTGCAGTCCTTTTATTTTGAAGGAAGGTTGGACAGTGAGGAGAAGGAAATCGTCAGGGACCAATTGAAGAAGCTATTTGGAAAAGAACAATTTCGATCTTGGTTTGAAGGTAGTGGAAGGATTCTGACCGAACAGGGAGTGCTGCTGCCAGGAGGGCGGCAAAGGCGACCGGACAGGATTGTCATCAAGGGTAATCTGGCAGAAGTGATAGACTTTAAAACCGGTGAAGAGCTGGATAAGCACCAACGACAGGTGAGGGAGTACATGAAGCTGGTAGCAGGACTAGGAGACTATCAGGTCAAAGGGTTTCTGTGCTATCTCGAGACAGGAAGGATCATTGAGGTGTGACATTGGAGTCAAGTCAAACCTAAGCTTGTGTGTATCCGGTGAGGCTTATGGCTTCGTTCAGGCACCCTTAGTTGTGCTTGGTTTTTGCCCTGAGCATGTCGAAGGGGGCAATCAGGGAGTTTATTCTGATAATAAAAATCAAAAACGATTGACTGAGGGTCAATGCTTGGGAATTTTCTTTAATGATAGAAGGAATAGCAGTGACTAGTGGTCAGGGAAATTGGATCAATCCTATGTAAAATCCAGTTTCATAATCAATAATCATGTAACCAGTAACCAATAAATGGAGAGTTTTCTTAGAGATACTGCATCTGATTTATTAAATAAACATAAGGACCTCAGCAAAATAGCCGTGGTACTCCCCAATAGAAGGGCGGGATTGTTTTTTATCCAGCATTTGGGCAAGTTGATCGATCGACCACAGTGGATGCCGTCGGTCATAACCGTGGAAGAGCTGTTTTACAAGTTTGCACAAAACAAACCGGCTGATCAGCTGACGTTGATTTTTGAACTTTACCGGGTTTATCGTGAATTGCAGGCGGATGCTGAGCCCTTTGATCGGTTTTACTTTTGGGGAGAAATGATCCTGAAGGACTTTAACGACATTGACCAATTTATGGTGGATCCGACCAAATTGTACAAGTTGGTCGCTGAAATCAAGGAAATAGAGACGGACTTGAGTTACTTGAGTGAGAGCCAAATTGAATTGGTAAAGCAATTCTGGAAATCATTTGAGCGTGAAGGAAGGATGGGTGAAAATGGCCACAAGGATAAGTTTATCCGTTATTGGGAATTATTGGGGCCACTTTATGAGCGGTTTAAGCGGGAGCTCGAAGTTTCGGGTTATGCCTACTCAGGCATGCTCTATCGTGAAGTGGCAGAGAATATAGCCCAACTGGAGCGTCCTGGGTTGCATTATGCGTTTGTTGGGTTTAATGCCTTCACGAAAACGGAGGAGAAATTGGTCAAGCATTTTGTAGCGGCCTTTGGGGCTTCGGTCTATTGGGATTTGGATGCTTTTTATCTCGAAGATTACCAGCAAGAGGCTGGGCTTTTCTTTCGGGAGTATCAAAAAGACAAAGTGCTCGGTCCTACCTTTCCCAAGGCCGTCCCACAATACATCCAGCAAGCCAGCTCAAAAACCAAGGTGTACCAAACCCCATTAAAGATCAACCAAGCAAACTTAATAGGGAAAGTGCTGGAGGGAATTGGCCAAGACGAACTTCTAGAGGAAACGGTGGTCATCCTGCCTGATGAGCAACTGCTGTTTCCCGTAATGAACCAACTCCCAGACCACTTGGACAAGGTGAATGTCACGATGGGGTACCCTGTTCGGAATGCACCGGTATATGCATTTCTGGAAGCGGTTTTAGAGCTTCAGCGTTATGTGAAGGTAGAAGAGGGAAATACGACGTTTTATCACCAAGCGGTAAAAGAGTTGCTTTCTACGACCTATCTTAAGGGCGAGAGAGCGCATTTTGTAGAAGAGCTGTTGGAAAATATCCAACGGAAAAACCAAGTTTATATTCCGCAGCCGACGCTTCAGTCCGGAGGTGGACTATTTGAGTTGATTTTCCAAAAGCTGGAAACGGCAGGGCTATTTAACTATTTGGAAACCCTTATGCTCATGTTGGCAGACCGGCTGGAAGGTGACCAACTCCAGCGAAGTTACCTTTACCAATGTCACAAGCAGCTGACCCGACTAAAGGACATATTTCAAAAGCAGGAGTCCATTTCCATAAACCTGGAGTTCTTTATCAGGTTGTTCAGGCAGGTTTTTAGGGAAGTGCGGTTGCCTTTTGAAGGAGAGCCACTAGCCGGGTTACAGGTGATGGGTGTGCTGGAATCCCGTAACCTGGATTTTAAGCGTGTGATCATTGCCAATATGAACGAGGGTAGTTTTCCACCTTCAGGAGGCCTGAATTCACTTATCCCCTTTAATATCCGTAAGGCATTCGGGCTACCTGTTCAAGAGCAAAATGACGCTATTTACGCCTATACGTTTTACCGGCTTCTCCATCGTGCCGAGGAAGTGCATATGATTTATTCCACTGCTTCAGATCAGGGCAAAGTAGGTGAAATGAGCCGTTATATACGCCAGATGACAATGGAGATGAACATGGATATTGCCGAAGAAGTGGTGTATGTTCCGGTGGATATCCACCCAGGAGAACCCATCACCATCACGAAAACCGACGAGATCATGCAGTTGTTGGGAAAATACCTGGTCATAGAGGATGGGACTTCCGAGACGGCATTTTCCCCGTCGGCTTTGAGCATTTGGCTTGACTGCCGGCTGAAGTTCTACTTTCGCTATTTGGCCAATATCAACGAGAAGGATAAGGTGGAGGAAGAGGTGAGTCCTTCGGTGTTTGGTAACCTGGCCCACTATGGCTTAGAGTACCTTTACAAGGGGTTTATGGAAAGGAAGCAGCGAAGAGTAGTCCGAAAAGAGGATTTTGACCAGTTAAATAAATATATAGGGCCATCAATTGAAAAGGCAATCCGGGAATTCTACCATCTTGAGGAGGAAGCTGATACACGCTTAAGTGGCCAGCTGGCCATCGTGCGTGATGTGATGCAGAAGTACATAGAAGAGCTCTTGAAATGGGATCAGAAGGGAGCACCTTTTGAACTGGTTTCGCTTGAAAAAGATCTGAGCTACCGTACTGCTATACCAGTCCAGGCAAACAATGAGGAATATTCAGTAGCTTTAAAGGGCATTATAGATCGTGTGGATAAACAAAATGGTGCAGTGCGGTTGATCGACTATAAGTCAGGTCAGGATATCAAGGATTTTCCATCCATTTCTTCACTATTTGATCGTGAGGATTCCAAAAGAAACAAAGCAGCCATGCAGACCTTGATCTATGGCCTGCTGTACCAAGCCAAATTTCCCCAAAACCAAGCTCCACTCAAACCGGCGATATTTAACCTGAAGGAAGTTTTCAAAGATGATTTTAACCCTTACCTACAGTTTAAAGAAGGTAGAGGGCCGAGAGAAGAACTGAACAACTACTTGGATTATCAGCAAGAATTTACAGCGAGCCTAAAAGCAATGCTCTCAGAAATATTTGATAAGGCCATTGCCTTTGACCAGACGGATGACTTGAAGAAATGCGAATATTGTCCCTACAGGGAAATTTGTGGCAGATAGAGGGGGGATCGGAAAGTTAGAATAGTGTAGCGCTTCTAAAGGTGAGCCGTCAGTTTCTTAATGAAAGAATTTCTATTTCCGTCCAAAGAGCATTTGCTCGTTCATGGGGGACAATGCCACTTTGGTCAAGCTTTCCCGTATCAAGCGTAAAAGTTTGGGGCCGACAGTTTTCTTAATGGAAAAACCTCCGATAAATAAAAATGTCACAAAGGCACCAAGTACATGTTAGGCCAGCATTGAAAGATTACGCTCGAAAGCTAGCCCCAGGGGGGCGACACGTTCATAACCATGGGTAAAGCCCGTGGTAAATTGCCCATCCAATGTTTTCGGTTTTAGTCGAATTCCCTCCCTATTCCCCATGAATTCGTGCTAAAAACCGAATCAAGCGGATGGAGGAGGCCAGGGAAATTGCTATTAAACTGTTAGTAAAGAGATGTCAGCCTGAGCGGAGTCGAAGGCTAGACGTTGGACCTCGACTCCATGCCTGTCGGTCAGGCAAGCACTCGGTCTGACGCTTTTTGCCTGAATTAAATAACTTTATGGGGTAAAAGCGATTTCCAGGTGAAGGAAGCCCGTCGTTTTAATGATATGAAATTTTCTTTCATAAGACCATGTCAAAATTCACCCCCCAAGAAATATTGCTTGATCCGCTTTCTCGCTATGTTAGAAATCTATTTTCTGTATCTTTTCATGGATTTCAGGGATGGCCATTAGGGCAGCAGACCCGTACCATTCCACCAGCTCCATCTTGAGCACGCCAGCCTTCACGGCAGGATCCTCAGCAGTGAGTTTTTCAGCTTCATTAATGTCTGCCACATCAAAGATAAAGATCCCCCGGAGGGTTCCTTCACCAAAGAAGGGACCCGCCAAAACCAGCTTCTTTTCCGTGGCCATTTTTCCGATATGCTCCATATGGCCTTGCTGGATTTTAGCTCTTTCTTCCTCCGAATAGTGTTCCACATCTGGACCACTTTTCAGAAATGCCATGACATATTTACGCATTCCATAATCGTCAGCTTGGTATTTTTTTGCCAGTTCTTCATCGTATTTATCTTGCCCAAAGGCAGGGGTAAATAGACCAATTAGAAGGATAAAGAAGGGGAAGGTTTTCTTCATGTTTACATCAGTTTTTGGGTGTGTTTTTGAGTATGAAATGGCCTTATGTTTTTTCTGTTTTTGGAGCTTTTTTAGAGCCGAAACGTAAGCCTAAAGAAACGAATTTTTTGGTCGTAAAAACAGGTCATTTTCCAGTCAGGATTTTTTCAGAATACAGGGCTTTCTGGAAAGGATTAATTCAGCCTTTTTCACGGTACTGAAGTTAAGGATAAACTTCCCAGAAAGGAAATTTATACCACTGTTTTTCCCCATCAAACAGCCGAAGATGGGTAGGGGGATTTTGGCTAAATACGAGGGTAGGGCTCGCTTTGTTTGGGTGGGGTAGAGGAGAGAATTGAAGCTGATTGTTATGGGGGTTTTTATGTAGAAAAGAAGCAGGGACCCCGCTAAAAAATGGAAGTAATAGCCATCAGAGGGATGGAATAAATCATAAAACGGGATATGAAAATAGCATAATTAACATGCTCAGGAGGTTCAGTGTTAATGATTATGAAGGCAAATTAAATTTTAGATAAGCAATGTCTATATATGTAAATATTAACTTTAGTTAAATGGTTTTAAATTATTGAAAAATAGATATTTAAGTTATTTTTAGCCTTGGCTAATTTAGTCAGTCTTGATTTATTTAGTTTAGGCTAAAACAAAATATACCCTTGATATTAAGCTTTCATGGGGTTTTGCGGTGATATTTTTTATATCTTAGATTACAAGCTAATGTTCGCATGAAGTCTAGTCTCAGGATAGCACTTATTTATATACTTATAGGAGGAAGCTGGGTGACTTTTTCTTCCTTATTTCTTGATCAGTTTCAGGAGGACCTGGGCCTGTCCAAAATGGTCATGTTTGAAGTAGTAAAGGCCATTCTATTTGTTGGGGCTTCAGGGGTGTTGATATACTTGTTGGTGGAGCGTTCGATGAAGTTGGATCGGAGAGTTTGGGAGGGGTACGAAGTGATCTTTGATAACATTCCTATCAGCATGTGGGTGGTGGATAAACAGTCCGGCAAAATCGTCAATTCAAATGAAATGGCAGCCATCATTTTTGGGGATAAAATTCAGCGGAAAAGTGCCATTGGATTTGATGTTTTTTCGGGCATTTCCAAAAGCAGGTTAGGGGAAGTTTATGCTGCCCAAAAGCAGTCGATTAAGAAGTGTGAATTAAAGGACAGAAATGGGGAGAAAAGAATGGTTGATTTGTACTTTGTTCCCTTCCTGAGAAATCGGAAAGAAAAGCTCATGGTAGCGGCAGTAGATAATACTACCATTCATCAGAATATGATAGAGAAGGAGATCTTGAACAATTCACTAAAAGAGCAAAATGACCGCCTTCGGAAATTTGCTTTTATGAATTCGCATAACCTCAGGAGGCCACTTTCTAATGTGCTGGGGATGGTAAACTTTATAAAGGATGGCCATCCCAGTAAGGAAGTAGTGGAAATGCTAAAACAATCCTCGGAAGAACTAGACGAGGAAGTAAAAAAAATGAATGAAATACTCGCTGATGAGATGGTACAAAACCAATTCAATACACCTATGACAAATCATCGTTCAAAATCCATTTTAATAGTCGATGATGACAAAGTTCAGCATTTGATCAATAAGAGGTTGTTGCTGAAAAACAATCCCGAATTGGATTTATATTTTTTCGCAAATCCAATTGAGGCATTATTTTGGCTTGATGAACATAAAGTGGATTTACTTTTACTTGATATCAATATGCCAGAAATGAAAGGTTGGGATTTTTTGGATCAACTGATCGAACGTGAAATAGAGGTGGAGGTTCGGATGCTTTCCTCCTCAATTGATCCAAGGGATGAGGAGAGGAGTAAACAATATGACATGGTCAGCGGTTTTTTAGTGAAACCTTTAAGGAAAGAATCCCTAGAAGATATTTTGTGATGTATTTATCGTTTTTAAATAAGTCTAATCGGGCTAAAATTATTAGTTTCGCACATTCAAGTAAACCTTATGGCTAATAAATCCAATAAGAGAGAGCATTTGATCACTCCTAAGATCGATTCGATGATGTTAGGTTTGGCCGATGCCTTCGCATTTATCAAGCGCTTCTTTAAGGAAGTCTGGATGCCTCCGTATGAGTTTAAGGAGGTAATTCGCCAATGCTATAAAATTGGCTATAATTCTTTGGCGCTCATTTCGCTAACAGGCTTTATTGTGGGGATCGTTTTTACCAATCAGTCCCGCCCATCCTTGTCAGAGTTTGGCGCCACTTCTTGGTTGCCGTCGCTGATTTCCATTGCCATTGTGCGGGCGATGGGTCCCTTGGTGACTGCGCTGATCGCAGCAGGCAAAGTGGGATCGAGCATTGGTGCGGAGATCGGCTCGATGAAAGTGACCGAGCAGATCGATGCCATGGAAGTATCAGCTACCAATCCATTTAAGTTTTTGGTAGTCACCCGGGTATTGGCCACCACTTTCATGATCCCTGTATTGGTAATGTACACGGATTTTGTGGCATTGATGGGAGCATTTCTTTCGGTAAACAGTAATGAAAGTGTTAGTTTTTCGACTTACTTTGTCCAGGTATTCGACGCCATTTCGTTTTTGGATATCTTTTCGTCCATTATCAAGTCATTGGTATTTGGCTTTACTATCGGGATAGTGGGATGCTATAAAGGATACCACTCTTCCAAAGGTACCGAAGGAGTGGGGAAAGCAGCGAATGCCTCAGTGGTATTGGCGATGTTCTTGATCTTTATTGAAGAATTGCTGGCACTTCAGATTGTGAACTTTATCAGAATGTCCTAAGCTATGAGAGAAAAAGTAGTAGAAGTAAGGGGATTGAAGAAGTCTTTCGGAGAGTTAGATGTACTGATGGGAGTGGACTTGGATCTTTATAAGGGGGAGAACGTCGTGGTACTCGGGAAATCCGGTACGGGCAAATCCGTATTGATTAAGATTATGGTGGGCCTACTTACCCAGGACGAAGGTACGATGAACGTACTTGGCCATGAAGTTTCAAACCTTGGTGCGAAAGAACTCAATGACCTAAGGTTAAAAATTGGTTTTTCTTTTCAGGCAAGTGCGTTATATGATAGTATGACCGTGCGGGAAAACCTTGAATTTCCGCTTGTGAGAAATGTCAAGGGGCTTAGCCGAAGTGAAAAGGACACGATGGTGGAAGAAGTGCTGGAGGCAGTGGGACTTTCGCAGACGATAAACCAAATGCCATCAGAGCTTTCTGGTGGCCAAAGAAAACGGATAGGGATTGCCAGGACACTTATCCTGAAGCCAGAAATCATGCTATATGATGAACCCACAGCTGGACTGGATCCGATCACCTGCAGTGACATCAATAACCTGATCAACGAGG
Source organism: Echinicola rosea (assembly GCF_005281475.1). Classification (NCBI taxonomy): domain Bacteria; kingdom Pseudomonadati; phylum Bacteroidota; class Cytophagia; order Cytophagales; family Cyclobacteriaceae; genus Echinicola; species Echinicola rosea. Next base: position 5,056,398 of record NZ_CP040106.1, on the reverse strand, counting down.
TGAGGGAGCGATACAATACATCTTCTATCATCATTACACATGATTTGACCTGTGCCCGGGATACAGGGGACAGGGTCGCGGTGCTTTTGGATGGTCAATTTGGCGCCGAAGGAAAATTTGAAGAGGTGTTCAAAACACCAGAGGATCAAAGAGTGAAATCATTTTATGACTATAATTTCATTACATAATGAGAAATGATAATAAAAAATCAGTAATCGTCGGGATTTTCGTACTAGTAGGAATTATCATTGCGGTAGTGGGGATCTTGACGTTGGGGGCACAGCAAAAGGTTTTTGTGAAAAGTGTCAAGCTAAAAGCTGTTTTCGACGATGTCCAAGGACTTCAGACAGGAAATAATGTCTGGTTTTCAGGGGTCAAGATAGGTACGGTGACCTCTATTAAATTTTATGGGGATTCGCAAGTGGAAATAGAAATGAACGTGGATGCTGATTCCAAGGATTATATACGGAAGGATTCTAAGGCCACCATTAGTTCTGATGGTCTTATCGGTAACAAGATCATTGTCCTTTATGGAGGCACCACCCAAGCACCAGCGATCACTGATGGAGACCGGTTACAGGCAGTAATGCCTCTGGACACGGATAACATGATGGAGACGCTGCAGGAAAACAACCAGAACCTTGTATCCATTACCAATGACCTTAAAGTCCTCACCGGTAAAATAGCCAATGGGGAAGGGATTGTCGGTGCGGTGCTGACCGATAGTTTGTTGGCCACTAATTTTAAGAACACTTTGGTGAGCTTGGAGCGAACAGCTGCCAGCAGTAGTCAAATAGCACGTGATTTAGGGGATTTTACGGCCAGTCTGGACAGGGAAGGCACCATACTTTATGAATTGTCCAATGACACTACGGTATATTCCAGTTTGAAGAAAACCGCTTCCGAATTGGAGAATACAAGCATGACAGCTACTGAGGCGGCGACCAATTTCAAGGATGCCAGTGAAAAACTGAATTCCAAAGACAATGCTGTGGGAATGCTGCTTAACGACGAGGAGTTTGCCGATTATATCAAAACAACGCTGAAAAATACGGAAACAACCACTGAACTTCTCAACGAGAACTTGGAAGCGCTTAAGTACGCCTGGATCATGAGGAAGGCGCATAAGCGCAAGGAGAAAGCAGAAGCCAAAGCGGAGAAGGAAGCAGAAAGGGAAGCGAAAAAGTCCGGTGAATAAACAGAAAAAGCGCATTATTAATCCAGCGGCTGTTCCTTCGAGCAGCCGCTTTTTTTTTTACCAATAAATGGTGTTTTACAATTGATGTTGGTGTTTTTACAGTTGAGTTATTTTTTAGGCGGATTCGTTAAAACTCTATTCCGCTGATGATTTTCTCTTTTGCTTCCACTATTTCTTCAGCGTCCGCTTCCAATTGTTCATTGTCGTTGTTTTTATCAAGCATTAATCTCACACTGATCGGGAAATGGTCTGATCCAATGGAATGGTGCACCTTTATTTTTTTAAGGCGAAATTGGTGGCTTACAAAAATATGGTCCAAAGGCCATCGAAGAAAGGGATACTTGGCATGGAAGGTATTGAACATCCCGCGTCCGATTCGGGGGTCTCCCATACCGCTGATCTTTAAAAACAATTCAGTAGTGTAACTCCAAGCCACATCATTTAGATCTCCCATGATAATAGTGGGTTTCTTTTCAGATTTGGCCTTTTTTCCCACAATTAATATCTCAGCATCTCTTTCGGTACTATGGGTGTTTTCTCCCGGCACAGGAGGTGTCGGGTGTATGGCAAATAGTTTAATGGGTTGTCCATCGACCTGCATATCAGTGAAAATAGAGGGAATGTCTTCACTGATGAGGTAGTTGATTTGGGTGTTTTCCAGGGGATACTTGGCATAGAGTAGCATACCATAGGTATTTTCCAAGGGGAGCTCTACATGATAGGGGTATTTTTCTTTTAGCACTGCAATGGCTTCTGCCCACCTATGGTCTGTTTCTACTAGCATGAATAGATGAGGTTTTTCTTTAGCGATCAATTCAAGACATCGGTCATAATTTTCATTGTACTGATAGACATTTGCCACGAGCACCTTGATGCCGTCCTTGTCTTTGTAATTGGCAGGTTTGACCATTTTGGTGTGAAAGGGTGAATATGGGATGATCTGCTTTAGGAGGTAAATAAGCAGGAGGAAAAGGGAGAAAATGATTCCGAAATCGACTTTCGATAATTGGTCATAATCTACAAAAGTCCAGCATATTAATGTTGCCAATATTAACAATAACTTCTGGAAGCGGGGATAATCAAAAACCCGAAAAGTCCAATAGTCTTTTTTTACCAGTGGCATTAATGTTGCGAGGATGAAGATAGCAGAAAATGCATAAAGCACTGCTTTCATGATGCGGATGATTTATAAGTTTAATAATATCAGCTTAGGCAGTATATGCCTAGTTTCAGCTTACAATTTACTTTAAAAAATCTTATATTAAGGAATCATACTGCATTTTAAGCAGTTATCAAGTAGAAACTATTTTTACCATTTATAACCATAAAAAACATATGTCACTAGATCCTTATCATATCAAAAAGCAGCTTGATACTGCAAAAGGATCGCTAAACTACTGGAGTTTGGCGTCATTGCAGGAACAAGGTCATAAGATCAATCAACTTCCATTTTCGATTCGGATATTGCTGGAAAATGCGCTTCGGAACTATGATGACTTTGCCATCACCAAAGAACATACCGAGACGCTTTTAAATTGGAAACCAGAGGCATCTGATAAGGATGTTCCTTATAAGCCGGCAAGGGTACTGATGCAGGATTTCACCGGAGTGCCTGCTGTGGTGGACATTGCATCCTTGCGGGCAGAGGCAGTTCGTAAAGGCAAAGATCCACAAAAGATCAATCCATTGATCCCTGTGGACTTGGTGGTGGATCACTCTGTCCAAGTGGATTATTTTGGCACCAACTACTCTTACAAGAAAAATGTGGATGTGGAGTATGAACGAAATGGAGAGCGTTATGAGTTTCTGAAATGGGCACAAAAATCCTTTGATAATTTTTCGGTGGTACCTCCTGGCATGGGAATTTGCCATCAAGTGAACCTGGAATATTTGGCCAAAGGTGTGATCGAACGGGATGGCAATGTTTTTCCTGATACCCTTGTCGGTACAGATTCCCATACCCCTATGGTAAACGGTATCGGAGTAGTCGGCTGGGGCGTAGGAGGCATAGAAGCGGAAGCAGCCTTGCTGGGCCAGCCTATTTACTTCATTATGCCACAGGTGGTAGGGTTGAAGCTAACAGGCAAATTGCCTTTGGGAACTACCGCCACCGATATGGTGCTGACCATTACAGAGCTATTGCGTAAGCATGGCGTGGTAGGAAAGTTTGTGGAGGTATTTGGTCCCGGACTGGATACGCTTACCGTTCCGGACAGGGCGACCATTTCCAATATGTCTCCTGAATTTGGCTGTACGGTGACCTATTTTCCCATAGATGACCGAACACTCGACTATATGGGCAAAACCAACCGTTCTAAAGAACAGATCAAGTTGGTAGAAGATTATGCTAAGGCCAACATGCTTTGGCGAGAGGATGAGGAATCGATCAAATACAGTAGTCTGGTAGAGCTTGATCTGGGCACAGTGGAGCCTACTGTTTCAGGTCCTAAACGGCCGCAGGACAAAATCTTGGTAAGAAACTTTAAGGACAAGTTTGGAGAGCTGTTGAAAGAAGTGCATGGCCGTGAATATATCCCTATCGATAAGCGGGACAAGAGCCGATGGTTTGGAGAGGGGGGAGGCCAGCCCGTGGACAAGCCAGGAGACCTTCCCGAGGATGTGGAAATAGCCACCAAGACGAAAAATGGTCTAAAAACGGTAGAGGTTAAGATCAATAATGAGGAATTTGCACTATCCGATGGCAGTATCGTGATTGCCGCGATCACCTCCTGTACCAACACCTCCAATCCAAGCGTCATGATCGGCGCTGGGCTGGTCGCCCAAAAAGCCAGGGAGCGTGGACTTGATGTCAAACCTTGGGTCAAAACTTCCTTGGCGCCTGGTTCGAAAGTAGTCACGGATTATTTGGAAGCATCCGGTCTTTTGGATGATTTGGAGGCGTTACGCTTCCATGTGGTCGGCTATGGCTGTACGTCCTGCATCGGTAATTCCGGTCCGCTGCCGAAGCATATTGCCCATGCAGTAGAGGAGAATGACCTGGTCGTGGCCTCTGTATTGTCTGGAAACAGAAATTTTGAAGCGCGGGTACACCCGCAGGTGAAAATGAACTATCTCATGTCACCGATGCTTGTCGTGGCCTATGCCTTGGCCGGCCGGGTAGATGTGGACCTTAATCAAGAGCCACTTGGTTTTGATCCTAACTTGGAGCCGGTTTACCTAAAGGATATATGGCCGAGCAATGATGAGATTTTTGAAGTAATGGGGCAAGTCCTCAGTCCCGGTGACTTTGACAAAAACTACGGAGAGATATTCGAAGGAAATGAGCAGTGGAAAAATCTTGAAGCACCAAGCGACAAAGTGTACAATTGGTCTGAAAAGTCCACTTACATCAAGGAAGCACCATTCTTTCAAGGACTCAGCAACGAGGTACCTGAACCGCAGAATATCCAAGGAGCAAGAGTGCTGCTGAATCTTGGCGATTCGATCACTACAGACCATATTTCCCCTGCAGGAGCCTTTGCAGAAAGCTCCCCCGCTGGGCAGTACCTCGTGGGAAGGGGTGTGGAGAAAAAGGATTTCAACTCCTATGGATCCCGTAGGGGAAATGATGAAGTAATGGTCAGGGGGACCTTTGCCAATGTTCGGATCAAAAACCAGTTGGCGTCCAGAGAAGGAGGGTACACCACGCACATTCCTTCTGGTGAAGAAATGACGGTCTTCGAAGCCTCCGAAAAATACCAGCAGGACAATATCCCTTTGGTCGTATTGGCCGGTAAAGAATACGGAAGCGGATCCTCGCGTGACTGGGCTGCCAAGGGAACTACCCTGCTGGGAATTCATGCGGTCATAGCGGAAAGTTATGAGCGTATCCACCGATCCAATTTGGTGGGCATGGGAGTGCTGCCTTTACAGTTTGCCGAAGGTCAATCTGCTTCTAGTTTGGGACTTGATGGCAAAGAGGAAATTACCATTGAGGGGATTTCCGAAGGACTCAGTCCGCTTAAAAAGCTAAAAGCTACCGCCAAAAAGGATGGCGGGGCCGTGGTGAATTTTGAAGTGGTTTGTCGATTGGATTCAGAAGTGGAGATTGCCTATTATAAAAACGGTGGCATTCTCCATTATGTACTAAGAGAATTCCTTAAGCAGGATTGATATACTGGCTTGTAAATCGTAAAAAGGGCTTCATGACATCATGAAGCCCTTTTTTATAAATTATAAAACCCAAAATTAACTCAAATTCAATATCGTTGAACCCTGTTTAATTTGCTATAATTGTTTTTATTGCCTTTCCCGTGTATTTGATGATGTGTTTAGTGGTCAGCTCGGGGGCATACGCCACAGGACGGTCTTTTTCTACCATAATGATCCTGAAAGTCCTGGTCTTCAACATACCCTGGAAATTCCCTTTACGATCACCAATGGTCAGGGTCTTGTCACCATCATTGTAGGTTATCGGGATGATTGAAAATTTCCCCTGTTCATAATTGTAATTGGTCCCCTCATCTTCGTAGAGTTCAAAGCTTCCATTTTTGCCTCCGTACACGAATAGGGTAATCTCCTCTGCAGGTTTTTCATCGGCGTATTGGATGGCAGGGCCAAGCGGTAGAATACTGCCTGATGGCACATATAGGGGGATTTTTCCGTAAGGAGCGGAGACACTTTTCTGGACTCCTCCTTCTTGGTAGTCTCCAGTCAAGAGATCAAACCACCCAGCTCCTTTGGGGAAATAAACATCCCTGCTGGTAGCCTTGTACTGGTAAACGGGATTGACCAAAATCGAAGGACCAAACATAAACTGGTCATCGATTTCCCTGACGGCCGTATCTTCGCCAAAGTCCATGACCAAAGGCCTCATGATGGTGTAATCTTCGTGATGTATTTTTCCCGTGAGGGAATAAATATAAGGCATAAGCCGATAACGGAGACGATTGTAGAAAACAATGGATTCATAGGCGGGATGTCCTTCAGGAGCAATATTAAATACTTCTCGATACGGATACTGGCCGTGGGCCCGGTATAGTGGAGTGAAGGTACCATACTGATACCATCGGGTATTTAGCTCTCTCCATTCTTCCAAGGCCTCGCCTTCAGGATCAGGTCGGTCGTATTTGTCTTCCACAAAAAAGCCTCCAATATCAGTGGTCCAATAAGGTAATCCTGATAGTGAAAAATTCAGACCAGCAGGGATCTGCTGTTCCAACTCATCAAACCTGGCAGAAATATCACCGCTCCATGTGGCTGCTCCGTATCGTTGGATGCCGGGAAATGCTGATCTGGTGAGGATGAAGACGCGTTTATGGGGATTGGTTGCTCGCTGGCCGTTATAGATCCCTTTTGCATTGACCAAGGGATAGCCATTGAAATATTCGGTAGCGGATCCCAGTGCCGTCGGATGCATCAGTGACTTGCGGTGTTTGATGGAGGCATTGGAGAGTATATCCGGTTCCGTAGCATCCAGCCACCAGGCATCATTGCCTTTTTTATACAGTTTTTCATTGATCTGCTTCCAGAAAAGTTTCCTGGCTCCGGGATTATAGGCATCATAAAAGGTGCTGATGTACCCTTCCCCAATCCAGTCTCGCTGCCGGTTGATGATATTTTGTTTATAAAGCCAGCCTTTTTCATCAAACTGCCTGTAATGTTCGATCCCTTCGTAGAATTTTGGCCAGACGGAGATCATGATATGGGCGTGGTGTTGGTCGTGTACCTGGTCGATCATGCCGGTCGGATCGGGAAATCGGGCGGGATCAAAGTCGTGGCTTCCCCAAGCATCTTCTGGCCAATAGGACCAATCCTGCACGATATTGTCCAGCGGAATGTTCCTTTTTCGGTATTCGGCGACCGTATTCAGCAGTTCCTCTTGGGTTTTGTACCGCTCCCGGCTTTGCCAAAATCCCATGGCCCATTTGGGCATCACCTGGGCCTTACCGGTAAGCTGGCGATAGCCGGAGATGAGGTCGTCCATGTTTTTACCTGCCACGAAATAATAATCCAGCGTTTTGCCCGCTTCTGACCGAAACGTAAAGGTTTCCTTTGTTCGGTAAGGATCGGGTGGGAGAAATTTCATGCTCACGAACGATTGCGTGGATTCAGGGATCCATTCGATCTTAAAGTCGGTGGCTTTTTCCGTATTCAGCGTCAAGTTGAAGACCAAAGGCCCGGGATTCCAGCTTTCCCGCCAGCGATCCACCAGAAGTTTTCCATCAGCCCATACCTTAATGTATCCAGAATAGGTCATGTGAAAATGGTGCTCACCGTTTTTTCTTGCCTGCAGTTTTCCTTGCCATGTGGCGACACCATTGGCCATGTCAAAATTCTTTGGAATCTTTTTTAGATCTTCCAAAAAGGTATATGCAATATGGCCTTCTTGCTCTATCAGGCCTTCATCCGGACGGGTTTGGTCATTGGCATAGGTGGCGGTGAGAAAGCCTTCCTTTCCGGTGGCATCGTATAGCCTTAGCTCGGAAAGGGGCAGCGGATCCCGAGCATCACCAAATTTGGTAATGGAATAATTGTCCCAAAGAATACCATAGTTGCGGCTGGAGACCAGAAAGGGTACTGCCACGACGCTGTTGTACTGTGTGAGGTCCACATGGTAGCCTTTGTAGTTGAACAGGCCGGTTTGCTGCTGGCCAAGGCCATACAGCGCTTCGTCACTAGGACTTTTAAATCGTTGTTGAATGGTATATACCTGATCATCTTGCAACCCGTCAGCAGGAGGGGAAAACGCCTTTCCATCTTTGGCTTCTTGGAGCAAGAGCTTTCCTGAGGCATCCTTAAAAGTGACTTCCCCAGTGGACGTAGAAATCCAGGCCTGTACCTCAGCGGTCTTTACGCCAATAGAATCTTTGGTTTCGACCTTTTCCCAGGTTGGTGGACTGGGAAGTTGGTCGGAGATCATAAGGCTGCTGGTGGAGGGCATCGGGTTCTGGGCAGAGGAGCTCACCCTGATGATGCGGTCGGTGATAACTTCCAGCCGCACCTGCTTGGCTGCATAAGTATCGTCAGAAGGGAGGGAGACGGTGATACCGTTTTTATTTTGAATGGGCTTACTAGAGGAGGAAGAGCAGGCCGTAAGGATGGCCGAAAAGATCAGGGCATAAATCAATTTGGTACTGTACATGGTTTCCTAAGTCGTCAATAGGTTATTTTAGTACAGTAAAGGTAGGCAGCCGTCTTTTATCCAAGCGTACCCAAATGTTTACAATGCAGGGGGGAAATGTTAACTATTAGGTTCTATGGTTTGAAGGTTGGAAAGATTTGGAGGTTAAACCCGCATTCAATGCCGTTTAGTTAAGGGGATTTCCTTCTTTTCATATACCTAAAAGTCCTTTTTTTGATTGACTTTGGCTGGGGAAACCTGATCATCCTGGTGGATTTTATCCTTTTCCTTTTTTCCATTGATGAAAAAAGAAAGAAAAAAATCCAGGCCGGTGGTATGCCTTTTAAAGTGGGACATGGATTTACCCTGCGACGTGGATCCGTCACCCATTTTAATTTCTACCCGATGGCTACGGCCTAAAAGTGAGTGGGGGTCGCTGTTCCACGACGCGAGCCAACTCCCTTTCTTAACGGCCTCCACCATCGGCTGGAAAACAGGCATACCAAGGGCCGGAATAAGGAAGCGATACCTTTTTTGGCTCAGGGGGCTTATAGTTCCGGCTCAACTTGGTTACTTAAGAAAATATACCACTACATGGAATAATGATGATAATTTATCCATAAGAAACTTATTAATCGGATCCGCATTGCAGGTATTGGGCGTTAAGAAATTAAATAGCGGGCGGGCAAGAAGGCAGGCTTGTTTGACGAAAAGCTGCCCAAAAAGAATGTTGGCTGCTAGAAAAGGAGGAGTTTGCCTGCATGAGGGGAGGTTTTAATTTTAGGCCAATAGCTGCACACCTGTGCGCCGTGGCGTAGCGGCGGGGTTTCCACCACCGGCGGACAGGTTTTGGTTACTTTGTGTGTCCTGAAGTTCGGGAAACCGGACATGCTATCCAACTGATGTCGAATAGGGCGTTACAACCCTTGGCACGACGGCTGGGACTGGATCAGGCAGACCAGTCAAATTCCCCTGATGGTGCTGCGCTTTCAAGGCTGTGGTACTGAGCGATCAGAAGGAATGCGTTTCGAAAAGCTGAACGAAAGTGAACCGTTCGATGAAGTGTCGTGAAAAATACTTCCTGTCAAAACCGGGGGCTAGAGTAACTTCCGGGACAAAATAGGCAGCGCAGACTGAGAGTTGGCCTATTGGCAGGCGGCATTAAGGCGGCAGGAGTTCGAAACAGGCGGTTGGATGGAACAGGAGAACCATCCCCTTTGATAGGGATGGGGCGGATCAGTCCGTAGTAGTGTTGAAAGCTCTGGAAACGGAGAAAGAGCGAAGGGACTGAGGCAATCGGTTTTGAATAGTTCCACAACCTAAAAACTAGGGAAGATGGACTTGTTTGAAACAAAATCTGGAACATCAGATTTGATTGTCAAGAGCCGTATGACGGGAGACTGTCACGTACGGTTCTGAGAGAGGCTTGGGCATAGGGCCCAGGCCTACTCGACTTTGCCCTGAAGCAAAAAAGTAACAAAGGTAAAGGGATGAAAACCACCTAGGGATTTAGCTAGAAAAATAACTGCCCAAGGGAAAAATATAGAACCCATATTTTCCAGATACACACTAACTAAACGGCATTGAACCCGCATTATGCACTAACGTATCTATTGCGACCTGATCCGCCGCGGCGGACAAAATCAGTTGCTTCGCTGCTGTTTTCGATTGCACCATCCGCCGCGGCGGATGATTCAATCTCCAAACAACCTGATTTTTTGTAGTTTCAGCTCTCATAACGATTCCTAATACATAAAGCGGGTTAAATAAGGTGATAATGTTAAGCAAAACTTGAGAAGCAGATATGCAGGTTTATGGACGGTTTGCGAAATATGCCTGAAGCAAATGATGCTGAAAATCGTAAGGGTGGTTTTAACTTGTTACCACCTATGAAGGAGTATGGAATGGTCGTGAAACAGCTTGATTATTGGTTGGCATCTGTTTAATTATTGTAATAATTATAAACGACACTGATTTTGCCATATGGTGGACCTCCTCTTCAGAAAGGAGTTGTTAACACTTTAATTGTTTAGAGGTATAAAGGGGAGTGAATTACCATTTTATTGTTTGTTTTTTAATGATTTAGTCAGCTTTTGGTCTGTTATTTAAATATTCTGATGCCTAATTTTGTATTTATATCTTTTTGAATTAAAAAATAAATAGCCAACATCCCCATGAATGTGATTCTTTTGTTGGAAGTAAAGAACCATTATTTCGACTGAAAATAACTAATACCATGGAAAAATTTAAAACAAGGCAAGAAATGGCAAACGAATTTGGTGTATCGACTAAAACTTTTTGTAGGTGGCTAAAAAGAGAGGGGGTGTTATTATCAAAAGGTTTGATTTCTATAAAAGATCAAGAGGAAATTTATACTTTATTTGGAAAGCCTTATGATCAAAAGTAGTGCACGAGATTGTTTTTATCTGCTTAACCATATCTGAGTTTCATTAATAACAATTTAGCCAATGAGAAGTCCCTCAGTCATGTTGGTAACATTTTGGGTCTATCGGATAATCTTTGGATCAATGGCTACTAAAAGCCTTATTCAATTGCCCAGAGAGTTTATTTTGTCGGCCAAGTCACTACGAATTTATAATGTCCATTGTAAACCAAACGGAATAAACCTATGAAAAGGATTTTTATTTTATTAATAGTGGTTTTCTGTTCATTTTGTAAATCAGAACCCTACGAAAGGGTTTTGGAAAAATCAGGGAACAATAAGGAAGAACTAGAAAAGATCCTCCATTATTATAAAGATGCCGAAGACAAAGAGAAATTGAAAGCTGCGAAATTTCTTATCGGAAATATGGAAGGGAAGTACTGGTTTGGTGGAGAAGAAAAGGAGAAATATAAGCCTCTTTTTGATACCATTCAGCACCTATGGGAGGCCGGAAAACACGTTAACTTTGATTATAAAAAAAGTTTGGGAAAATATTGGGATTCATTAAAGCAAGCCATGGGGAATCCCCGTATTGAATACACTCAAGTTTTTTTTGATCTGCATAATTTAGATGCTGATTTTGTAATTGATCATATCGATCAGGCATTTATCGCAAGGGAGACATTACCATGGTGCCAGAACCTTTCCTTTGAGGATTTTTGCGACTATGTTCTTCCTTACAGAATTGGAACAGAAGTTCCGGAAAACTGGAGGATATCCTTATGGGATAAATGGCAGACATTGAGGGATACGATTACCGAACCTAATCGAATGAAATTGGCAAAAATAATCAATGACCATAACGCTTACAAAATGCATCATATGGGATTGTTTTGGAGCTATCCATTCGATATGACTGCTTCCGAATTCGAGCGGGTTCGTTTAGGAAGTTGTAAACACAGTGTATTTTATACAGCAATGGCCATGAGGGCAAACGGTCTCCCTGTTGGAGTGGACTTTGTGCCGCAATGGGCGGGATCAAATGCAGGGCATGAATGGAATGTTTTGCTCCTTGAGGATGATACTTTTTATCCTTTTGATGCCGTAAACAAGGGATTTGCACTGGATTTATCCTTTAGGAAGGTGGCAAAAGTATTCAGGAAAACTTTTATATACCAAACCCCAGGGCTTAGCTGGCAGAAATGGCAGAAGTTGCCTCCGGAATTTCAGGATTTTTATAGAATTGACGTGACCCACGATTATGTACGGACGTTTGATGTTGATATTCCGTTGATAACTTCGGTCGATATAGACCAACCTGTCTTTCTGGCCACTTATAATAATCAGGATTGGGTGCCTCAATATTGGGGTGAGGTGAAAGGTAAAAAGGTCTTTTTTCGAAATATGGGAGGAGGAATCGTATATATTTTGCAGAGGTATAATAATGGATTATACGAGCAAATTAGCGAACCGTTCCTATTGGACACACTGGGAAATATTGTTGACCTAGAAGCAAATACTCAGGATTTAAAAGATATGAAAATCACCAGAAAATATCCCTTGACTTCTTACATGAAGGGAATTATGGGATTCGTAATTGGAAACAGAATACAAGGGGCAAACAAAAGGAACTTTTCTGATTCTACCACCTTTTTTAGCATCAATAAAACTCCTGAGAAGATAGAAACGAAATATGTTGATGATAAAAGCCATTATCGATATGTAAGGATGTGGATACCTGAAGGAGGTCGCGGTGATATGTCTGAATTGGAATTTTATGGGATGGATGAACAGACTGGGGACACTGTAAAACTTGAAGGAAAAGTAATAGGGGATCCAAATGGTGATATCTCTGGTAATCGTTTTTTTTCATACCCTTTTGATGGAGATTTATTGACCTATTTTATGAGGCCTCGGAAAATGGAACCTTGGGTGGGATTGGATTTGGGTAGTCCCCAACGAATTGTAAAAGTAAGATACTGTCCAAGAAGTGATACCAATTTTATAGAAGTTGGAGACACTTATGAATTGTTTTATTGGAAAGAAAAATGGGTGAGTATGGGGCAAATAACGGCAAGCCAACAGGAACTTTATTATGAACAGGTACCTTCCCAAGGATTGTATATACTAAGGAACCTGACTAAAGGGAAGGAAGAGAGAATATTTACATATGCCATGGGAGAGCAGCTATGGTGGTAAAATAGGGTCGATCTATTGAACAGGAGAACTGAAATAACCAGGACAATTTTACTGAAAGAATGACCAAAGTTGTGGAATAATGAGACCTCATAATGTTTTTTTATTTCACATGATTTTCTAGGGAAATCAATAGAAAGATTTAGTAAATAACATGTTCGTGTCCTGTTTTGGGCTAAAATGTCCTAAAATGTACCATTTTGTTACTGAACGATTTACTAATTTTGGAAATAGATAATATAATAAACATTAAAATTTTCACTTTTATGAAAAACAATCAAAAAATCACTAAAAGACTGCGTTGGGCAGTTGCTGGAGTATTCGGGCTGATGCTGGTATTGAATGTGGTGGTAAGTCTTGACTTTGAAGAGGATGAACTGTTGCCTTCATTGACACTTAAAGAATTAGGTAATAAGGCGTATGCTCAAGGAGAATATGCTGGCTGGTCTAATTTTGTTCAGGGACAGGGGTTTTATAAGGATGAAAGAGAGGAAGGAAGGACTTGTCCAACAGAATATACAACATATACTTTTTCAGGTTTCTCATATGGTAACGTGAGTGTTGGTACAGAAGATTATACATCAGTGACAAATCCTCCAGGTAGAGAAGAAATTTTATGTGTAAGTGGAGATGAAAATTGTACTAGCGCTGGATGCTAATTATTAATGGTTGGTTTCATTTTTCCTTGGATGAAACCAACCAACTTTATTTTATTATTCTATTATGAAGTACTGTTTTATTATTTTTATTTTGATAGGTCTTCTTGGTTGCTCCCGAAAGAAAGAAACCAATGAACGATATTCTGATGAACAAATTTCCTCTCTTCATCTGGAGAAAACAAGGGTTTTGGTATCCGAAAAGGATTCTTTGATACGGATAGATCTTAATCAATTTTATGGAAAAAAGAATTTCGATTTTCAATCCTTGGTGAAGGAGGTTCGTCTGGTACCTTTGGAAACTATTGAGGAGAGCTTGGTAGATGTGATTTATAAGGTATTACCTACAGCAACCAATATTTATGTATATGATAGGTATAAGGGAGGAGGTATCGTTATTTTTGACCAGAAAGGTAAATTTGTTAAAAGAATCCCAAATGGTCAAGGGCCTGGTGAGTTGAGTCGCTTGTACGATATTGATTTTGATGAGGAAAACGATCAGTTGATCGCCTATGAACATTCCTTTTTGTCCTTTTATAAACCAGATGGTGAATTCATCCGGCAAGAGCGTTTACCCTTTGGCTTTTACAATATTGTGGCCACACCAAATGGCTATTTGATTAGTACTTTGCCAGATCAAGGCAACGGACATTTTGGAGAGCTTAAGGATTTTACTTTTTGGGTGACAGACAAAAATTTCAAGGTCGTTTCAGTAGCATTACCAAGTTTTTATAATAATATTCATTATAGTTGGTATCGATACCTTTACAAAAATCAAAAAATAATGGTTACACAAAAATTCAACGATACTATCTACCAGTATGAATCAGAGGCAAATCGGCTTCAAGCAAAATACTTACTAGATTTTCAGGACAAAAAACTTCCGCAGCGTTATTTGGAAGGGAATTATGAGAAGTTTAAACGTACATTAAAAAACAATGATTATTACTTTTTTATTGGAGAATATCTGGACATAGGTGAGTTTCAGGTGATCTACCTGGAGAATTGGTATAATAACCTAAGGCCTATAATTTATAGAAATAAAAAGTCTGGTAATTTGGTCGGGGGAACGCATGGGGATATTAAGATTTCAGAATTACCTCCTATTATTTTTCCAAAAAGTGCTTATGGTAATGAATTGATTTCTTGGTATATCCCTAATAAGGATTTTCCATTCAATACGCAAAGTAAGATGCTGTCCGAGACGGACAAGGCTAAGGTACGTGACCTGACCAAAGAGGACAATCCGGTACTGGTATTCTTTAGGCTAAATGATTTTTAGACCAGAATATATTAGCCTATTATTGTGCTCCGAAGCATGTGATAAAACAGATTTTTTCATGAAAAATATTTTTTATACAGTGATTTTCTTGTTTGCATTTGGATGTTCTGAGAAAAAGGAAAATATCGACCGATATACTGAAGAGCAGGTGTCTTCCCTTCACTTAGGGGAGACGAGGGTAATGCATACGGTTAGTGACTCCTTGGTCAGGGTGGACTTGAATCCCATATTGTCAAATAAAGTATTTGATTTTCAAAAGTTAGTAAAAAGCATTCGACTTGTACCCCTTGAAACTACTGAAAAGAGCCTAATTGGTCCCATATACAAAGTTTTAGCTACCGAATCACACATTTATATTTATGATAGATTTAAGGGCGGCGGATTGGTGGTGTTTGATAATGAGGGCAGGTTTATCAGAAGGGTTCCAAATGGTCAAGGGCCTGGGGAGCTGAGTCGCTTGTACGATATTGATTTTGATGAGGAAAACGATCAGTTGATCGCCTATGAACACTCGTTTTTGTCCTTTTATAAACCAGATGGTGAGTTCATCCGGCAGGAGCGTTTGCCCTTCGGCTTTTACAATATCGTGAGCATACCACAAGGCTACTTGATGTTTTCAACCTCGGGTGATGGAAATGAGCATATGAAGGGCTTTGAACAGTATAACTTTTGGGTTACGGACAAGAAGCTTAAAGTCAATGACGTGGCACTTCCAGGTCAATATGAATCGATTAAATATATTGCCTACCGTTATATTTTCAAAAATAAGGAGATAATGGTAAGCCAAAGGTTTAACGATACCATATACCAGTATAATGCAAAGGCAAATCGGCTTCACGCAAAATACTTGTTGGACTTTCAGGGTAAAAAACTTCCTGGGCGCTATTTGAAAGGGACTTATGAGGAGTTTAAACGTACAGTAAGAGATGATGATTATTTCTTTTTTATAGGAGAATATTTGGAGGCGGGTGGTTTTCAAATGTTTTGTTTAAGAAACTGGTACAGGGGCAGTATGACTATCGTTTATCGAGATAAAAACTCAGGTAACTTGGTAGGTGGGACCAAAGGAGGCTTTAGGATTGAAGATATGCCGGGCATGGCTCCTCCCCAAAGCACTTACAAAGAAGAGTTTATCTCTTGGTATATTCCCAGAAAGGATTTTCCTTTTAATACGAAAAGTAAGATGCTGTCCGAGACGGACAAGGCTAAGGTACGTGACCTGACCAAAGAGGACAATCCGGTACTGGTATTCTTTAGGCTAAATGATTTTTAGGAAATGAAGGAAAGGATGTTGTGGATAGCTTTGTTCCTTCTGCTGATGGGGCTAAACGGCGTTATGTTATATCGGTTTGTTAGCATGGATCGGTACAACGGATTTTTGGTTCAGCTTAATGAGCATCAAGAAAGTTTGTTGGCATCATATAAGTCAGGCCTTCAAGTATCTGCCGTTAATGGAGGCCAACAATTGGACTCCATTTGGGCTAAGGATTCTAAGGGCAGAATGATCCCTTTGGTGGACATTTTCGATCCGGGACAAGAGCACATACTGGTGTTTCGGTATTCGGAATCACATTGTGAGAGTTGTATCACTGCCTCATTAAGTGTTCTTAAGGAATGGCAGAGTAAGTTGGGGAATTCAAATTTGGTTTTATTGGGTGACTTTAGCAACAATAAAATCTACCGAAAAGAACTGGACATGTATCAATTGGAAAGTGTCAGGGCATATAATGTCCCCCGATTCAATTTACCTGCAGAAAACCTAGGGTTTCCCTATTTTATGGTCTTGGATCAAGAAGGGAGGACTTCAAATGTTTTTTTGCCTGAAAAAGGCACTCCTGACATAACCCGTCATTATTTAGAAGGTATGGCAAGAAAATTTGGCGATGTTTTAGCTCAATAAAATGCTCACTCAATGGACTAAGAACCGGTTTTTTACAAGGATACAGCAAAGTTTTGTGATAGTATTTTTTATGCTTTTTCCATTTATTCAGTTGGGTACCAATTCCATATTAGAGAGTATCTGTCAGTCCTTATTGTTTATAGTATTGTCGGGTGTTGTTTCGTGTGGCATATTGGTTTTAGGCGCAGTGAGATGGAGGAAGGTTACGAATATGGAAACGTTGCTTATTGGTATAATAGCTTATGTTCTTTTGGTTACTTGGCTTTTTCGTTCTGTTCAGGTACTTTCGTATAGAATGTATGATTTGGCTGCTTTGGTCATAGTTTTTGTAGTGATAAGGCAGTGTGCTCTGAGGAATGTTTTCGGTTTATTGTTTTTTGCAATTACGTTCTCAGGTCTGGCTCAGGTAATTTACGGAGAGTTACAGCTTTACGGGATATATCCTTCATTGCATTCGGGATTTCCAGTTACGGGCAGCTTCTTTAATCCTGGACCGTATTCCGGCTATCTAGCGGTGGTTTTTCCTGTTGCCTTGGGGGGGTATTTACTGACAAAAAAGGAAGCTGTACCAGCTCATACCAAACTCGATTTTACTAAAAAAATGGGATCAGTGATCAAGTACCTATCTCTGGTTACAATGTTGGGTATCCTCTTGGTGCTTTCGGTAACGCATTCCCGTGCAGCTTGGTTGGCGGTGATCGTATCTTCGGTTTTTCTGTTTTCTTTTTGCTATGAATGGTATGCGAAGGTACGAGCTTGGCTGGGCAAAGGCCTAAAAAGGGTATTGTTCCTTTTTGTACTTGGGGTAGTGTGTGTAGGAGTCTTGACCGGACTGTACTTTCTCAAGAAAGATTCTGCGGACGGTAGGTTGTTGATTTGGAAGGTTTCTGGACAATTGATAAAGGAGCAGCCGCTTTTTGGAATTGGCTTTGATCGTTTTAGAGCGGGATATATGGAGGCTCAGGCAGCGTATTTCAGACAAAACCCAGGTGATCCATCTATTCCGCTGGCAGACGATGTGGTATATGCCTTTAATGAGGGAATACAGCTTTTGGTGGAGCAGGGAATGGTGGGGTTCGTTTTGGTTTTGGCATTATTATTTGTCAGTTTTCGTATTAAGGGTAGCAGGGAAAAGCCAGAAATTTGGATCGCCAAGACCGGGTTGATCTCGCTGCTGGTCTTTGGGATGTTTTCCTATCCTTCACATATCCTACCGATCAAGCTTTGTGGGGTTGTTTACTTGGCCATCCTTGCTGGGTATAGTAAAACTTTATGTACAATCCCTGAATTTTCTAAGCGCATAAAATGGGGAGTTAGTGGTGCCTTTATGGTGCTTACCATTGGCCTTATTTTGCATACATACCGTTTCTATCAAGCATCAAAGGAGTGGCAAGACGCATTGATAAGTTATGAGAAAGGGGAGTATAGAGCATCCTTGGGCCAGTATGAGAAGGCATGGGCAATATTTGCACATGACGGGGCGTTTTTATGCAATTATGGCAAGGCACTTTCAGTGGCCGGAGACCATACCAAAGCCGTGACAATATTAAAGGAGGCTGAGAATTATTTAAACAATACCATTATTCAGACAGCTCTGGGAGATAGTTACCAGGCCTTGGGCAGGTATGCTAAGGCAGAGGCAGCTTATCAACTGGGAGCAGATATGTTGCCAGACCGATTTTACTCCAAATATCTGCTGGTCAAGCTGTATCATAAAATGGGAGAAGAGAGAAAAATGAGTGTCCTTGCAACTTACCTACTGGAAAAAGAACCAAAAGTCCCAAGTCAAGCGGTAGAGGAAATAAAGCAGGAAATGCGGCTTTTACTTGATTGAAGTCAGGCCAAAAATGGCCAAAAAGTTTGCTAATGGACGAACTACTGTCTATTGATCAAACAATACATGCTGAATGTGCTTATAATTCGTCAAAAAATCTTTGTTATGACACAGCCCTTAGAAAGAAGCTGCCTTTAGCCTTTTTATTGTCAGAATTGGTTCCATAAGAACCAAAAAATCTGGTTAAGTTCTAATTCCCATTAAATAAGTTCATTCACAAACCTTCCATTTAATACTTGAATTTCAGCAATGTGCTTTTTGAGATCTTTTTTTATAATCTTCTTTTTATTACCAAGTGAATTATAAATGGTTTTAAGATGAAGTACAACCTCGCTGCTTTTATCCTTGATTTCAACATGCATTGCTGCCAATTTATACTCCCTGCTCAATATATGATAGGCGTCCTTTTGCTCATCACTGGAAAATAGTCTTTAGTAGTAGTAGGCTTCCTTCTTATTTTGGATTTCTTCCCCATATTTATTGAGGAGGGTAAGGTCTTGGGCCTGGACTCCCACTGTGAGAATCAAAAGGTGGCAAAGAATGTATAGCAAAACGTTATTTAACATCACTCACAAACGGATGTTTACTATAATAATATAGCTGAGCTTTTGTTAGGCTACAAAGAATTTGCTACGCATTAATGGTTGTGGAGCCTTTTGGGAAGAATACTTTTTACTCCTAAAATTAACAAGATAGTAACTGAAACTCGTGCCGATTAATTTTATGGCCAAAATATAAATCTTATTTTTGTTCACTGAACAGTTTTTAAACCAATAATTGGAAACTCATTTTACCATGGGCTGGTCATAGATGGCCTTCCAATCAACCTAATAAACATGAAAAATACCAATCCAACACAAACAGCAGCTTGGAAAAAGCTTTCCCAGCTGGCTGCCCAGAAAAAATCACAAACCATCCAATCACTTTTTGCTGATAGCAGTAGATTTGATAAATACTCCACCCATTTTGAGGATATTTTGGTGGATTACTCTAAAAACAGGATAGATGACGAAGTGTTGGTCACGCTTTTTGAATTGGCCAATGAGATTGACCTGAAGTCAGCCATCGAGGCGATGTTTACGGGAGCCCATATCAATCAAACGGAAGACCGTGCAGTCCTCCATACCGCTTTAAGAAACCGCAGCAACACCCCGGTGGAGGTAGATGGTAAAGATGTAATGCCAGAGGTCAATGCTGTATTGGCACAGATGAAGACCTTTGCGGACAAAATCAACAATGGCGAATGGAAAGGCTTTAGCGGAAAGCCTATCAAATCACTGGTAAATATCGGAATCGGAGGAAGCGACCTCGGTCCGGTAATGGTGACAGAAGCATTGAAGCCTTATCAAAAAGAAAGTTTGGATATCCATTTTGTCTCCAATGTGGATGGCACGCACATGGCCGAAACCCTAAAGAAAGTAGATCCGGAGACCACGCTTTTCTTCATCGCATCCAAGACGTTTACGACACAGGAAACCATGACCAATGCCCATTCTGCCAGGTCTTGGTTCTTGGATCATGCCAAGGACGAAGCAGCAGTTGCCAAGCATTTTGTGGCCCTTTCCACCAATGCTGAGGCGGTTTCTGCATTTGGAATTGATACGGACAATATGTTTGCTTTCTGGGATTGGGTAGGGGGAAGATACTCCCTATGGTCTGCTATTGGACTGCCGATTGCCTGTGCCATAGGTTTTGACAATTTTGAGAAGCTATTGGAAGGTGCCCACGCTGTGGACAAGCATTTTAGGGGGACTGACTTTGAGTCTAATATCCCGGTAATCCTGGCCTTGATCGGAATTTGGAATACCAATTTCCTAGGGGCGGCATCTGAGGCGATATTGCCGTACGACCAGTACTTGCACCGATTTGCCGCTTATTTCCAGCAAGGCAATATGGAAAGCAACGGAAAGTATGTATCACGAAACGGCGAGAAAGTGGACTATACTACCGGTCCCATCATTTGGGGTGAGCCCGGTACGAATGGCCAACATGCCTTTTACCAATTGATCCACCAAGGAACCCATTTGATTCCTTGTGACTTTATCGCCCCGGCTATTTCCCATAATCCTGTAGGCGATCACCACCCAAAGTTACTTTCCAATTTCTTTGCGCAAACAGAAGCCTTAATGAACGGAAAGTCACTGGAGGAGGTAAAGGAAGAACTTGCCCAATCTGGAAAATCTGAAGCCGAAATTGCCAAATTGGCTCCACATAAAGTGTTTGAGGGCAACCGTCCTACGAATTCGATCTTGGTCAAAAAAGTGGATCCCTATACCTTGGGAGCACTTGTGGCAATGTACGAGCATAAAATATTTGTGCAGGGGGTGATCTGGAACATCTTCAGCTTTGACCAATGGGGCGTGGAGCTTGGGAAAGTTCTGGCAAAGAAAATCCTTCCCGAGTTGGAAGGTGATGAAAAAGTCACTTCCCATGATGCCTCTACCAATGGCCTGATCAATGCTTTCAAAACGATGAGATAGGAAGGATTAAATTGAATACGATTTAAGGCCCGGCTTATTGCCGGGCTTTTTACTTTTTTACCTTTATGGTTCCAACATAAAATTGACTTTACATGCTCATCACCAACGCCTACGAAAACAACCTTAAAAATATATCATTGAAAATCCCCGAACACCAGCTGATTGTCGTGACGGGACTTTCTGGATCGGGAAAATCATCTTTGGCCATGGGGGTGATAGCCAATGAAGGGTATCGGTATTTTCTGGAAGGACTTCCTGCATATAATCAGCAGAATGCCCAAGCAATCCCTACTGCTTCCGTGGACGAAATAGTAGCACTTCCCCCAGTAATCAAGGTCGAACAGTCCAAGCGTTTCCAATCCATTAATGCTACATTTGGAACCCTTTCGGAATTGACTCCACTGTTTCGCGTATTATTTGCACGCTATGCCGGGGAAGAAGCGATGAGCAAGTCACTTTTTTCGTTTAACCACCCCAAAGGGGCTTGTGAAAAATGCCGGGGCATTGGTGAGGCAGAGTACATTGATATCGATAAACTGGTGGGGGACGAAAACAAAACCTTGCGGGAAGGAGCCATCACCACCACCTTGCCCAATGGCTATATTGTCTATTCCCAAGTGACTGTGGAGGAATTGAATAAAGTATGTGCGGCGCATGGCTTTTCGGTAGATGTGCCTTGGAAGGAGCTGAGCAAAGAGCAACAAGAGGTCATCCTGTACGGCAGCGACCGTATAAAAGTCTTTTACGGCAAACACAGTTTGGAGTCACGTCTTAGGTGGGAGGGATTCAAGGCCAAACCGAGAGAGGAGGGCTATTACAGAGGAATAATTCCAATCATGTCCGACATCCTGAGGCTCGACAGAAATGTCAGTATCCTTCGCTTCGTGAGCGCTAAGCTATGCCCGAGTTGCAAAGGGGCACGGATAAAGGCCGAACATCTGAAATATCGGTGGAAGGAACTAAACTTCCATGATTGGATGGACCTTTCTCTACAGGCACTGTATGACCGGCTTCAGGTAGTAACCTTATCCGGTGGAGAAAAGGTACTGGTCGATAAGCTATGCACCCAGTTGCTAGACCTTATCCGCTTGGGAATGGGGCACTATCAGTTGAGCACCTCCAGTATGGACATCTCCTCGGGTGATGCCCAACGTATCAAACTGATCAAACAGGTCAATAGTAACCTACAGGGGATCTTATATGTTTTTGATGAGCCCTCAATCGGATTGCCGACGTCCTATCAGCTGCACCTCCGTCATATCTTTGATCGATTGATTCGGGGGGGAAACACCGTGATGGTGGTGGAACATGATTTGAACTTTATTCAATCGGCAGATTGGATCGTGGAACTGGGGCCAAAAGCAGGAATAGAAGGAGGCGAAGTCATTTTTAACGGTACCACCAAGGAATTTTTACAGGCAGAAGGACTTGAAAGTCCAACATTGACTGCTATTCAAGATAATGGTAGCCAGAGCGATCAAGTGGATCACCTACCGGAGGCCAGTTTTCAGCCTACGGCCAAAACCTTGACCGTGGTCAGTAGAAAAACAAGTTTGGTACTTGAGCGGATTTCAACATACGCAGAAGAACATGAACTGAATACCCTTACGGTGACGGATCAGCCGATTGGGAAAACACCGCGGAGCAATCCATCCACCTATACTGGGCTGGCCGATAAAATCCGGGATTTGCTGGCAAAAACCCCTGAGGCTAAGGCCTTGAAATTGACAAAAGGTGCTTTTTCCTTTAACAATAAAACCGGTCGCTGTCCCAACTGTGAAGGTGCGGGGGTGATTACGCTCTCCATGAGCGTGATGGGCCATATCAACCAAGTTTGTCCTGTATGTCAAGGTAAGCGGTTTAAGCCTGATGTGCTAAAGATACATTGGAACCGGAAGAATATTGCCGAAATCTATAACCTGAGCATCAAGGAAGCAAGGGATTTTTTCGCAGAAGAAAAGAAATTGGCGAAGATATTGGAACTGATGCTCCAACTGGGATTGGGATACGTTAAGCTGGGGCAGCCTTCCAATACATTGTCCGGCGGTGAAGCACAGCGAATCAAGTTGACGAAGCATTTTGCGAAGCCTTCCAAAAATGCCATTTTGCTTTTGGAGGAGCCGAGCATCGGACTCCATCAGCAGAATGTGCAGCAACTGATGGATGCCCTGAACCAGCTCAAAAAGCAAACGGCAGGGATTGTGTGTTTCGAAAACCATTCCCTTTTCCAATCCGAATGTGATGTATTGGTGGATAATGCCTTACGGCCTCAGTTGTCCGAAGCGAAGCTGCCTGCGATACAGGACCAAGATGTCATCGTCATCAGGGGAGCTCGTACCCATGCCCTTAAAGACATCAGTCTGGAATTTCCCAAGGAGCATTTTTCAGTGGTCACGGGGATTTCCGGATCGGGAAAATCTTCCTTGGTCATTGATACCTTGCATGGCTATGGCTTACAGGAAATGACCAAGCAATTTTCTAGCTATCAGCAATCGAGAGTGGGCGTTGATTTTCAGTTGGAAGTGGATAATATTGAAGGCCTTACCCCGAGTATTTGCATTACCCGAAAGGAGAAGAACTTTTCCGAGCGTTCGGACATTGCCCAACAAACGGATTTTGATAAAACCCTGCGTTTTGCATTTTCCAGAAAGGCCCAATATACTGGGCTGGAGTGGTCGGCAAGTCACTTTTCCAGTAACCATGAATTGGGCAAATGCGTGGTCTGTGATGGAATGGGTCAGGAGTTGATTCCTGATGTGGATAAGATCGTCTTGGAGGATAACCTCAGTATTGCTGAAGGGCTTTTAGCGCATAACAAAGGATTGGCCTATTATGGCCAGGCAGGTGGACAGTATATGGCCGTTTTGGAGGAAGTAGGCAAGGAGTACGGTTTTGATCTAAATACCCCATTCAGGGATTTGACTTCTGTTCAAAAAGAAGTGATTTTCAAAGGAGTGGAAGGTAAAATCTGGGAAGCGACCTGGAAGTTTAAGACCAAAACCCGTGAAGGCACCCAGCAGGTGAAGATGAAGTGGGCAGGGCTATTCAAATACCTGATGGACGAGTATTATTTGACGCGGAAGAACAAGCACCAACCACTCAAATCGCTGCTTTCATACGCCAAATGCAGCCATTGCCACGGCAGTGGACTCAAAACGGAACGGCTGGAGGTACGGATTGGAAATAAGTCCATCCATGCACTGAAATCAATGGATTTCAATGCACTTGACCGCTGGTTAAATTCGTCGGAAACTACTGAACAGGTCGATCAACAGCTGATCGAAAGCATCAGGGCACATTTGGCCAATACGCTTAAACGGGCAAGCCAACTACATATCGATCACCTTCAGCTCAACCGAAAATCGACGACCTTAAGCGGGGGAGAACAGCAGCGGGTGGCCCTGATCAAGCAGCTCAATAGTCCACTAAAGGGAATTACCTATCTGTTGGACGAGCCATCTGCTGGCTTATCAGCAGAGAATATTCCGGATCTTGTGCAATTGCTGAAGGAGTTGGCAGACAAGGGAAATACTGTAATCGCGATCGAGCACAACAAGGAAATCATGATGGCAGCGGATAATTTGGTGGAGATTGGCCCAAAAGCCGGAAAACATGGGGGATATGTTACCTTTAATGGAAGTCCTGAGGCATTTCTGAAAAAGCCGGATTGCCATCCATTTTTAAAGCAACCTACCAAGCCGATTGCCTTGGAAGCAGGGAAGGAGGCGATATCATTACGGCAACTGGCCAAGCATACGTTGGTCAAGGAAGCATTTGATGTGCCTGTAGGTGGTATTACGGCCATTACAGGAAAATCGGGGATCGGAAAGACTACTTTGGTAAAGGATATCTTGATTCCAAGTATCGAACAGGGACATGCGGTGAATTGTGCCAGTATTACATGGCCAAAGTCCTATAGTGGAGCCCAGTATTTTGAGCCGAAAAAGCTACAAGCTTATAACAGTACCTTATTGGTGGCCTATTTGGATTTGCTAAAAGACATTACCAAAATTTTCGCAACGAAAACTGGCTTGAAGGCGAGGGACTTTTCCTATAAAAACAAAGCCAGCCAATGTCCCAACTGCAAGGGAACAGGAACAGTATCTACCAGTCTGGATGTGGCCGCCAATCATATCGAAACGTGTGAGGTTTGTCATGGTCAGCGGTACCAAGCATCTTTGTTAAAATACCGCGTAGGAGGACTCCATATTGCAGAAGTGCTGGCCTTGTCCATTGGTGAATCACATCGCTGGCTGGCCGATCAGCAGTTGGCCCCAGCGCGGTTATCCTTTCTCGAGAAATTGGAAAGTATTGGATTGGGGCACCTAAATTTGGACCAAGCGGTAAAATCCCTCTCCTCCGGAGAAAAGCAGCGGTTGCTCTTGCTCAATTGGATAAAGCAAAGAAAACAGGGACAGCTTTTGGTTTTGGATGAGCCCAGTACGGGTTTACACTATGCGGATATTGACCTGCTATTTGATATCCTTCAAGACCTTAGCAAAGGAAATGATCTCCTGGTGATCGATCATAATCCGTACTTATTGGAAAAAATTGGGGTGGGAATGGTGATGGAGTGATTATGGTGGAGGAAAGTCGGAATTCCCATTTTACTTGGCGCCGCAGTGCGCAATTGACGGGACAGCGGGGTGATTTTGTCTTATGTCACATATTATGATTTCCCAACCCGAGCAGTAAACTCGGGTTGGGAAGGTGACATGTTCTTGCGTTTTTGATTTGATTATTTGGCCACTTGGAAACAGCGTTCACTTGGCATTATACCCCCAAATTAGGCAGAACAAAGGATTTTGTGTTTGGGTTGAGCCTGATCCATAAGCCTGGGTTGGCATTTAGCTGCTGCAGTGCCTCTTCACTGTCATTACTTATGGGGCTGTTGAGCACCTTCGCGTAAGTTTTGACCTTGGCAGGGGCAGAATCAGCATCCACTACTGATTGAACGACCTTTTTTGCCTGGATAATCGCTGCCGGTCCCAAGGTAAGGATGTACTCGGCAGAGCGACATTCCGTTTCATCATGTTCGTTCACCACACTTCCTCCAGCTTTGAACTTGCTGATATGGTGCTCTAAAATACTGCTGGATATGGGGATCAAGCCGGCCATATGGTGGGGCTTGGCACCAGAAAATGGCTTGATATAGGCCAAGTGGGAAGCTTGGTTTTGTTCGGGTCCATGGCCGATAAAAAAGATGTCAAGCCCGCCCAGTGCTTCCAGCTTGTTCAGATAATCCACAAGGGCGGATTCCAAGTCCTCCGTATCGGTCTGCATGGGGGTAAAACTCTTTATTTTGCGGAAAAATGCATCGCCCAAAATTCGCTCAAAATCCCGGACAAAGCTAAAGCCATTGGCCATGCCCATCGGTGCCAGGGCATCTTGGGTAAAAACGTTCAACCTGCCGAGCAGTTCGTCTTTTTCACCGGTTTCGGCCAATTTCCCCAATAGCCTGTGCAGCTCTTGGGCGCCCCTTCCTCCAAGCAGGGCAATGTTGATTTCGCCTTCTTTTGCTTCAGCAGTGGCGTAGAGCTCATTTAGCATGGCTTGTCCTACTTCCGCTTCGGTGTTGAGGATGGTTGGCGTGATGCCATGATCGGTAAGCGTAATGGTGTGGGCATTTTTTTTGGACAGCCATACGTTTTGGTTTTCTTCATCTCTGGAGAAGGATGTCTGGTCTGTGTTCATGGTCATTGTTTTTTAAAATATTGGATGGGTAATTTTACCCACTTGTACATGCGTGTGCATTAAACCCGCATTTTGCATTAGCCTATCTATTACGATTCCTAATGCATATTCAGGGCAATGTCGTTTAGTTAGCGTGTATCTGGAAATATTGGTTTAATTATTATTCTTGTTAAATTCCAAGATGGTTTTCATCTCTTTACCATTGTTACTTTTTTGCTTCATGTCAAAAAAGTAACCAAAAACCCCGCCGCTACGCCACGGCGCACAGGTGTGCATCTATTGGCCTAAAATTAAAACCTTTCCTCATGCAGGCAAACTCCTCCTTTCCTAGGTGCCAATATTCTTTTTGGCTAGTATTTCGTTAAACAAGCCTGACTTTTTGCCCGCCCGCTTTTTAATTTCTTAACGCCCAATACCTGCAAGGCGGATCCATTTTATACATGTTATAAAAAGGCCATGGATTAAAACCATAATTTTCTCAATGGACGATCCGTATTGGAAAATCTCTTTAACTAAACGACATTGATAAAACGGGTTAAATGGCTTCACAAAAGTCAAAAATACACTTAAACATGGAATAAGCAATAGTTTATCCGTACCGCAGTTTATTAAATGCTGATTTTTAAGTACGATCAGCTCTTGGTGTGATGCTGTATGCAGCTAAGACACCTATCCTTCCTGATGGAGGTATAGGTAATCATAGTGGATAAGGGGTTTTTGGTTGGCCAAGCCCTGTTTTTCGGTTGCTACCTTGGCACCATAAGCCGCTTTGCCCAAACCGATCTTCCGTCCATCTTCTGAGAGGATGCGGATAATGTCACCTTTGGAAAAGTTTCCATGGATTTTAAGAACACCGATGGGCAGCAAGCTGGTGATTTTGTCGGATCTCAGGGCGTTTTCAGCCCCGGCGTTGATAATGGCTTCCCCCGTGGAGTAGTGCTCGCTGTGAGCGATCCACTTTTTTGGACTTTGTTTGGCTTTGGATGGTTCGAAGTAGGTGCAGCGCAGCCTGTTATGGAAGTAATCAATGAGCACATCCTCCCGCTTGCCATTGGCAATGGTAACACCGATGCCCAGATCAGCGGATTTTTTGGCCATGTTCATTTTGGTGAGCATTCCACCTCGTCCAAAGGAACTCCTGGAACTTGAAATGAAGTTGGCCATGGATGGGGTATCTGCATCGACTTTTTCGATCAGTTCGGCACCGGGATCATTTGGATGGCCTTTGAAGATTCCTGCTACATTGCTGAGAATGATTAGATTTTTGGCATCCAGCATAGCGGCCACCAATCCGGCTAATTCATCATTATCGGTAAACATTAGCTCCGTAACCGATACGGTGTCATTTTCATTGATCACCGGAATGATATTGTTTTTGAGTAGCCCTTCCAGGCAATTTTTCATGTTCAGGTAATGCTTTCTGTCCCTGAAATCGCTTTTGGTCACCATGATCTGGGCGATCGGTGCATTATGCTCCAGAAAAAGCTGCCTGTAGTATCCGATCAGTTCAATTTGCCCTATTGCGGCAAAAATTTGTTTTTGGATGATGGGATCGGTCTTTTCTTCGAAAACGGTGGATTTACGACCATAAGCTACAGCTCCCGAGGTGATCAGTATGATTTCTTGGCCTTGCTCGCGCAGATAAACCATCTGGCGCACCAAGGCTTTCATGCGGTTGGTGTCAGGAGTGCCATCGGCCTGGGTAAGTACATTAGAGCCAATTTTGATGACGATGGTGTTGGCCTTTCGGTGGATCATACGTGTAATTTGTAAAGCACCTCCAAAAATAGCAAGGTTTCTGGATATTTCCCTCGGATTGACCGGATGTTTATTGTGGGGATTTCCCGCGGATTACACAGGAACTTTTATGGTGCTCACGGAATGCACAGAGTACACAGAATGTACCAGGTGATTAAGGAGGGGAATGTTACTGGAATTCTGTACGAATAAAGTACTTTTGGTTACTTTTTTGACCTGAAGCAAAAAAGTAACAAAGTGATAGTCACGCTATAATTTGGCAAACAAAATAAAAGTTACCCATAGTAAATCATATAACACCTTCATTTTTAATCGACAGAGAAAGTATCATTAGAATTATTAATTAATTTTTCCTTGAATTCTGCGTATTTCGTGATTTCCATGAGCAAAAATAACTGTTAGATTATAAAATTCATTTTTGGATAAGTAGGAAAATGGTGGTAATATTCAGTTTTTAGTTTTGCTTTTAGGAAAAACTGAAGATTGAATTGGGTAAAATATAACGTTAGCTATGGGGCAACTGATCATTGATTTTAGTAATTGGATTTGGGGATGGCCATTATTGTACCTGCTCTTGGGAGGAGGGACCCTATTGTTTTTATATTCTGGCATAATCCCTTTCAGTGGCTTTGCCCATGCGATGAAAGTGGTAAGTGGCAAATACGATGATCCCAATGCCAAAGGGGATATAACATCCTTTCAAGCCCTTACTTCGGCCATTGCAGCAACAGTGGGCTTGGGCAATATCAGTGGAGTGGCCTTGGCCATCGGGACAGGCGGTCCAGGAGCGATATTCTGGATGTGGGTGTCGGCATTTGTCGGCATGGCGACCAAGTATTTTACGTGTACACTGGCCATCATGTACCGTGGTAAGGACAGCTCTGGTCATATCCAAGGAGGTCCCATGTACGTGATCGAAGAGGGAATGGGCAAGAAATGGCGATTTCTCTCCATCATCTTCTGTGTTGCAGGAATCATGGGGCTTTTGGCCATCTTCCAGGCCAATCAACTGACCGATGTTATCCGTGTTGTACTTCTGAAACCATTTGGTTTGGACTATGGCGTATCTACGAGGTGGATTTTGGGCATATCGATGATGTTGTTGGTCGCCACAGTCATTTTGGGAGGTATCAAGCGTATTGCCTCGGTAGCCTCCAAATTAGTGCCTTTTATGGTGACCCTCTATTTCTTGAGTGTGTTGATTATTCTTTTCCGGTTTAGTGATCAGATATTGCCTTCTTTTTGGTATATCCTAGACGATGCCTTCTCAGGAAAAGCCGTTTTGGGCGGTTCGATAGGGGCGGTGATCATTACGGGAGCCAGAAGAGCTGCCTTCAGTAATGAAGCAGGGATCGGTACAGCGCCCATGGTGCATGGAGCTTCCAAAAACGAAGAGCCTGTTCGTGAAGGCTTGATTGCGATGCTGGGGCCTTTTATCGATACCATTGTAGTTTGTACCTTGACTGCGATGACCATTATGGTCACTGGCGTATGGGAAACGGGCGAAAAGGATGGCGTGCTGATGACCCTCTCGGCTTTTCAAAGCGGGATTCCGGTGGTGGGCAAATATTTCTTAATGGCTGCTGTACTGGTATTTGCGCTGTCCACTATGTTTACCTACAGCTACTATGGCCACAAGTGCTTTAATTACCTTTTCGGCGCGGATAAGGCGGATTATTATAACTATTTCTATTTGCTGACCATTGTTGCAGGGGCGGTCGTCTCGCTAAAGGTGGTGATGAGTTTTGTGGATGGCATGTATGCCGTGATGGCCTTTCCTACCATGATTTCTGCCATTTATCTTTCTCCAAAAGTAAGGGCAGCCACCAAGGATTATTTTAGAAGGATGAAAGAAAAGGGGATGTTATAATACTTGCGGAGGGAAGATTGCTTATCCGGTTTTTTCGGAATGAAATCCAAAAAAGTCAATAATTTAAGGTTATGGAAAAATCCTCAACGTTACATCGTATCTATTGTCGTCCGAGTAAAGGTTTTAGAATTGAAAAAAGTCGTCCAAACCTGCTCCTAAATCCCCTAAAGGGGACTTTCCTATTTTCCATTCTAAGAACGGGTAGTTTTACGAAATCAAGTAAATCTTATCTGTTTTCATTTAAAGCTACGTTTTCAGCGTAATGAAATTTAATCGGACGACAGTGCATCGTATCCTTGAAAAAGCCATTTTAAACAACTCTATAAAGGAAAAGCGGTAATAATAATCGGGCTAGACAAGTAGAAAAGACCACTTTGCTCCGGGGTATATTTAAAGGTCAAGGGTAAGATTGTGGATAAGTGGTGATGAACTTGACATCCAACAGCTTTTTTCCAATGTTTCGACCACCAGGCTACATCATGTTTAAACCCGCATTTTGCATTAGCCTATCTATTGCAACCTGATCCGCCGCGGCGGACAAAATCAATCGCTTCGCTGCTGTTTTCGATTTCACCATAGCGATGCTATGATTCAATCTCCAAACAGCCTGATTTTCTTGTATTTTCAGCTCTCATAACGATTCCTAATGCATAAAGCGGGTTAAACCCGCTTTCAATGCCGTTTAGTTAAGGGGATTTCCTTCTTTTCATATACCTAAAAGTCCTTTTTTCCATTGATGAAAAAAGAAAGAAAAAAATCTAGGCCGTTGGTATGCCTTTTAAAATGGAACATGGATTTACCCTGCGACGTGGATCCGTCACCCATTTTAATTTCCACCCAAAAGTAGAAAATAGATCTATTTTTATGATAATGGCATCCGAAATGGCCTCATCGCAAACCTTAACCAGCCAAAAAAACGCAATGATGTGGGAGCTCTTTGGAAAAATTTCTTAGTTTCAGAACGAATTAAATTTTTGCACTATTCTGAAAGATGGGTGAATCATTGGTATTGGGGGACCAAGGACCAAAAGGAAATTAATTTTATTGAAGAATCAGGAGAGAAAAATACAGGCTTATGAATTCAAGTGGAACCCTAATGCTAAGGTGAAACGATCGAACTGTTTCTTAAAAGCATATCCTGAAAGTACGTTTCAAATAATCCACCAAGGGAATTTTGAAAGATTTCTGATGAAGGACTAAAGATGCAATAGATCAATTTAAACCTGTTTGAGTTAAGCTGGTTGATTGTTTATGAATAACCTAATATCCGACCTATGAAAATCCTTATTGCCCCAAATGCATTTAAAGGAACGATTCCAGCAGATCGCGCTACAGCCCTGATCAAAGAAGTGCTGGCCCCACATTTTAAACAAGCTGAATTTCAACTGTGCCCCATTGCTGACGGGGGAGATGGGACCTGCGTTTTACTTGGTAATCAGTTGGGATTAAGCGAGGTGCCTGTGGTTGGGCTTAATGCATCAGGATATATTAAACAGGGTTTAATATATTTAAATTATAGTCAAAAAAAGGCTTTTGTCGATGTAGCTACATTGAGTGGCTTGGATGGGGTAAAAGGGTACGGAGTGGATGCCAAGCTTACCAGTACGTATGGAACAGGTTTGTTGATTTTAGAAGCCATTAGGAAAGGCGCCGATCATATTGTCCTTGGACTTGGAGGGAGTGCTACGGTGGATATGGGGACAGGAATTTTGAGGGCCTTGGGTTTTTTGTTTTTGGATGAAAAAGGAAGGGAAATCCCAATGTTTAGCCCTGGTTTTCTATCAAGAGTTGCTTATATCCAGCGACCAGCAGTGAGGCATAGGATCCGGTTTACCTGTTTGTGTGATGTGGACAATACTTTTTTCGGAAAGGAAGGGGCCATTCCGGTATTTGGCCCGCAAAAGGGCTTGAAAGCTACAGACCAATCGGCATTTGAGCAAGCGGCGGAGAGAGTCTTTGATCTGATGAAAGCCAAAGGAAACAGTGGATTGGAAGATCAGCCGGGCTTTGGAGCAGCAGGTGGGATTGCCCTAGGACTCAGTGCTTTTTTTCCAGTGGAGATTACACAAGGAGCGCGCTACTTCTTCCAAAGCGTCGGGATGGGTGAAAAGGTAGCTTGGGCGGATTGGGTGATTACGGGAGAAGGGAGATTTGACCGGCAGTCAGCAGGAGGGAAGGGAAGCTACGAGCTATTACAACTGGCTCGAAAACACCATAAAAGGACCATTCTTATCACTTCTGGAGGAGAAGAGGAAGGCATTAGGAGTGGCTTTGATGAAGTCATTAATTTGCCTGAATTGGACCTTGGCCAAAAAAACATAAGTGATCTTGCTGAGAAGTACCTAAAAACCAGTTTGGAAAAATTTATCAGGAATGGTGCTTTTAAAGAAAAGGAGTAAAAGACATTCCGGCGAAGGGGATCTCCTGAATTTTTTAAGGATGAATCCCAGTCACCGGAATGTTGATTATTATTGGTCTTTTACTTCTTCGCGTCCATCCGCATGGATGGCAAATCGTCCTTTTTCTTTTGGATGCGTAGGCTCATGGTTTGGCCATGGCCACCCTCCAAACTGGGTTTGTTGGAATTCCGTCATGGCCTGATGGATTTCTTGGGTACTGTTCATGACGAACGGTCCATGCTGCACCACCGGTTCATCGATCGGTTTGCCCTGGAGGAAAAGCAACTCCGCTGGTTGGTCACCATTGACGAAGGTTATTTCCTTCTCAGAAAATAGATCCAAGGAGTGTCCTTCCGGTACCTCAAACCCTTCTACGTTCAGTTTTTCTCCTTGGTAGAAGAATAGGGAGCGATTGATGTCCTTTGCAGTGGACGGCAAGGTCCACTTGGCATTTGGTGCCAATTTTATGGTCCATATGGCCACATGGTTTTCAGGATCTGCTGCCCAAGAATCAGGGTTTGGGGAAGGTGCTTTTTGGTCACCATATTGTCCAGCGATAATTTTTATGCTGATCTGGTTTCCATTCTCATCTTTCTCCGTATGCACTGGAATGGTCTCGCCCCAAAGCATTTTAAAATGAGGGGGTACATTCTTCTTTGCTTTTGGTAAGTTCAGCCAAAGCTGAAACAAGAGTAATGGATTTTTTTCATCCTTTTTGAGCAAAGGGAACATTTCGCTGTGCATGACACCTTTACCGGCTGTCATCCATTGGACATCACCTTGTCCAAATCTTCCTGCTGCCCCCAATGAATCCGAATGGTCCGCAAAGCCGCGTTCTACCAAGGTTACGGTCTCAAAACCTTTATGGGGATGGGCGGGAAAGCCAGGAACTTTACTGCCATGGTACATTCTCCATCCATCTTTTATGGTGAAATCCTGGCCGATATTCCGGCCTTCCAATGACGCTGTTGGCCCAAGCTCATCATTTCCCGCCGGAAATTCATCCAAGTGGTATGCGCAAAACAAAAAGGGATCTTGTGTTTGCCATTGAAAGCCAAGTTGTCTGATTTTTTTGATTGCTGTATCTTTCATAATGTCCTCCTAAGACGGTTTAAATTATATGTAAATGAATCTAATGTATATACATATAATAGGGCTGAAAAGTTTCATTTTTCCTCAAAAAAAATCAGTTGCTAGGTTTAGCAGTGTTTGAGGGAGGTGCTAGTAGCCACTTTAGTAATTTTTTACTGGGAATGTATTCAAACTTTCGATCGATTACTTTGAATTGTTTGTCCAGGAGGATCAGGGCAGGAGGGATGAACTTCTCATCTCTGCTGCCCAATAACATCGCCAAATCGTGAATTCCCGGACGCTTGTCCGTAGCTTGGTGGTTTGCCAATGTAAGGCCGTCAAAGTGAATGGTGTCCCGCGTTTCGGCATTCATCCTGACAGGATAGTATTCACGGTTCAACAGCGCGATCACCTCAGGGTTGGTAAAAACCATTTTGTCCATCTTTTTGCAATAGGTACACCAATCAGTATAAAAATCGATAAATACTTTCTTTGGAGATTTTTCCAGCGAGTCCTCCAATTGCTCAAAAGTCAGCCATCGGATTTTCTCCTGTCCGATAACGTGATGACAGGTCAATAAGCCTGTCATCACCATGAGTGGGAGCAATATTGATTTCATAATTTAGGTAGTCTATCGTTTTACCAATACTTATAACCTTCGATCATTTCAACCTTCTATTCTCAATGGAAATCACCAATTTTCACACCAAAGAAAAACGTTCTTGGTCTCGCAGGCCCATAAATATAATTGGAATCCCGTAAAGCCCCTGTATCAAAATCATTTTGGTAACTGTTG
Organism: Echinicola rosea; assembly: GCF_005281475.1. Classification (NCBI taxonomy): domain Bacteria; kingdom Pseudomonadati; phylum Bacteroidota; class Cytophagia; order Cytophagales; family Cyclobacteriaceae; genus Echinicola; species Echinicola rosea. Next base: position 5,021,818 of record NZ_CP040106.1, on the reverse strand, counting down.
AATGCATTTTGGACACCCCCTGAAAGCTCCATGTGGAAGCCTTTGGCAAGGTCGAAATGATAGGCCAGTTTGATGTTGGCATCAAAAAACTGCTGCGTATCCACTAGTTCGATAAAACCTGATTCACTGATCACATGTGGTACCATCATAGTTCCTGTATAGGCTCCTGTAAGGTCCAGCCCTAAGTGCTCTGTCAATGACCAATTGGTAGAGAGATATCCGTAGGCATTGGGGGCACGGAGAAACCGGTCGGTCGTCACGGTTGGCTCTTCCTCACTGGCTACTTCGGGTTCGAACAGTACTTGTGGATCCTTATAGGTAGATCGCTGAAGGGTACCACCTGCCTGTATGGCCAGTTGGGATGAAGGCGAAAGGTTCAGTTCGAAATTTCCACCCCTGACTTCTGCTCCGGATCCATTTCGGACTTCTTCCAGTATAGATCCATTAGGCAGTGTGGCCCCCGTGCTGACTGTCGTAAATGGCCGCTTGAGCACGGTATAAAACCCCTCCGCCAAAAAACTGAACTGCCAATCGCCAATGGCTTCAGTTACGTTCAGGGAAGCTGTGTACGCATCGGAAAGTTCTGTCTTCAGCTCATCGGACAGGATCACAAAAGTGGGCTCACCACCTACTGAAGAGATATGTAAGTCTTCATTGAAGGCTTGCGGGGCCCTGAAACCGCGCGCATAACCTAGGCGTAGCTGAAGGTTTTGCCGAAGGTCATAAAGCAGGTTTGTCCTTGGACTAAATACACCTGTGGAGATGTCCGAAGTCCGGGTGACGTCCGCTAGTCCATAATGACCATCTACCACGGTATGGTCGTAGCGCCCACCGGCAAGTAAGGTCATGCGCTCATTTGGTCGCCATTCGTATTGTCCATAAATACCTATAGTATTGACAGATTGGTCGATCAGCCGTTGGTAGCCGATGATTTCATCTTCTACATCGCTCAATTGGTATTCTGCACCGAATATAATGACATCATTGTTGCTGAAATTTCTGGAGAATTGGCTTCCTGCCACTAGCGATAGATCATTTGTTTTGCCATAGGCATTTGCAGCCAAGACACTGTCAGCCGCGGTACGGCCACCTCCCAGTCCTCCATAGTAACTGTCACGCTGGGTCTTTTGGCCAGATAGATAGACGGAAAAATTATTCCTGCCATCCTTGCTAAACTGCTCATAAGTCAATCCGCCTATCAGCGTATTGTGAGTAAGCTCTTCGGTAATGTCAGTAAAGTGAGGGGGCAGGTCCAGTTTGTCACCACCTCTTCGGTATTCCTTGATGGCACTGAAGTCGAAACTGATCTTGCTGTGCTCACTTGGTTTTAAAAATGTCTTCATTCCAAAGGTATTGTTTTCCAATCGGGTGATTTCGGTAAAGCCATCTCCATTTGCATCATAGCTGCCACGCTGGCGGTATAGGCCGTGAAAGGTTACTCCCGATTGGAGGTCTTCGCTGGTGAGCGATCCGTTGAAGTTCAGTGAATTGTCAGGAGTAGTGCCATCGATGAGGGAGAAGTTGGATCCGATTTGCCACGTATTTTCTACAGGCTCTTTGGTAATTATATTAATGGTGCCCCCGATGGCATTGGAGCCGTAGAGTGCAGACCCGCCGCCACGGACCACCTCTACACGCTCGATGATATTGGTAGGAATCTGGTCTAGTCCATAGACGCTGTTAAGCGCACTGAAGACCGATCTGCTATTGATCAGGATTTGGGAATAGGCTCCTTCAAGGCCGTTCAGTCTTACTTGGGTAAAGCCACAGTTTTGGCAGTTGGTCTCTACTCGTACGCCGGGTTGATAGTTAAGGCCTTCGGAAAGGGCTACTGATTGGGTGGCATTGAAGAGTTTGGGGTTAAGGACATTGACCACCACCGGTGCCTCCTTGCGGTCCAATTCATATCGAGTGGCACTGATGACTACTTCATTGAGGTTTAAGTTATCTTCCTTTAGCTCAAAATCTACTTTTGTACTTTGTCCCTGGACTACGGTGACGGTTTTTTGAGCCGTTTGATAGCCCATGAGTTTTACTTTGATGGTAGCACTACCCGCTGGGACATGCTGGATGACGTAGGATCCATCTTCCTTAGTGGCTGCACCCAGGTCGGTACCCATTATTTGAAGGGTGGCATAAACGGGGGAATGTCCAACAGCCGTTACGGTACCGGAAATTTCTCCAGTGTCTTGGGCTTGGCTGTGGGCCGTCAGTAGGTGTAAGATTAATATGCTCGTAATTAACTGTTTCATTGTTGAATTTGTAAGGATACTAAAATATTATTTACTATTAGCGAAATTAAAAATTATATAAGCAGAAAAAAAATATTAGATTAATCTAAATATATGCATTTTCTAATATAGACTAGAAAAGGTAGGTGGTAGAAAGATATTTTATAATGTGATGACCGTTTATACGGTAAATTGTCCTATTACATAAAAAATAAGCAAATGATGGATGAACAGGCAATTTTCCCGTAGGTATAGGCTTAACAGTATCCCAATTTAATTTTCTTTATTTACCATGAAGTATTTTAGTGTTTGTTTCGTCTTATTCATCACCTTTTCCATGACTGCCAAGGCACAAACTTCAGCTACTCCAAAGAAAAAAGAACTACGATTTAACCTTAATGAGGATGGAAGCCATTATGTAAAAGGAACCTTTCTCAATCAAATTTGGCTGCGTTATACTTTGGCCAATCCAGGTTCGGAGGTTTATGGCACTCCAGATGATCAGATTATGGACATCGGTCTTAGAAGAACCCGAATCCAGGTATATGGTCAATTGACGGACAAAGTGTTTTTTTATACCCAATTTGGCCAAAATAATTTGTCCTACCGCTCACCACGAAAACAAGGTATTTTCTTCTTGGATGCTATTGGAGAATATAAAGTGGCAGAAGAAAAGCTGTCATTGGGCGCTGGACTGACCGGGTGGAATGGGGTGTCACGATATGCAAGCCCTTCTATTGGCACTATTCTCTCATTGGATGCGCCACTTTACCAGCAGGCAACCAATGATGTCAATGACCAGTTTGTGCGAAAACTGAGTGTTTATGCCAAAGGGCAGCTGGGGCAGTTGGATTACCGGTTTGCAGTCTCCAAGCCGATGTCCATCGAACAGTCCGCAGTCCAGGGACCGATAATTGATGAAAACTCCTTGGTTTCTTCAGAGATTGGCTATGCTCAGTACCATGGTTATTTCAAATACATGTTTTTGGACAAAGAATCCAACACCACGCCTTACCAAGCTGGTTCTTATTTGGGAACGAAAGACATATTCAATATTGGGCTTGGCTTCATGGCCCAGAAGGACGCCATGTGGCATTATGCTGAAAATACTACCGATACGGTCAGGACCAATCTGGCCATATTTGCTATTGATGCATTTTATGACAGGCCGCTAGATGCCGGAAAAGGAAGCGCCATTACAGCTTATGCTGCGTACACCTATAGCGATTATGGGAAAAATTACATCAGGAATATTGGTGCCATGAATCCTGCCACAGGCGTGAATGCAGAAGGAACGCTCAATGGGCCTGGAAGTGCTTTTCCGACCATAGGCACTGGAAGCACCTTTTATGCACAGTTTGGGTATTTGTTCAGAAGGGATTTGCTTGGAAAAGCAGGCACCTTACAGCCTTACATCAGCAGTCAATATTCCAGTTTTGACCTGCTGGATGATCCCATGGCCATGTATGATGGGGGGATCAATTGGCTGATCGATGGTAATCGGGTGAAGCTATCAATGAGTTATCAGAGCAGGCCTATTTTTGCGACAAATGCTGAGGGGAATTATATCACGGATGAACGCAAAGGCATGGCCGTGATGCAATTTCAGATCGCTTTGTGATGATTAGTATTTATATAAGGGTTAATGTAAAAGTTGAAAAGGGGAAAGCTACTGGCTTTCCCCTTTTTTATTGCTGTCTATTTTAGAATGGATCATTCAACGGAAAAAGCAGCTTGGTAATTATTCGAAAGCCGCATCATGAGATCAGGGGTAGTGGCACCGATCACGTACTTGGAACCAGACATTAATTCATCGTCAAATGCGATATCTGCAAATAGCACCTTTACATCATTTTTTACCGAAAGGGTGTTTATGCCATCAGAACTTACCGTAATAGGGGAACTAAGGTTAAGTGAAACTGTTCTAAAGCAATCGTTTGAACCAGTTTCAAAGGAAAATTCCATGGCTTCCTCTCCTTCACCTACCGTCCCTTTGGTTTTGGAGAAAATATAGCTAGTAAACCACATCCATGAGGAGTAGGCCATGTTCTGAAGGGCGTTCAATTCCCCCGCAGTACGGGTAAGGTCGTCATTATACTCGGGATCGATTCCCACGGCAAAATTGATTCCCGTATAGCTGCCTTCAGGGATATTTTTCAGTATAATCGTTTCGCGAACAGAGTCTGGTAGTACAAATGTGTCCTGTACCAGCTGCTCTTTCATGTGCTGAACCAAGTAATACGATTCAGGTACTCGGTATTTCGTGCCGTTTTCATGTATTAGTTCTACATTTGAAATCCAGTAGCGTAATTCGTTAAATATTATAGTACTACCGTTTTCCGCAGTAAAAGCTTGCTCCAATTCGAACGCTTCGTTTCCAAACGTATGATCCAGCTGGAGGGAAAGTGTTGATTGGCTTTCTACTTTTAGCGCTTCATCGGTGTCATTCGTGCATGAAGCCAATCCCCCAATGGTTAAAAGTAATGCAGTAATTATGTTTATAGTATTTTTCATTTTTCTGTCTTTATATGTTGAATAAATAATGTAGGATGTAATTAGCCTGATATGAATTGATTAACATAAAAAAGGACTTTTGGGTGGTTTTTTTAACCTATGGTCAAAACCAATGCAGGGATTTCCTGTACTACTTGATATTTTCGGAATAGGAGCATTACCGCAAAAAAGAAAAACCGGTAGAGCTGACATAAAGAGCAATTCTTGTTGTTTTTCTATTTTTAGGCTCTTTTCGTCCTCTGGTGTGTCAGTTGTTAGCTGAAGTTTATTCACCAAGACGCAATTGGCCCTACAGATGGTAATGGGAGCATTCCGTTCTACACAGGCCACTTTTGCCAATCGTTCTTGATGGATTTTAAAATCCATATACACGATGGGGGCGGCCAAGATCTTGACCAAAAGCAAAACCACTAAAGAAAATAACTTTAGGTTCATGGTAGTTTCGGGGGATATCTTGATTTAGAGTTTAAAGGCTTTGATAATGCCTACACTGATCCTGTTTTGGTGGTGGATCTGATTACCTTTCAGGTCTTGGTACATGGGAGTCTGCCACATTAAGCTCAGTGTCCACTCTTGCCTGTTGACATCCAATCCAGCTTGGGCGAAGGCCACTTTTCCTCCGGTCAGTTGCTGTTCTTCTCCTGTCCAAGTGTCTTTTCCCGACTGCTCATAGTAGGCACCGGCATTGGGAACCAGCATCCAGTCCCCCTTAAGGGATACTTGATGAAAGCCAATCGCAGAGGCATTGAAGCTATTTCCAAACTGGTAGTTTTGGGCGCCTTCGGTGGATTGCTTGTAGCTGAATCCGGCATTCAGACCAGTTTTGGTAAAGAACAACTGGTAGTTTAGCCGAGCCACATAGCTCCAGGATCCCGTTCCCGGCTGGATGATTGGGTCAAACTTGTCACCATTATTAGCCATCCGGCGGGATTGGCCCGTAGGTGCGACCACGGCCAGGCCAGGTCGGAACGTATGGCGGACTTTGGGGTTATAGATATAATGGATATAATCCGCTGCCACGGTCAGGTCTCCCCAGCCTTGAACGCTCAACGTGGTATCCTGAACAGGGTTTGGCAGGTCAAGCATTTTTTGGTAATGAACCCTATTGGACTCATAGGGAAGGAGAAAAGTAAAGTTCCACTTGTTTTTTAAGGTGAAATTTCCCCTAAGCTCTACCGTTTCATAGGTTTCCCAGTCTTGGTCTGTTTTATTGACATACAACCCGGTCCCCTCTGGCTCGTGCATCACGATATAGTCCTGTTCAATGGAAGGAAGGATGGATGTGCGGGCATTTGGAGCATATTTGGCAGCAGATCCATTTTCAAACCCAGCCGTTAGGTTATCACGCACTGCAGCGGTACCTGGACTGGGGGAGGAGTAGCCATATTGATCATACCCACCAAACTGTCGGTGCCTGTAAAACAAGCCAATGTAGCTTCTGTTTTGCAGCAGGCTGTATTCGAAGAAATTACAGCTGTCGCAGGCTTTTGCTTCCTTTGACAGTAGGGGGAATGTTAGTGTTATGAATAAGATGATTAACTTTTTTCTCATTGGTTTGGGCCTACTTTTGGTAAGCTTTATTGTTGATGAATGTGTAATCGGTCAGGGTAGCAAGGAAAGCCAATAGGTCTTCTCGCTGCTGATTGGTTAAACTGATCCCTTTTTCCAGTTGGGGCGCTAAACTCCCATTATGTTGGATACCCTTTTCATAATGATCGAGTACCTCATCCAGCGTTTCGAACCTTCCGTCATGCATGTAAGGGGCCGTCAGGTAGATATTTCTCAGGGAAGGGGTTTTATAAGCACCTAAGTCATGGTCATCGAAGGTGATCCGGTAGCGGCCGAGCAGTAGCCCTTCCAGCTCATGGGGATCGGGATAGGTCGCATCCAGTCCATTGTTGTGGTACTTGAGATCGGTAAATAGGCCCTCTTCGTGACAGCTGCTACAATGCTGCCGGTAAAGCTGGTATCCTTGGATTTCCTGATCATATAATAGGACCTCATTCCGTTTCCACTGGTCATACCGACTGTCTTGGGAAATGAGCGTTCGGACAAATTGAGCCAAGGCCCGGCCGATGAAGGCACTGGTGATGGTATCCGTCTCAAAAGCTGCCTTAAACAGGTCTGGGTACTTCTCGTCACCACGTAAGTAATGGATGATTTCACCCAAGTCAGCTGCCATTTCATCCGGATGGGTGAGTGGACCAAAGACCAGTGATTCCAGGTTATTCGATCCTCCGTCCCAAAACAGCCCTTTGTGCCAAGCCATGTTGAAAAGGGCAGGGGAGTGCCTGTGGAGTGGTTTTCCTGATACTCCTTGATCACTAAGGCCGAGACCGTCACTGAAGGCCAATTGAGGCAAATGACAGCTGGCACAATCGACTTTACCATTAGCTGACAAAGCAGGATCATAAAACAAGGTCTTTCCCAGCAGTACTCCTTGTTTGCTCATGAGGTTCCGCTCTGGTTGGGGAAAATCTTCCTGAAGGAGACTGGACGAAACCACCGGGCTAAAGTATTCCGGTGATTGCCCTTGGATATCCCCAGCGTCCGGAAGACAGCCAATCAACAATATGTGTGGGCACAGAAGAAGGAGCAGCCGATATATAATTCCTTTTTTCAACTTGGGGAAACCTGTTACTGGAGTGTAAAGAAGCCTTCTTGATAATTATTGGCAATATTGATCGCCCATTCACCGCCCATGATGCTGGTATTTTCCATTTCGTGGAGGACAAGTTCATGGGGATCCAAAAACAGTTCGTTCAGTTCGGCTTGGAAATCAAGGTCAACGACCGCTTCGGTACCCAATGTTTTACCGGCTGACTCCAGGTCAATATTGATGGCCTTGAAGTTTTGTTCACTTTCGGGGTCATTGTTGCCGATATGTACGACCAATCCTTGACGTTCATTTGACTCATATTCCCATTCTCCTTCCAGCACCAGAAACTTATAACCAGTATTCCAGTTCCAGGCCATATCATTGCTGGGATCCAAGTCACCAACTTGATCGGTGGAGTGGTTACGTGCCTTATCGACACCCACATAGAAGGTCAATTGATCATATTCATCAGCGGGAACTTCAACACTGAAATTTTTCTTGCCTGCTTCATCGATAAGGAAATAGCCGTCCGAAACCGTGTAGCTAGTGCCTTGGCTGTTGTTCTTAAAGGTGATATTGGAAATATAATATTTGAATTTCCGTGGAATGAATTGTTCTCCTGAAGGCAATGTAAATGTAGTACTTTCCAATTCCAGGGGATTGCCATCCATTACGTGCGAAAAGCTGAAATCTACCGCTATAGAGGCAGGGGTTTCTTCTTGGTCGTTGCAGGCCGTAAACGCCCACAAGGTCAATAATATAATTGCTATTTTTTTCATGTCAATTGCTTAGTTAAATGGATTCGAAAATTTCGGGTTGGTTATAAATTTTTCATCCGTAAGGGTCTGGAGGAAAGAGAGAATGGCTTCCTTTTCTCCATCAGTAAGGTAAAGCTTGATGTCTTCACCGGGTATAATCGGCTCATTGCTCGCCTCGAGGATCAGGATGTCCAGCGTGTTGTTCATTTGGATGTGCTGGTCATAATGGTCTAGTACTTCTTCCAGGGTCTCGAAGCGCCCATCATGCATATAGGGAGCGGTCAACGCAATATTGCGGAGGGTAGGGGCTTTGAATTTTCCTTTGTCCCTGACATTACCGGTCACATCCGCAAGCCCATCTTTGAGGTCTTGGTCATTGTCCAGTCCATTGTTGTGAAATCCCGTCAAATTGTTTCTGTCTCCAGAGGTCAGAAAACCAAGGTGACAGTCACCGCAGTTGCCGCCACGAATCTGCAGGGAAGGCTCTGGATGGGTGAAGAAAAGCTCCATACCAAGTTGCTCTTGTTCGGAAAATTCCACCTCGCCCCTGATCCACTTGTCAAACTTGGAATCCCCAGAAACCAATGTACGCATGAATTGTGCGATGGCTTTACCGATCAGCTCTTCAGTAATTTGTTCCGTTCCAAATGCTACTTTAAACCGCTCGGGGTACTGATTATCTGCCTGAAGGCGTGCTACTGCTTCATCCAGTGGCAGGTTCATTTCGCGGTGATCTGCGATTGGTTGGACAGCCTGTTCTTCCAAGGTAGCGGCCCTGCCGTCCCAGAAGAAGCGGGATGTCCAGTGGAGGTTGGCCAGGGACATGGCATTTTTATCCCCAGGCGTGTCATTGACGCCAGTACTGATTTTTTTGCCATCCGTAAAGGCCTTTTCCTGCTGGTGGCAAGAGGAACAGGCCACTGTACCGTCTATGGAAAGTTGCTTTTCATAAAACAACATCCTGCCGAGTTCCACTCCTTTTTCAGTCAATGGATTATCAGGTGGCATGGCCACATCATTAGGAAAGTATTCTGGATGCTCCAAGGTGATCACTGGGTTTGTTGTAGAGGGCTCATCGGGCGCTTCCCTACTACAGGCCCACATCAGCAAGCACAGGAGTACTGTTCCCATAAAATACGGGTTTTGGTATCGCATGGTCAGATTGGATACAAGGTAAATGTTCCCTGAAGGCATGATCAGTGCAACCCTACTGCGAAATTACTGGGTAGGCCGGTGTCCATTTCCTGTGGAAATACAGCAATCACATTGCCCATTTGGGGACATTTACAATGGATAATAAATAGAAATATGCTTATGGCTTACGGCTATACAAAGATGATCGCTACTCCTTTTTCTTTAGAGAAAGCCAAAAAACAATTGAACCCGCAAAATGCATTATACTCTCATGGCCACAGCTCATAGAAGTGGTGACCTAAAATGGTATCAAAGTCAGTCGTTACGCTTATACGCTTAACGATTCCTCAAGCAATAGCGGATTATACCATATGGGAAAACGCGTCCTTAGGTGGGTGAAAAATATCTGTGGTCGTGTTAAAATATTTTCCCCCTTGATAAAAAGCTTTTGGCAAATTAAGGGGGATTGGGGTCTGTTGAAATCCAAAATGGTTATCTTGCAAAATGTAAATACCAAAGTCCCGACTAAAATCAATGCCGCCGGGTTGTTGCTCTTTTTGGTCTTGGGCTTCTTGAAGCTTCTCTGCCAAGAAACACTTTCCGTCACAGTTCATCTCTGGTTTATCCCTATTGATACAAAGGTTTTCGGCGATATATTCCTTATTGAGGACGTAGTCCATCTGGATGACTGAAAAGACCATACTGTTCAGTACTATTATCATCGAAAGCCATATGTAGAATAAAGACTTGATCATTTGGCTGCAAAGTTAACTATATTTCTTTAAAATAGGATGCGTAAAGTAAAAATCCTATCAGTGTTTGGAGGTGATGGATCAAGCAAGGAAATCGCGTCAACAAAATAAAAACCCGGCTCACCTGCAAACGAGCCGGGTACCAGTAAAAAATAGTGCTGGTAGAGGAATAGTTCATTTATAGTCTTTAAAATAGTTTTTCAAGTTGTTGAAAGAGCATTAAATGGCTTTACTAAATACAAAGGTTCTAGCATTTTTGTTTTTCATTCTATGGTCAAAGGCGCAGCAGATATTTCGTACAAAGGCACTTCCTAGCGGGGTCACCGTGATATTACTGTTTCTGATAGTGATCAGCCCATCTTTTTGAAGGTCATTTAGCAGCTGGAGGTTTTCCATTCGCCAAATAACATTGGCATCTTCTGTGGTCCCATTACAGATAAGGTCCATGATTGTTTTCCTGGTTTTGATGTCGTCCTGCGTCATGGTATGCCCCTTAGAATGGGAAAAGTGGCCAAGGCCGACCTGTTCTTTATAGAGATCAATATCCTTGGTGTTTTGGGCATAGGCGTAGTACACATCGCTGATCGCACTGCTTCCCAGTCCAATCAGCATATGGGAACTGAAGTTGGTATATCCCATGAAGTTTCGGTGGAGCCTTCCTGTTAGTTTGGCTTTTAACAGGTCATCACCGGGCAAGGCAAAGTGATCCATACCGATTTCTTCATACCCCATGGACTTAAGAGCCGCTTTTCCAGTCTCATATAGCTTCCGCTTCTCGGCTTGTTTTGGAAGATATTGCTCAAAGCTCTTTTGCGCTTGAAATACGGACGGCACATGGGCGTAACTGTAAAATGCAATCCTTGATGGTCTTAACCGATTGACTCTCCCCATGGTGTGGAGGATCGTTTGCGTGGTCTGATGGGGCAGACCATAAATCAGGTCATAGTTGATTTGACGGAAGCCTGCGAGTTGTGCATAGTGAGTAGCTTCTTGGACCTTCGAAAAGGGCTGAATCCGATGGATCGCTTGTTGTACCTTATGATCCAGGTCTTGGACGCCATAGCTTACCCGCTCAAACCCCACTTCCTTTAGGGCCAATAAATGTTCGAGGGTAGTGTTGTTCGGATGTCCCTCGAAGCTGAATTCCGCTTTGGGAAGGACATTCGACGATTGGCGGATGTACGTGATCAGGGAGCGGAGGTTATCTGCCGAAAAAAAGGTAGGTGTGCCACCACCCAAATGAATAGCAGCCAAATTTGGTCGCGAAGGAAGCAGTTCCAAGTATTTGTCCCATTCATTTCGTAAGGCCTCCAGGTATGGGATTTCATGGTCGTGATTTTTGGTGATGTGCTTGTTGCAGCCACAGTACGTACATAGGCTGTCGCAATATGGAAGGTGGATATAAAGGCTGATCCCCTCTTTGGATCCAAATTCCTGATAAGCTTTCAATACATTAGTTTTCCAGGAGGACTCATCTATGTCGTTTTCCCATAGGGGAACGGTGGGGTAGCTGGTGTACCTTGGTACAGCTACATCATATTTCTCGATCAGGTCAGCAGGAATCTTCATAGGATGTTTAATTGGTAAGACAAAATTATCGAATGCTATACCTAGTTCTGTTGACCAGGATCAGTTATAAAACTGATAAAAATCAGGGTGTGATGAAATAAAGTAAATAATGACTATAACCTGCTAAAAGTTATTAGTTCAGGTAAAAGTTGATAGATTATTTCAGGGGTGAAATTTAAAAGTTGATTGGAGATTTTTTCCAATCATGAGAACAAAATGTTATTGCAAAATACCCAAAGTAGCCTTTAGTGATTTACATAATCTTCAAAGAAAGTATTCGACAATGTTTTCCCATTCTTCGTCTAAGCTGCAAGAAGGTTTGTTTTTTCCAGCATTGCGGTACCAATAGGATGCATTCCATTCATCACCTTCCTTGCGGTGAAGGTAGGCATGGACATAGGCAGCGTCCTGGTCTGTCAAATCATTGACCAGATCATGTGCCCGGTCCCAGTTTCCTTTTCCGTCGTACCAGAGGGATTCCAGCATGGTGTTGATGCCAGCTGGGGGATGGTTTTGGCTCAGGCTGTTTTTAAATTCTTCTAGGTTCACGGTTGAGTTTTTTGGTGGTGAAAAACAAAGTTAAAAAATCGGGTGGGAAATTCTATTTTCCTATGGATACTAATCGAAGAGAAAAACTAGTGTCAGGTCAATACTAAACCCACGTGTAATTCAGTGCGTCTTTTGGCCGGTCTCTGTGTTACAAAAAGACTTCCTTAGCTACGGCTAGGGGCATTTTTTCTGCCTTGATCTAGCTCAAAATATTGCTTTACCCGCCATTTAAGCGTTGACTTGACACTAGTGTTTTTTTCAGTGTTATGGACAGGCTGCCAGTGACGGTTTTATAATCGAGCTGAGGTTATAAGCAGAGTGATTCTTTTCCTGTTTATGATGGGCATGGTATGTTAACTTGGCTTCATCTGATCATTGTTTTTTTTGGGGAAGTGGAAGAGGTGGAATAAATTGTCTTATGCCAACAGCAGGAGTGCCATCGCTACAGCTGACAGCTATCTCACACGGGGATTGATCGGCTAAAACGCAGGTAATTCGGTTATACTGTTCTATGGTTTAAGTAGGGGTTTGTATAAGATTGTTTTTGTATATTTAAAGATATTACATAAACTTAAAATACCTATGGTCACTTTATTTTGGCGCGTAGCGCTATGCTTGGGGTTGTTTTTACGTTTTACATTTTTAATAGCCCAAAACCCTGATAGGCCTCCCAATATTATCCTGATCTTTGCCGATGACTTGGGTTATGGTGATCTTGGTTGTTATGGCCATCCCACCATTAAAACACCCTTTTTAGATCAAATGGCCAAAGAAGGGATGCGTTTCACCCAGTTTTATGTGGGAGCAGATGTCTGTACGCCAAGTAGGGCGGCACTGCTTACCGGTAGGTTGCCGATTCGATATGGGATGGCAGGGGAGAGACGGGGCGTGCTGTTTCCTGACTCTTCCCTTGGACTGCCCCATACAGAAGTAACGATGGCTACTGCCTTAAGAAAGGTCGGATACAAAACCGGTATTATTGGCAAATGGCACCTTGGACACCTTCCGGAATATTTGCCCTTGACCCATGGGTTTGACTTTTATTATGGAATTCCCTACTCCAATGATATGCTGCCAAGAGGAAACAATAAAATGCCTCCTTTACCGCTTTATCGCAATGAAGAGGTCATTGATGAGCATATTGATCAAAGCCAGTTGACCAAAAACTACACCAAAGAAGCGATCAACTTTATAGAGGAAAACAAGGACCGACCTTTTTTTCTTTATTATCCAAATAATTTTCCCCATGTGCCATTATATGCTTCCGAGGATTTTGTGGGAAAGAGTGAGCGAGGGATTTATGGAGATGTGGTGGCCGAACTCGATTGGAGTGTTGGGAAGCTATTGGAAACGTTAAGAGAGCTTGGACTGGATAAAAACACATTGGTGATTTTTACCAGCGACAATGGCCCTTGGCTTACCCAAAAAGAAAAAGGGGGATCCGCAGGACTTCTATTTGAGGGAAAAGCATCTACCTATGAGGGAGGGATGCGCGTGCCAGCCATTGCTTGGTGGCCTGGTACTATTCAAGCCAATATGGTCAGTACTTCCTTGGTGGCATCCATGGACTTGTATCCCACATTCATGGCCTTGGCAGGGGCAGATGTTCCTTATGACAAAGTTTTGGACGGGGAGGATATTTTACCTATTTTGAGTGGCGAAAAGAAGGAAATTCGGGATGTGGTGTATTATTATCACCTTAATAAATTGCATGCTGTGCGAAAAGGCCCTTGGAAGGCTCATTTTACCACCAAGCCTTCTTACAGTTCCGAGCCGGCAAAGAAGCACGAAGTTCCGCTGTTATATCACTTGGAGCACGATCCTTCCGAAAAGTATAACCTGAATGAAAAGTACCCGGAGAAAGTAAGTGAACTCGTGCGTATTTATGAGGAACATTTGGCTAGCGTTGACTCGCCACCTTCGATCATGGAGGAATTGATCGAAGAAGAATGAGCGTGGTGAAAATATAGGTGATTTGTACCAGTGAAATAGACTATTATAAAGCCGCTTGCGTTTAATAATCATAAATGAAACAAAAATAAGGAATTAAGTCCTGATCTGGCGATGCAGGCAAAACCAGCTTTAGCGAACTGCCAGATTGGGCACCAATTTTAGAGGCGTTTTCGGACGCCTTTATTGTTTTTGATGATTCAGGTTATTTTGAATCAAGCAGAAAAGGTGGGGGCTGATTGCACGCTAGGGATGCAGATGATTAAGATTTCGCTGATTGTATATTCTACAGTTGGCCTATCAGGGCAAACGTAATTTGCATATTGTGGTGTAGGTATAGCGATCATCCATGCCGCAGGCACTTCTTCTGGACGCTTCCAATTATAGCATAAACAGTAATACGTTTGATAACGCGGAATGTAGTGGATACACCTAAAGAATTATATGGACTTTGTAGTCAGCAACTGCGCATTCTTCCTAAGCCGGGTTTGGCGGAGGATCCTAGAAGGTGCAGGAGACCACCTGCACCTTCTAGGATCCGGGTTAAATTCGGACTCCATATTACCCATTCCATGGATGCGCCCATCCATCTCTGTAACTTCGTTTGAGGAGGGCGGTGGCTTCTGGGTCGTCGGTGATGACTTTTTTGACGGGATCATAAGTAACGGCTCTGCCCAGTTCCATGGAGAGATTGGCAAGGATGCAGGAAGCAGAGGAAATGTGGCCTTCTTCGATGTCTGCCACTGGTCTGGTTTTGTTTTCTATTGCTTCGAGGAAATCCTTCAGGTGATTTCTGGTAGCCGGGGCAGCGTGTAATTCGATGCGTTCTTCCTTAAGGTCTTCCGGGTACTCCTCCTTTTCATAGACCACATCCCCATGAATGGGATCTCCATCACCATGGGGGACAAAGTCATACTGTTTTACGCTGGCTTTAAGGGTGCCTTTTTCACCGTGAAGGATGAATGCCCAAGGGTACTCAGGATCATCAGGATTGCCCCAAGTGCGGTGCTGCCATACACAGTTGAGTTCAGGGTATTCGAAGATGGCAGTTTGCGTGTCAGCGATGTTAGACTTACCGTCTTTTTGTACATAAATACCTCCGGTGGAAGTGATTTTTTGTGGCCAGCCCAAGTCAAGCATCCACCGTACCGTATCCAGCATGTGCACACACATGTCTCCCATGATGCCATTTCCATATTCCATAAACGTCCGCCACCAGCTGCCATGGGGAAGTTTGTCATAAGGACGAAGCGGAGCGGGGCCGGTCCAGTTTTCATAGTCCAAAAAATCAGGAACAGGTTGGACGGGAGGATTGCCATTAGCGCGCATGTGGTAGTAGCAGCACATTTCCACGTGGGAGATTTTGCCGAGCAGGCCTTTGTCCACGATTTCTTTTTTGGCTTCGATCAGGTGCGGGGTACTTTTTCGCTGGGTACCTACTTGGACAGTGCGGTGATGCTTACGAGCGGCGGCGAGGATGGCTTCCCCTTCCAGCACGTCCACACTGATGGGCTTTTGAAGATAGAGGTGGGCACCTGCTTCGATGGCAGCGATGGCTTGTAGGGCATGCCAGTGATCCGGTGAGCCGATCATGACGATATCCAGTTCGTTTTCGTCGAGTAGTTTTTGGTAGTCACTGTAGAGCTTCGGGGTGCTGCCGGAAAGTTGCCGCTGACTGACCAGCTCACCGGCTTCCCTGAGCCGGATACGGTCCACATCACATAGCGCAATGACTTCTACAGGAGCTACTTGGATCAGTTTAAAAAGATCGCTTTTACCGTACCATCCCGTACCGATCAGTGCTACGCGGTAGGTTTTATCAGCATTACTAGCAAAGCTAAGATTAAAGGCACCAAGAGAGGCGAGCGTAAGGGAAGCTGCGGAACTCTTAATAAAGTGACGGCGGCCAATGGCATTGTTGGTTATCATGGTTTAGGTTTTAATAGGTTTTGGAATTGTCAAATGGTAAATAAGGCAGAAAATAATAGATAGTCTATTAATTTCACAGATATTCATTGAATTTAAATGGCTGAAGTAAGAATTTGGAACACCTTTTAGCAGGGGGAGGCTTTTTTCTTAATTTTGGGTTTTGGTAATATTAGAAAAGAGAGGAAGTAGGACTGCCAAGATGAAATTAAAGCAAAAACGAAAACTAGTAAGGTATTTGGATATCTTGGACAGACCGGTCCGGTTTAATCCATTTGTTTTTAGTCGGACATTTTTGCTTTGGGCTTTTCTGGGCTTGATAGGGGGCGTAATCGCTGGCATTTATTGGATAGGCCTTGAATTTTTGATGCACCAGCTTGCCTTTTTTACGGGATGGCAGGTTATTCCATTGATGACTATTTGTGGTCTGTTGGCTGGCTTGATCATTCATTTTATCGGGGATCCTGGAGAGATACATCTTATCGTGAACAATATCCGGTTTAATAAAGGCAAGCTCGACCCCAAAAACAATCCTTCCATGGTGCTTTCCTCTTTATTATGTGTGGCATCTGGAGGAAGCCTTGGGCCAGAAGCTCCGCTAGTACAGGTGACTGGATCCACGGGGACTTGGTTTGGTAAAATGCTTCGGTTGAAAGGTGAAGAATTGAGGTCGATGAGCATAGCAGGAATGGCTTCAGGGTTTACGGCATTATTTGGGGCTCCGCTGGGAGGTAGTTTGTTTTCCCTTGAAATACTCCACCATAAACATGCCGTCGAATATTACAAAGCCATTATTCCGGCATTTGTGGCAAGTTGCTTTAGCTATTTGGTATTTGCCCTGATCGTTCACCTGGGGCTAGGGCCGACATGGGATTTGTCCGCTTATGAGTATGCTGGTATTTTTGATTTTGGATATGCGGTGCTATTTGCGATCATTGGAGCCGTTTTGGGTTGGGTATTTATTTTTTGTACCAAGTTTTTTAAGACCCTATTTGAGAAGAAACCGATTGCTATTTATGTCAAAACAGCAATAGGAGGGCTGTTATTAGGGATCATTGCATTTTATTTTCCGATTACGCGGTACTTTGGCCATCACGAAATAAACGAACTGTTGTCGAGCGATTTTTCTTTGACATTACTGTTCGGGATTTTGATATTTAAGATTATCGCCATTTCCATAACCGTCACCTCCGGGTGGCGTGGAGGATTTATCATTCCCCTGTTTTTTGTGGGAGCTACTATGGGGCTAATTATTCACCAATTATTTCCAACGATAAACTTGACCTTGGCGATTGTGAGCTGCATGGCTGCTGTCAATGCCTGTGTGACCCGTACTCCGATGAGCACTACTATTTTATTGGCTACTTTGACAGGGTTTGGGCATATAATCCCTATATTTTTCGCAAGCTTGACGGGATACTTTTTGGCACCCAAAATACCTTTTATAGGTTCACAGATGGTGAAGGAATAAGAAGGAGCAGTTTTCATAACGTTGTGGCTTAGCTTTATGAAATTTACTCGATCCGTACACTAGGCTTGTAAATTGTTACGGTGAAGTTTCTGTTAATCAACTGGTTTTATTGTCTTTAGCAGAGGTGATTGTTTGAAATATTGATGAGTTAGATGATGAAATTTTGTAGCGGTGCTTAGGAATAGAAGAGGTTCTATATGATTTCCTGTGGGTAACTTATAATTTGTATGCCAAATTATAGCATGACTTTCACTTAGTTACCTTGTTATTTTTTTACCTCAGGTCAAAAAAGTAACCAAAAAACCCCGCCGCTGTGCATCTATTGATCTAAAATTAAAACCTTCCCTCATGCAGGCAAACTCCTCCTTTTTAGCTGCCAACATTTTTTTTGGCCAGCATTTCGTCAAACAAGCCTGCCTTCTTGCCTACCCGCTTTTAATTTCTTAACGCCCAATACCTGCAAGGCGGATTCAGTTAATAAGTCCCAAAAAGGTATCGCTTCCTTATGACGGCCCTTGGTATGCCTGTTTTCCAGCCGGTGGTGGAGGCCGTTAAGAAAGGGAGTTGGCTCGCGTCGTGAAACAGCGAGACCCACTCGCTTTTAGGCCGTAGCCATCGGGTGGAAATTAAAATGGGTGACAGATCCCCGTCGCAGGGTAAATCCATGTTCCATTTTAAAAGGCATACCACCGGCCTAGATTTTTTTCTTTCTTTTTTCATCAATGGAAAAAAGGAAAAGGATAAAATCCACCAAGGTGACCAGGTTTCCCCAGCCAAAGTCAATCAAAAAAAGACCTCTTAGGTACATGAAAAGGAGGGAGTACCCTTAACTAAATGGCATTGAATCCTGAATATGCGTTAGCAACTGAGCCTCCGCCAAAGGCGGATGAGGCAGAATAGTCAGGGACCAAGCCATATTTCTGGGGGCTTTACTGCAAGGAGGCATTACAAATGCCTTTCTCAGCAGTTCGCATTTCAAATGCGGAGCTAAAGATAGCCGCGTCGGCTTGTACGATCCAAATAAACTCATCATTCTTTCAGCCTATCCCACCATTCGGCAAGATAGGCTACTGCGGTTTCCAATGTACAAATCGGGGCAAAGTCCCAGCGGCACGAAAAATTTAGTAACCTGCGGATTCATCCGCAGGAGCTTAAGGTCTCCTCAACCTCCCGAAGGAGTGCCAGCGGCACGGATGATAGCTATGCCTACACGAAAATTGTGTCCTTTCAAAACACTAAAAGCGTTTGCCCTGAATAGAAAGGGTTTAAGAATGAGAAATGGAATAAACTTTTTTTATCCAGTGTCGTTTGGTAAATACAAATGGTAAAAAGATCGGGAAATAAGCGCAAGGTTCAAAAGTGGCATCCAATAGCCGTATTGGTGCTAACGGTGCTTTTGCTGTGCTCTCCTTGCTCCGTCAGAAACTCCCTTCAAGAGGCTTTGGGAGCCACGCAGACTCAAGTGCTCAATAAGAGCAAGGCTGTCCATGCCACGGATTCCTGTTATGCCATTGACAATACCAAGGCGGCTCACGCAGTGGTGGATTTTACAGCTGAACTGGCCCCTGCACTTGCCTTGATTGCTGCATTTACCCAATTGGAATGGAATGAGCAGGATCTGCTGCCAATATTTTTTTATGATAAACTGGGAACCACTGTCACGGTTCCTTATTATATTTTGTATCAGAACTTTAAGATCTATCTGTAGGTATTCTTTTTTTGCATTAGCACTTTCCTTACAAGTGCTTTAGGCTAAACTGAAGGTGAATTAGGTTAGTAAGTTTTGTAAAATAGCACACTACCTCTGCTTGCTTTTTTACCCATCGTATGCTTTAGCGATATTAATTTTCGATAAACAGTCTTTTGGCGTCAAGCGCCGAGGGTTGTAAACAACTCCATAAAAAAATGAAACTTAAAATAGCATTGCTTGCCATGGTCTCCCTACTGCTGGCTGGCCAGGCAAGTGCACAAATTCATAGCAATAAGGAAAAGTATAACTATTATGTACTGACCAGAAATGTAGCACAGCTTAAGCCGATTCTGTTGGCTGCAGAGGCGTTGGCGAAGGAGGACGGAGACAGATTTGGTGAATTCCAAGTGGTTATTTGCGGGAATACTGTAAAAGACCTCTTGGATAAAGCGCTCATGGAGCCATTGCTCAAAACAGCCAAAGAACAACGGGTGACCTTATTGGCCTGTGGTTTTTCATTGCAGAAGTTTGACGTGAATCCCGATGAATTACCACCTGGAATCAGTGTCACCGAAAACGGCATCCTCTACGGATTGCAACTACAAAAAGAAGGATATTATTCCATAACACTTTAAGAAACAATGAACATGAAGATAAAAAATGATGTAGGCCTAATGACACTTTCCTTGCGGTTAGTGGTGGGCTGGACTTACTTTTCGGCCCTTTACAGACGGACGATCTTGACCGATAAGCTCGATCCCGAAATCAGTGGCTATATCGGTGAGAAATTCAACCATTTCTTGCCCCATGCCCTTGGTATCAAGCCCATTATACAGTACTTGGTAGAGAACCCCGATTTGCTCTGGTGGGCCATGGTGATCTTTACGGTGGTAGAAGGCATCGTGGGCTTGATGATCATGTTGGGAGCCTTTACCCGGGTGATGAGCGTGGGTGTTTTTGGTCTGGCCATGGGGATTTTGTTGGGGTCAGGATGGATCGGAACTACGTGTCTGGATGAATGGCAGATTGGTGTGTTGGGAATAGCGACCGGTTTTGTCCTCTTTTTGACGGGCAGCGGGAAGTATTCCGTGGACCATTATCTCCGACAACAAAATTTTGCTATCGCTAAGAAAAAATGGTTTCCTTGGTTAGCTTCTGGAGAATTGCCCGTGAAGGCATCCATCTACCCCAAGTTGGTCCTTGGAGGTTCACTCTTCATTTTGGCGATCACCTTGATGACCAATCAGGTGTTTCATGGAGGACTTTGGGGGCCGTTGCACAATAAATCCGTGAAGCCGAAATTGGAAATTTCTGCAGGAGAACTAACTGACAAAGGGCTGGCTTTTGATGTCTTCAGGACGGAAGGTGTGGATGTTTACGGTGCCTGGATCATAGGCATGGAAGTAGAAGATAGTGCTGGAAATGAGGTTTTTGGGCTTTCCAATGAAGCCTTGGCTGCTATGGATCCAGCATCTATAGCGAATCATTATGTCGCAAAAGTAAAACCGGGTAAGCATAGCTTAGTGGTGCCACTGGGAGCCAAGGCAACTATAAATTTGATGGCTCCTGAATTAAAAAATCTAGCAGACGGTACCTATACCTTAAAAATAACAGACATCAGCGGAGCCAGCTGGGAATACCAAGTCAAAAAGTAGGAGGCAGATACCCTATTCAGCTCCATTGGCGGCGCCACTACCGTGTGCCGCCAATTTTATTGGGAGAAATAGGGGAGAAATCATTAATTTTTGCTAATGGAGCATATATTTTAGCCTTCGCTTGCAGATGCCACCGTGGCATCGTTACATTAGTAGAATAAACTGTTTTTTTGGGATTATAAAGACTTATTCATCTTCATGAAAAATACCATTAACCTTATGTCCAAGTGTAATTTGGTCAAAAAAGGAGCGGTGGCATTCGGCGGAATGACCTTGATGCTGGCCAGCTGCCAAACCCCATCCGATTCGTTAACTATCGAAGTGAAAAACCCAGCTGAAGTGGCCAAAACTTCAAGTACTGTGGAAATAAATGCTGCAGATTTACAACCGTTAATAGAGGAATATGGGACGAAAAAACTCGTGGTTACGGATGCCCAAGGCGGACTCCTGCTGAACCAGTGGGTGGATCTGGACGGAGACAAGACCATGGACCAATGGTTGTTTCAAGTTGATTTGGGTGCTGGTGAAAGCGCAAGCTATACTGTTCGGCCATTAAAGGAGGGAGAGCAGCAGCCTACTTCCGAACAGCAGACCTTTTCCCGCTTTGTCCCAGAGCGTACGGATGATTATACATGGGAAAATGACCGTGTGGCTTTCCGTACGTATGGTCCCGATGCCCAGCGAAGGATAGAGCAAAATCTCCCTGACGGTACCCTTTCCAGCGGTATGGACTGCTGGCTAAAAAGGGTGGACTATCCCATCATCGATAAATGGTATAAGGAAAATGATGAGAAAAAAGGTGCTTACCATGTTGATACCGGAGAAGGCTATGACCCATATCATGTAGGTTCCAGTCGCGGAATAGGCGGAATTGGTATTTGGGAAAATGATTCTCTTTATACTTCCCGGAATTTTGTGAGCTACGAGCGCATCGCTGTTGGGCCGATCAGGACGATGTTTGAACTGACCTATGCGCCTTGGGAGGCGAACGGTAAGATGGTGTCCGAGACCAAACGGATTAGTTTGGATTTGGGCAGTAACTTGAGCCATTTTGAATCTACTGTGGAAAGTGAGACGGCCGTTCCCAATGTTACCATCGGCATTACGCTGCACAATAAGGAAGGAGAAGTGGCGATTAACGATGAGGCAGGAATATACCGTTACTGGGAGCCCATGGACAAGAGTGAGCTTGGCCTAGGCATTGTCATCGATCCTGCCAGAGTGCTCGAGTCAAAGGATCATCGTGTGGACTACCGGGACGGCAGTCAGTTACTGGTCATGGCAAAGCCTACAGGAGGAAAGGTTACGTATTACGCTGGATTCGGCTGGAAGAAGAGCGGGCAATTTGCCAATGCCGCAGAATGGGATGCTTATTTGGAGCAATTTGCCAAAGGACTGGAAAAACCACTGGAAGTCAGTATAAAGTGATGGATAGTATATAAAAGAGAGGAAAGAGCCAAGAACAAAGAGCCAAGGGTGAGACATTCCTCCCCGCCACGGCGGGGAGGTTAGGTGGGGTTATTTGGAGCCAAGAGAAACACAATAGGATTTTAGTAAATGACTAGTGATTGCAATAATTGATAATGAAAACTAATATTAATCCGGTCAACACTAATCAGGGAAGTACATCCAGTAACGTGTCGATAACGTTCTTGCGAACGGAGCGTAATGGAGTGAAGCAATCTCTTCTAAAACGTAGCGGTTGATTTTAAAGCATATTCATGGTAGTGCTACCAAGATTGTCAAATCAAACGGCATTAATTTCGGGAAAAGGGCACCTGCTCACCATACTGTGTGGGTTTCATTTCTCGTGAAATATGTTAGTTTTGTTTTCCAGAGATGCTAGAAGGGCACTATACGGCGTATAAATTGCAATATTGCTGGTTTCTCTATCCTTTTTAGGGTTATACTGAAAGTTGGTATAGGAAAATGAAAAGAGGAGGAATGGGCAATTGGGTAATCGATTGCACAGATCGTTTTAAAATGAAAAAATTATTTTCTAATTATATAAATAGACAATTAACATGCATACGAACATCGTAACCAGATACGGAGCACATCCTGATGATGTCAAAGGCTATGACACCCAAAAGTTAAGGGATCATTTTTTGATCGAAAACATCTTTCAGGACGATAAGATCACAGGCGTTTATTCTATGTTTGACCGCTATATTGTTGGCGGGATTGCTCCAGTAAACAAATCTTTGGAACTGGAAACTGTAGATCAGCTAAAAGCTGACTATTTTTTGGAACGTCGCGAACTAGGTGTGATCAACGTGGGGGCACCGACCCTGATTACCGTAGATGGTACCGATCATAAAGTGAACACCCGTGAAGCCCTTTATGTAGGACGTGGTGTGAAAGAAGTGATTTTTAATCCATCCACAGAAGGACAAGCATTTTTGTACTTTAATTCAGCACCAGCGCACACCTCTTACCCGACCAAAAAAGTAGGATTGGAAGATGCTGAAAAAGTGGAGCTTGGTTCTATGGAAGAGTCCAATCACAGAGTGATCAACAAGCTGATCGTGAATAGTGTCGTGAAATCCTGCCAGCTGCAGATGGGGATGACCCAGCTCAAGCCAGGAAGTGTTTGGAACACCATGCCGGCCCACACGCACGACAGACGAATGGAAGCCTATTTCTATTTTGATCTGGACGAATCAGCGGCGGTTTGTCACTATATGGGACAGCCTCACGAGACACGCCACATCTGGATGAAAAACCATGAAGCGGTATTGTCTCCAGCATGGTCCATCCATGCAGGTTCAGGTACATCCAATTATACCTTTATCTGGGGAATGGCTGGAGAAAACTTGGATTATGGCGACATGGACAAAGTAGCTGTTACCGATATGAAGTAAAGAAGGGCTGTGTGCAATAGCTCTTTTGTTGAGGCTTGACAAGTTTGTTCCAATGACGCCACAATCCATGTGGAGCAGGATTCTCCTGGCTCCCCATTTCGTTGTCATAGACAGAGGTGGGACAATATGTATCAAACTGTGGACATACAAACATACAGCACCCAAACCGAATAACTAATTAACCAAAAACCAAACATGAAAGAATTATTTGACCTTTCAGGAAAAGTCGCCCTTGTAACAGGAGCCACCCATGGCCTTGGGATGGCCATGGCCAAGGCTCTTGCCAAGAGTGGTGCTACCCTGATCGTAAATGGACATACCCCAGCCAAGATGGACAAGGCTTTGGAAGAATACAAAGCCGACGGCATCGAAGCATATGGTTACCTGTTCGATGTAACCAATGAAAAGGAAGTGGACGAGAAGCTTTCTGAAATAGAAAGTAAATTCGGAACCATCGATATTTTGGTAAACAATGCCGGTATGATCCAGCGTACTCCTGCGCTAGAAATGGAAGTGGCAGACTTTGCCAAAGTGGTGAATATGGACTTGGTTTCTCCTTTCCTGATGTCCAAGCGTGTAGCGAAAGGCATGAAAGAAAAAGGTGGAGGCAAGATCATCAATATCTGCTCTATGATGAGTGAGCTCGGTCGTAATACAGTATCTGGATACGCTGCCGCCAAAGGTGGGCTGAAAATGCTGACCAGAAACCTCGCCACCGAATGGGCCAAATACAATATCCAAGTAAATGGCATCGGCCCAGGGTATTTTGCCACTGAGCAAACTGCACCGATCCGTGTGGACGGTCATCCGTTCAATGATTTTATCATCAACAGGACACCGGCCGGCAGATGGGGAGATCCAGAGGACCTTCAGGGCACGATGGTCTTCTTGGCCAGTCAGGCCAGTAACTTCGTCAATGGACAAATCGTTTATGTGGATGGTGGTATCTTGGCCACTATCGGCAAGCCGCATGGCGAAGAGTAATTATGTGAAAATTAACTGATGAAAAGCCTTCCTGGATATATTTCTGGGAGGGCTTTTTTAGTATATAAGATGAGAGACTTGAGGGGTTTTTATAGCAAGGAGAATGCTCGTAGGAAGAGTTTTTCCTCATTTTTAAGCAGGAGCGAACT
The DNA here is from genome assembly GCF_005281475.1 of Echinicola rosea. Classification (NCBI taxonomy): domain Bacteria; kingdom Pseudomonadati; phylum Bacteroidota; class Cytophagia; order Cytophagales; family Cyclobacteriaceae; genus Echinicola; species Echinicola rosea. The sequence goes on along the minus strand of NZ_CP040106.1, from coordinate 4,997,023 downwards.
TAAAAGTGGCTTTTACGATCCCGTGATCGGTGGTGCCTGAAGCTTTATGATCCTCATCTGCCAAATGATCGTTATAGATTTCCATGCCATCAAATGCCCAGATTCTTTTCCGGGAATTGTCATAAAATTCCTGTGACACCAAAATATGGTCAAGGGATTCCCGGATATTTTGATAAATATGGGTGTAATAAACATCCCTGAGACTACGGTATTCCTGTAATGTCGCCACCGTATAAAGGTCCGCATCACCACCTCCGGAAGAGCGTCCTTGCAGGTAGCGTGGCTGACCGGTCATGATGTTCAAGGTATCGCTGAGTTGGGAATTGTTCAGGTCACCCATGACAATTACCGGCAAATCTGTATGTTTTAACTTGTCCAAGATGATCATGCGTAGAGCAGCAGCTTCTGCAGATCTCCTGATAGTGGATAGAGTATAGCCGAGGGTCTCGGAATGCTTTTTATAGTAGTCGTAATCATCCCTGTACCAGCCTTCCCGGTAAATGGCTGTAGGAGCCTTGGATTTAAAATGTGCTACAAATACCGATACCGCATCGCGGTCTTCACGAAGTTTTACCTTAAAATGGAGCACGGGCCTGGAGAAGCTCGCTATTTGGATAGCAATATCTGGTGTCTGGGGATCGTCACCGGCACTTTCCAGGATGAATTTTTCCGGAAAGGTTTCCAGCCATTCCGGGGTTCCATCCAGTAGGCCCTTTTTGACAGCCCCTGCACAGATAATCTTGTTTCCATCATGGTGCGAAGGACAAAGAATATCATATGAATCCATAAGACCTGCCCGGGTAAAGGCATCTTTGAGAGCATCTTCATGCCATAGCTCCTGAAAGCCAAAAATGTCCGGCTGTAGCAGGTGAAGCATGTAGGACGTCCAGATAATCTTGTTTTCATACTGATCGTCACTCCAGCCATCATAGTCCCGATACATGGAATGCCCAGGGAGGTTGAGATTATAGAGGTTAAACGTAACCAAACTGAATGCTCGCAAATTGGGCATGGCTAAGTGAGTTTGATGAAAACGAATCTAAAATAGGAGTAGTAGTTTCTTTTTATTCACTTATTGATGATGGCAAGTTACCATATTTTGACCTTGGATAAAATACCGTAATTGGGGTATTTTGTGTTAAGTTGTTGTTGATCAGTGTGCTGCGAGGAGTGGGAGTCGGTGTAGTATCTGTACGTTTTCTTGGCGTTGGTACCAGTCATTAAACACCAACTCCAGTTCGCTTATGGTAAATGTACCAAAATCAGTATGTCTATTGTGGTTAATTACTTGGAGGAACTTGTCCAGGTTTTTTAAAGGATGCCGATAGCGCATGATGGTACTGTGGGCTGTTTGGATGGTGTAGCGCTTGTCAAGGCTCTGCTGAAGGAAGGAGTCCTTGAAGTTTTGGCGTAATCGGTCCCGCAAGTGCTGAAGGGCTTCTCCATCTGGATATCCCTGTAGCAATATGCCTGCAGGACTGAGCGTGACTCCTTCAATTTGGATCATGATTGGGGGAATACCACGGAGACTATGCAGGATTATTTGTTTATATTCTTCAGGGCTTATCTGCCCAAGTTGAAATCCCGAGTAGCAGGAAATGATGGACATGATCGTGATATGTAGATCGGATTGAGGATAGTAATATTGGGAAGGATCAAGTGGCCGAAGTTCGTCCAGGAAGGCAGCAATCTTGGTTTTGCAGTGATGGTCTGGTCGGGCCAGTAAACTGATGCCGCGTCTGTCATCAAAAGGATGATCTATTTTTTCATCAATTTCATAGTTGCCATTGATTAATTGTTGACGAGAAGAGTCAAAAAGTGATTGGTAATGCGATTTTAGCTTCATTGATAACAGATACTGTGATTTGGTGATTAAATATGAACATATAAAAGGCTTCCAATAGCTCCAATTTAATCAATTAAGTTGATGTTACATGTATATACATGAATTTTATAGTATTGGATGCTGTTATACTATTGGTTAATGGATTTCCCTCTGAAATAAGGGCCTAAAACAACAATATCGATGAACAACCTAGGAGATTTTAAACGATTTACAAGTAGTTTGAAAGAAGGGGGCGTACAGATGCCAGTGCTGTTTGTGGGGCATGGCTCGCCCATGAATGGAATTGAAGACAACGTATTTTCAGGTTATTGGAAAAAGCTGGGACAAGAAATTCCCCATCCAACAGCCGTTTTGGTGATTTCTGCCCATTGGTTGAGCCGTGGTACGAGAATTACGGCCATGGATTTTCCAAGGACCATTCATGATTTTGGAGGGTTTCCAAGAGAACTCTTTGAGGTACAATATCCGGCTCCTGGACACCCGGATCTCGCAAAGGCAATTGAAGAAGGCGTTTCTACAGTAAATGTGGCATTAGACCATGAATGGGGCTTGGATCATGGTGCTTGGACGGTCGTTCGGCACATGTATCCGGATGCGGCTATCCCCGTGCTGCAATTGAGCATTGATTATGGACAGTCCCCCCAATACCACTACGAATTGGCCAAGGAACTTCATGACCTTCGCCAAAAAGGCGTATTGATCATTGGCAGCGGCAATATGGTCCATAATCTCCGGATGGTCGCCTGGGACAAACTAAGCGAGCCGGAGTATGGTTATGATTGGGCAATAGAGATGAACGAACAGTTTAAGCAATTGATCATTAATGGCAATCACCGGGCATTGATGGATTATCATAAGTTTGGAAAGGCGGCGCGGTTGGCCATTCCCACTCCCGATCATTACCTCCCTTTGCTTTACACACTGGGGCTGAAAAGTGAAGCTGAACCGACAACATTCTTTAATGACAAGGTGGTCGGAGGTTCTTTGACCATGACTTCGGCAGTTTTTGGAGAATATAAATAGTGATGTTTCGTAGAAGAATCATGCGATGGGCTGATTGGTTCCTGCCTCTGGTTTACTTTTAAAAGTGAACCAGAGGAGCAGCGATATTCCTTTGTCAAAAATATTCCTCAGGAGTGATCATAAATCCTAAACAGATGCGATTTGTAATCCTTTACGGCATTATCATTTTCCAATTTAAAAAAATTTCAATTTTACCAAACCCTACTGACATAGGGCTGTCACTGTTCGGTTTTTTATTTGTAATACTATATAATTTTAAACCTTTTAAAGAAACACCGTTATGAAAACCGAATCAGTTGCAGCCAGTCAAGAATTGTTTATTTCCACAGAAGCCATGTTGGCACATTGGCAAGGACACAGGAATTTGACCAGAAGGACTATTGAATTATTTCCTGAGGACAAATTGTTTGATTATTCTATTGGGGGGATGCGGCCATTTGCCCAGTTGGTCATGGAGATGATCGATATCGCTGTGCCTGGGGTGAAAGGACTGGCCTCCGGGGAATGGGAAAAAGTCGAGGAATTTGACCATACCAAGTCCATGCCTACGACCAAAGAAGGCCTTTTGGAGCTTTGGGACAAGGTGACGCAGGTAATCGACGAAACATGGCCTAGCATCACCTCTGAGCGCTTCCAGAAGGTAGAGGTAGCCTTTGGCCAATATGAAAACAGCAATTACGCCACCTTGCTGTATTTTGTGGACAATGAAATCCATCACCGTGGTCAGGGATATGTTTATCTGAGGAGTTTGGGCATCGAGCCACCATTCTTCTGGGAAAGATAGTCTGAATATGGCGTAGTCAGTATTGATGATGGAGAAGGAAATCCACCAGTCACTTTTAATAGAAGAAAGCGACTGGTGGATTTTTTCTTTATTGCCATCGTCCAAGTCTTTAACGAAGTGGTGACTTGGAGGCATACTTTGGCCAGTCTTTAGACTGGGGAAAAAAGTCTGGAGACTTTTTTCAGTTTAGGTTCAAGTCTGAAGACTTGAACCAGCTAGTATTGAAAGGGTGATTTTTGTCATGTTGCGTAGGGATGAGTAGGAGGGGTTTACCTCTTTTTAGTAGAAAGACCTTATGTTGGAGGTCATATCAATTTTAAAAAAGATGAAAACAAAGCGACTACTACTTGTTCTACTACTATTGTTGCCGTTTACGGCATTACTCCAAGCCCAGACAGCAAGTGTCGAACGATCAATTTATGGGGTTCAGGCAGGTTTGGTGGGCTTTTGGGGGTATAATGAAACCAGGCTATCCAATACCATCGCGCTAAGGACGGAGGTAGGTCTAAACGGAGGAATATGGCAAGATGACTTGTATAATACATCGGGTATCATTTTGTTTCCTGAACTCTCTCTGGAACCTCGATGGTATTATAATATCCGAAAAAGAGCGAGACGGCTCAAGCGAACAGCAATGAACAGTGCAAATTTTGTAACCCTAAAGGCATTTCATCATCCAGATTGGTTTACCGTAGGTGCTGGATCAGGGGTGAATGTGATTCCTGATATAGGATTGGTACCGATGTGGGGCATTCGCCGTAATGTAGGAAGCCAGTTTAATTTTGAGGCGGGAATCGGAATTGGTTACCAATACTTGTTTTATAAAAGTGCTGGATATACCGAAAATTCAGGAGATACCATTGGGTTTATTTCCCTTAGATTTGGATATCATATAAAATGAAATTGACCGAGTTTCTAACGAAGTGGTGACTTGGACGCATACTTTGGCCAGTCTTTAGACTGGGTAAAAGTCTGGAGACTTTTTTCAGTTTAGGTGCAAGTCTCCAGACTTGCACCAGATTGGATGATTATTTTGACCGCTTGTTTGAGAAGTGAAATCCGTATTTTTTACTTAAGAAATGAGGCTATTTTGGTGGTTTTTAAATATATAGGTTTATTTTTAGATTATATAGTATTGTTTATCAACCATAACACCAGAACCATGACTAAAGTACTCACCACCATTATGCTGCTTTTTTTTGTATGCAGTTTTCAAGTCCAAGCCCAAAGTGCTGATCAGCTAATCGGCAAATGAAAGCTTGTGAAATGGACCAAAAAGGGAAAAGAGCAGAACATCCATTCGAAGTTTAAGACCGATGAAGTATATCAGATTTTTGAAGAAGAGAACGATTTTGTGAGCATCGTAGGAAATAAAAAAACAAAAGGTAGTTGGAAACTTTCGGACGAGGATCAAAAGCTCACTGTGAAAGTGATGATGATGAAGGTGAATTTTGTGATCGAATATATGGATGATAAAAAGCGGGTCATTTCCAATAAAAAACAAGGTACTCTTGAATATGCAAAGGTGGAATGAACCCTCGTCCAATTTTATAACGTAGTGGATACTTGGACGATTACTATTTCCAGTCTCAGACTGGGGTGATATTAAATTTTACAAGTTTAGGTCCGAGTCTCCAGACTCGGACCTATTGTACTATTTCTTGATACTAAGTACTAATTACTAAATACATTTTAATAATTCCATTCGATCACTGCCATCACTGGGAAATGGTCGGAGGGATAAAGGTTGTGATAGGTATCGGTAAGAATGCCGTACTTTTTGACTTTCAGGAACTCGCTGACAAAAACGTGGTCGATGCGCCTGTCCGTGCTTTTGCTATTGTCGAAGCTGTTAAAGGTGCCATTGTTGGCGTAGCGGAGGTCTGCGGCTTCATAGCAGTCCTTAAGTTCTTCGGAATTTTCCAAAAGCAGGTAAGCGGGGTTTTCTTGGTCCACGTTAAAATCCCCCGTAAGCATGACAGGGATGCCTGCTTGATCAGCTTCCTTGATCTTGCTGAGGATCAGCTTGCCACTTTCTTGGCGCGCTTCTGTACCTACATGGTCAAAGTGCGTATTGAAGAAATAAAACTGCTGACCACTGGCCTTATCTTCCATTTTTGCCCAGGTGCAGATTCTTGGAAGGGCTGCATCCCAACCTTTGTTGGGCTTGGTGGTGTCTGTCGAAAGCCAAAAGGTATTGCTTTCCAGCACCGCAAATTTCTCCTTGTTATAGAAGATGGCGGAGTATTCTCCCTTTTCCTTCCCGTCATCCCTACCCACGCCAACATAACCAAAGCTGGACAGTTGCTCGTCGAGGTATGCCACTTGGTGTTTTAGCCCTTCTTGGATTCCAAAGATTTCGAAGCCATGGAATTGGATCAGGTTTACTACTACTTCCTTGCGGTTGTCCCAGTTGTTGGGAGCATCACCAGGATTGTCATAGCGGATGTTAAATGTAGCGACGGTGAGCTCTTCACTTTGTGCCTGGGCCCTAAGTGATAAAATAAATGCTCCCAGCAGTGCAAAGACTGCTATCAGATAAGTTTTGAATCGGTTTTTGGTCACTTTAATAGGCTTTAAGTTTTTTAAAGATAATGTTAAAAGAAGTGTGAATGGTTAATTGAGCGCAGAAGACCTTGGGGAACATGGCTGGCGCATCCCCAGGTCTATCTGCGACCAATTTACTGGTTATTTTTGGAATTACCAGCCTGGATTTTGTCCCAGTGCAGGGTTCATCAGGAGGTCATTTTCAGGAATAGGATAGAGGTAGTTTTTTTCTTCCCATTCCCGAGGCTGGTGGTCTAGCCAGTGGATCTCTCCCTTATTGCCTTCGTCCAGTTGTTGGGGATTGATACCCGAATCGATGTTTTCGCTGACGTTGATATAGGTTACCCCGTCCACTTGGTTGGCTGGTAGTTGGGTGTAGAAAGCTACGTCAAAAATCCCATCTTCATTGAGGTCCAGGGGAGTGTCGAGTGCTGGTACATAAAAGCCATTCCAAGGCATTTCCATCAATTCCCCCTTATCCCATCTGACGATGTCGTAGAAGCGGAATCCTTCGAAGACCAATTCGATGCCACGTTCCCGTCTGATTTCCAAAAGCACCGGATCCGTGATATCAGGAAAATAGGTTTCTTGCAGATATGGGTCGATCATGGTAGGCATGCCGAGATTTCCAGTGATTCCAGCCCTTTCGCGAAGTGCTCTGATGGTAAGCAGCCAGTCTGCTTCGGTAAATTCGCCCAGTTCCGCTCTTGCTTCTGCGTAGTTTAGCAACACTTCAGCATACCGGAGAATACTTACACTGTTGGTGTTTCTGCTGCCACCATCAAAATACATATCGTCCAACGTCCATTTGATCGGTTGGTACCCCGTGTAGGTGTATGAAAATATTGGAGGGGCAGGTACGACGGTGCCGGCATTGGTCCGGGTGTAATCGCCCATTCGAATGGTTTGTTGTAGCCTTTTGTCCCTGTTTTGGGTTTCTTCCATAAAGGTCATGGTTTCATGTCCTGAAAGCTCCGTAAATGGCGTACCATTTTCATTTAGATAGGTACGGATAAAATCTCTCGTCAAGCTCACCCTGGCGCCATAAGTGGAACTGGTCCACCACCAGTTGGCGTCATGAAATACACTTAGGGAAGGGTCGATTACGACGGCCAGCATGATTTCTTGCGTCACGGGTTTTTCGCTGATAAACAGTGATCGATAGGAGAAATCTTCTCCATCACCTTTGTAAAGCGAAAAATCGCCATTATCCATTACTTGCTTGGCAGCAGAAGCTGCTTCGCTAAGCCATTTTATAACAGAGCCAGTCAGTTCGTAATCTTCATGGTACTTTCTGAAAGTACCTTCAAAGAGGCAAATTCGAGACTTAATGCCCAGCACTACATTTTTGGTAATCAGACTTCGACTTTCATCTTCTCCTTCACGAATATTCGCAATGGCGTAGTCCAAATCAGCCAAAACAGAGTCCATCACTAAGGTTCGTGGATCACGTCCATTATAAAGGGCGGGATCGTCCACGTTCATGGGGGAACTGATCCAGGGAACATCACCAAAACGCTTTACTTTTTCGTAGTAGAAGAAGGCCCTAAAGAACCTCGCAATGGCATTGAAGTGATTTTTGGTTTCTTGGCTTACCTCTTCACTGGTATTATTTTCCAGAAAATAATTGATGTTTCGAAGGGCTTCCCAGTTCCAACCACTACTTTGGGAGGGGTTATAATTTCCTGGTCTGATAAAATCAGGCACTTGGGTCCTGGCAGCATAATCGGCCATCTCATCGCCCGAGTGAATATCCCTGGCCGTAGGAAGGCCGTTATAGAAGGAATTGGCATAGAGGTTTAGCCCATTTTCACTGTTGAAAACAGCGCTTTTGGAGGTGGTGGCCTCTGGATATTGATCCAGTTCCGCACAGCCGGTAGCCAAGAATCCCACGAGGGCAATGGATCCGAATAGTTTTTGTATATTTTTCATTGGTTTAGGTCGTTTTTTAGAAGGTAATAGATAGTCCCAGGGTTACGCTCTTTAGGATCGGGTAGTTGTTTCCATTACCCGAAGTACCAGAAGTAAGCACAAGATCAGACGGTCCGGTATTTTCCACGTCTAGGTTTTTGGTCACCTTATAAAGTGGTGACCAAGTAAGTAAATTCTCTCCTGAGAGATATAGCCTGGCGGCGCCCATTTTATACTTAGAGGCGATATGCTTAGGGAGGTTATATCCGATTTGGATGTTTTTCATCCTTAAGTAAGCGATGCTCTGCAAATACCGGGTTTGCACCGATGATAATGAGCGGTTACTGCCAATGGAAGTATAGCCGCGGTATCTGGGGAAATAAGCATCAGGATTATCTTCTGACCAGATGTTTCCGAGCATGGATTTGGGCACGTCATTATAAGGACGGTTATACTGTCCCCAAAACAATCCGGCCTCTCCACCGGGCCACCAGTCTCTTTTACCAACACCTTGGAAGAAGGTGTTGAGGAAAAAGTTTTGATAGCTAAGGTCGATGTTAAAGCCATACGTATATCGCGGAGTGGAATTACCGATGATTTTTTGATCTCCTGGATTGTCCACGGTGTTTAGGCCTTTATTGATTACCCCATCATTGTTCAGGTCTTGGAATTTTATATCTCCCGGTAGAGTGGTTCTGCTGGTGGATGACTGGATATAGCTTTGATCCGCATGGGAACTGATGTCTTCCATGGATTCAAAAAGTCCTTCTGTCACATAGCCCCAGATTTCGCCCACTTTCATGCCTTCATAATAGTCCGTGAGCTGTTTGTTTTCATTATTATATTTGGTAATGGTAGAATTGTAATCCGCCATAAAGAATTTTACGCTATAGTTTAGCGGCTTGGAAGCCACACTTACTTGGTCTCGCCAGGCGAGGACAAATTCCCAGCCTTTTGTTCGGAGATCGGCGTAATTTCCTTTTGGTACCGCCGTACCGAATACTGCTGGGAGGGATTTGCCCACCGTAAACATGTCCGTAGTATTTCGGATGTAAGCATCACCCGTAAAAGTCAGTCGATTACTCAGCATACCTAAGTCAATACCAATGTTTGCTGTAGTGGAGGTTTCCCAGGTCAAGCCATCTGGAAGTACTCCTGGCTGATTGGTATATTGAGGCTTCACGCCGTTCAATACCCTGTCGGATTGGGTAATAGAAAACAGTTCCTGGAAGGCATATGAATTGATGTTGCCATTCCCAAGTGAGCCATAGGAACCACGGATCTTCAAGTCTGAAATGGCGGTCTCGGATATGTTGAAGAATGATTCATCGGACACCCTCCAGCCTGCTGAAAAGGAAGGGAAGAAGGCATAACGCTGATCTTCGGGAAATTTGGAAGATCCGTCATAGCGGCCATTTACCTCCAGAAGGTATTTGCCTGCATAATTATAATTTACCCTGAAGAACCCTCCTTGGATGTCCCATCTGTCCCAGCCACCATTGGTAGTAATGGATTGCCCAAGAGCTAGGTTGATATCCTGTGCGTCTTCGAAGATCAGGCCGTTTCTTTGTGCCGTGAGGCTGCTGTAAGTCGAGGTTTCGAAGTTGTAGCCTACCAAGCCTTTGACACTATGCAGTCCTTGCAGTTTTGGTTCGTATTCAGCATAAAGATTGGTGGCCATATAGCGCGTTTCGGCTCGTTGGTTTCTGATATCGTTGGTATTGGTTCCGACATATTCGATGACCCCTTCACTTCTGCTGTAAGGTACTGGTACACGAATCCGTTGTTCATTGTTTTGGATATCTTGGAAGGTGAAGTTTCCCCGAACACGGAAGGTGTTGTCAAAGAACTGGGAATTGAAGCTGGTGATATTTTTGATGATGCTTCGTTCGGTATCAATGCCATTTTTCCCGTAATAATAATCCCCAATGGTATAGGCGGCCGAATAGGAAAGTGTGCCGTCAGGGTTTAACATTGGGGCCACGGGATGGCCTTCGTCCGCGATATTCCGCCAGATGCTACCACCCTCGCCGACATTGAGAGGATTGTGGTATTGTCTGAAGGAATATTCCGTATTGTTTTCTACGGTTAGCCAATCTGTCATTTCCAAAGAGCCTTTAGCCCTGAAATTGTACATTTTGAAATCATCGGAATTGTACCGGAAAAGTCCCTCTTGGTCAAAGTACCTTCCTGTGATGTAATAGCCCGTTTTACCGTTGCTACCAGAAAGGGAAAGGTTGTGTTCCATGGCCAAGAGGCTCTTTTTGTACAATTCTCCATAATAGTCCGTGCTGCCGTAGTAAATGTATTCACCATTTGGTCCGACTTCGATATCCGGTAAGCTTGGATCTTCCGATCTTCGCTTCAGTTCTGCCAAATAATCTTGGGAAAAAGGGAGCGTTTTATTGGCGTTTTGGGGAGTCTGGGAGTAATCGTTCCATGCTGTCCACGCTTCGTTAAACATGCTGGCCCAAGTGTAGCCGTCGGTCACCAGGTCAGGAACCACCGTAGGGGACTTGATGGACCAGTTGGTGGTGTAAGAAAGAGACATTTTGTCCTTGGAGGGAGATTTGGTGGTGATCAAGATCACACCAAAAGCACCTCTGGCTCCATAGATAGAGGAGGCCGAAGCATCCTTAAGCACCGAAATACTCTCTATATCCGAGGGATTGATCATGGAAGGGTCGCCTTCTACACCATCGATCAATACCAGTGCGTTGCCGCCCTGGCCGATGGAGGTCGTCCCACGGATGTTAAAGGACGGTGATTGGGTAGGCTTTCCGTCTTGGATATTGATGTTCAAGTTGGGGATTGCTCCCTGTAGCCCTTGGGCAATATTGGGAACAGGACGGTTTTCGAATACCTCTCCTGTTACATTATCTACTGCTCCTGTAAGGTTGATTTTTTTCTGGGTGCCATAGCCTACCACCACGACTTCGTCAAGCTCATTGGACTTTAGGCTGAAATTGATCGGTCTTTGGCCGATGGTGGCAGTGGCCGACTGATAGCCCAAGTAGCTGGCAGTGATGGTCTTTCCCATGAGCTCTTCCGGTATATCCAAGGTCCAGTTACCATCCAGGTCAGTGGCTATTCCAATGCCAGAACCTTCTATAAATACCGATGCACCGACAATGGGCTCTCCAGTATCCGCATCGATGACAGTCCCAGATATGTTGATGTCGATGACCACTGCCTTGTTTTGGTTGGTTTTCTTCAATTTTCTTACTGCAATGTCTTCATTGACTTGCTTAAAACTAAGGTCAGTTTGTTTGGCAACTTCATAAAGAAGTGTTTCAAGATCTGCCGAGCCATTTAGTGATACGACGGTTTTCACCTCTGACAAGACGGCATTGTAGTGGAACCTGAAGGTGCTTTGGGCTTCTACCTGTGAGAAGAATTGCCTAAGCTCCATCTTGGTGGTGGAAAGCTCAATTTGCGTTTCGCCCATGTGCTGGGCCTTGGTCTCATGGGCCAAAGCAAAATTGCTAAGGCAGTACATGAGCGTACCGATGATTAATAAGTTCGCTGTTGACTTCAAAACAATGCGAAGTAGTTTTTTTTTCATAATTTTGATGAATAAAAGGTTTGTACCCTTGCTGCTACATGGTCGAAGATGGAAGCAACGGGGGATAACTAAATTGATCTTTTAGATCCGGTGGAAGGGCCAATTCCACCGGGTTTTTTATTGCCGTATGCAATTATGTGCGGTGATGATTACTTCATTTTCATGGAGGGTATAGTTTATTTTTAAGGCATACTGGATGATTTCCAGGGCGTTTTTTAAGGAAGTATTTTTAAATTCACCTGTAAACTTACAGGTGCTGTCCTTGGCACCTGTAAGTTTAATGTCAGTATTGAACCATTTGGAAAATTCATTGATTACTTCTTCCAAGGAGGCATTTTCGAAAATCAAAATGCCTTTTTGCCATTTCAAAACAGCTTCAGGGCTAAAAGGTAAGGCCGGAGTGAAGCCGTTTTCCTTTTCCCAGTGGGTTTGCTGGTTTTTGATCAAATTGATTTTTCGGCCATTCGGAAAGTCTTCAACTACTTGTACTTTTCCGGTGAGTACCGAAATACTTGGGCTTTCGTCTGGGTAGGCGCTGATATTAAAAGAGGTTCCCAGTACTGTGGTTTTGAGCCCCGCAGACTGCACAGCGAATGGTTTGGCGGGATTTCTTTTGACTTCGAAATAAGCTTCTCCGATCAGTTCCACATTCCTTATGCTATCAAACCGCTCTGGATAAGAAAAGCTAGAGCCAGTACTTAGCCAAACCTTAGAACTGTCAGGAAGGGTGAAGCTACTGACTTGTCCCAGTTTATTACTGATCGTGATCGTTTTGGCTGGGGGAATGACCTCTTCATCCGGCATCCAATACTGTAAACCGATGATCGTAGCCACAAACAAGCTAGCGGCTATTTTTATGCCTCCAGACCAGGTGATCCAGCGCTTCTTCTGTGAAGGGACATGCTTCTTGATATAGGTGTTTTTCTGGATGTTTTTCCAGGCCTTTTGTTTTCGCTCTATTTGCTCTGTTTCCGTCAGGGAAGGTGCATTAAGCTCCTTCTCATCATACCATTGGTTCAGTTGTTGCAGTTCATCCGCATCAATGGTTTTGTTGAAGAGTTTATCAATGAGTTTTTTCCAGTATTGGTGAACGGTCATAATTTTTGCTTTTCACTTACATGAGTCAAAAGAAGGCCTTGGCATCTACAGGAAAATGGTTATGAAATCATTAATGATATCTAAGTGTGCATAATGTTTGGGTAACAAAGTATGGTGTCAAGTCAACCCTAAACCTACGAGTAATCCGGTACGTCTTTTGGCCTATCTCTACGTTGCAAAAAGACTTTCTTATCTACGGTTAGGAGCGTTTTTTGTGCCTTGATCTCGTCCAAAACCCACTACCGCCTTATCCGACATTTAAGCGGACTTGACACTAGTGAAAAAAGATGGTCAGTAGGGCAATCATGGAGACATCTTCGGCCAATTGTTCCCTAAATACCTCACGGGCTCTTGCCAGTTGGTTGCGGACAGTAGAAGTGGAGATCTTAAAGCTAGTGGCTATTTCCTCCACAGACATTTGCTGGAAGCTGTTCATTTCAAAGATTGCCTTGCACCGTGGAGGTAGGGAGGTAGTGATTTCGCTTATTTTGTCATAAAGTTCGTTAAACTCCATGATCGAAAAGCCATTTTCTTCATGGTAAGGTTCTGCCAAAAAATCTCCATTTGCGCTTTCTTTCCCCTGTTTTGCCAACTGTTTAAAAAAGCCGTACTTGAGCATGGTTGCCAGATAAGCACTGAATGTAGCCTTAATTTTGATGGTCTTTCTATATTTCCAAAGATTGATGAAAACCTCTTGGGCCAAGTCCTGCGCCAAATCGGGACACTTGGTCTTCGCAATAGCCAAATGATATAGTTCATCCCAATAATAATCAAAGATGGTGTTAAAAGCCCTTTGATCATTATGTGATGCCATTAATCGTAAAAGTTCGGTATCACGTGACCTGCTGTTTGCCATTGGGAAAGTATTTACTTCAAAAGTAGAGCTAAGTAGCACTCGTTATTCATTTTTTCAATTAAGAAAAGGTTAATTAATCTTATGATTTGCTGTTCATTTATAAATGGAAGCACCAAAGCTTGGAATGTATATATTCTAAAAAGTTGGTTTTGCATATTGCTAAAATGGTTTAGTTTTTTGTTGTTAATTAAAGAACATGTATATTTGGTGAATGTGGTAAAGCAAATAAGGGAAAAGATGTCCTGTTACCGCAAATGACCAATGATGCCCAAAATGCCCCTTTCTGAATCCATAAAACCAATCAAGAACGCTTCTGCAGCTTCTAACGAACATCCAATAGGTGGAGCGATGGAGGATAGATCTTCTGAGTCTATCCTGTGGGTGGCATTTCTACAGGGAAGTGATTCTGCACTGGCAAAGATTTTTGAGCAATATGCCCATAAGCTTTTTAATTATGGGAGACAGTTTACCAAAGACACTGAAATCATCAATGATGCCGTCCAAGATGTGTTTTACCAGGTCATTAGGAGCAAGCACAAATTAGGAATGGCCCAATCCATAAAGTATTACCTTTTCAGTAGTTTTAGACGACGGTTGTTGCGCTTGATCAAGCAGCGCAAACGGGTGGTATTGGATGAAGATTTTGAGAAAACACATGGGTTTCGGCTACATGTAGATCCAGATTACCATTCCATTGGTACCCAATTTACCGTGGACCAACGTAAAATCCTGGAGGAGGCTTGTAATCGGCTCCCCGTAAGGCAGCGTGAAATTCTGTCCTTGTACTTTTTTGAAGGGCTGTCGTATAAAGAAATTGCCCATATCATGGAGTTTTCCCAGGTCAAATCCGCCAGAAAATTACTATACAGAACCTTGGACAGCCTACATGGCATGTTGGAAAAGCACAAGGATATCCTTCGCATGCTTTTCGTACTGGTGGGTTAATGGCCGGATCTCAGCCGAGAAGAATGTTTTACGGATTGCAAATCTTAGTGACCTGCGTCACCTGTCTCGCCGAGCTAAATCAGCACTGATTTGCTGTTCGGGATTTCAAATCCCCCTAGCCCTTATCTGAATTGCTCAGGTAGAACATAAGTATGCAATTTTCGGTAATTTATCTGTATTTTCCTGCCGGATATGGTCTAGCCGTTAGGCAAGACTGTACCTTTCACAGTCAAATTTCTTTGATCTCCACATTGCTTTCAAGGGTCGAAGAATAGTTGCCGACATAGGTCCCATCTACCGGTAAGGTCAGGTGTGGAAGATAACTGGCCGCCAATGGGATATAGCCAGCATCCGTCATCAAGCCTAAGCTTGGATCCAGCCCAATCCATCCGGCTCCCGGGCAGTAGGCTTCAACCCAGGCATGGAGCTCGTGGTTTTCTTCTAAATCAGGATTATAGGCATAGCCACTCACAAACCTACTGGCGATACCTTCCCTTCTCAGGATGGTGATGAGTAACCAGGCCAGATCCCGGCAGGATCCCCTCTTTTCATGAAGGGTCTTTTCGGGTGCCCAGATACCGGGATCCTCTCGGATAATATGGTCGCAGAGTTCGTGGATATGGGCGGTAATGTTTACCATAAAATCCACGGCATTTTTGCTGCCTTCCTTAAATTGACTGGATAAGTCACTGATCGATTCGGAGGAATCGTGATCCAAATAAGGCAAGAGAAAATACCTTTTTTCTTCTGGATAGTGAAAGGTTAATTCTCCTTTTTCATTCCTGCTTTCGAAGGTTTTGTCAATAATAAATTCAAATGGGTTCACTGGAAAAACGGTGATTTCCATATTGGTTTCTATCTCAAACCGATCCACGAGTCTGTCAAACCACACTTGTTGGAACAGGTTTCCTTCCATGTCCAGGCGTTGGTTGATCCCTTGTGGAGCGGGGGTAAAACTGGTATGCACCGTGTGGACTTGAAAATATCTCCGGTTTGAAGGTGAGAGCAGTATCTTTTGGGGGCTCAGTTTTACCATTCCATCATAGGTATAACAAGTCCTGTGGAGAATTTGGAGTCGTTTTTCAGCGTTCATTGATCGGAGATTCATTCGTTTGGAATGCCAGTTGCAAGGTGTCGGCCGGAAGGGCAGACACGGCGTTTTTCAAGCGGCTGTTCCAGAATTCAGAAATGTGGATCAGTTCCTGCTGCTCAAAGCGGTGCTCAATGATCTTGAAGGCATTGTTTGACAGCGTTACCGTGTCAATAGGGAAGTCCACGTCATTGGCCGATATCCTAGTGGCATCGAAGGCCAAAAAGGCACTTTTTATCGCAAAATCCAGGGTTTCATCATAAGTGATCGATCTCCTGAGGACAGGATTGCCAAATCCTGAGTTTCCGATGATCACAAATGGGGTTCCCTTACGGATTTCTATCCAGTTGCCTTGGGGGTACAGGAGATAGAGTTTGGGTTCCTCGTCATCTTGGAGCTGGCCTCCAATGATGGCATGTAGGTTAAAGTCCAGTCCTGCTTCTTCGAGGTTTTTCTTGTCTTCCTTGGCTACCTGTTTGATCTGGTTTCCCAGTTCATTGACAGTTTTGTAGAGTTTATCAAACTGGTCATCTTGTTTTTGGATGACCTCCGTAAAGTATGTGATGGCTTTGTCCCGTACCGACCTGAGTCCAGAGGTCATCACAAAAAAGGAATGTTTCTTCTTGTTGACCACAAAGACCTTTTTGGAGGTTGTGGTTTCATTGCCGGATGTAATTCTGGTATCGGATAAACCGACAATGCCGTGTTTGGTCTTTATTCCTAAACAAAAGGTCATTACTGTGATTGGTTTTGGGTAAAGGGTTCGTGCCTAATCTGGAAGAAATTTAACTCAATTTCTGATGAAATAATATTTATTTTTTGTTGAATTTCATCAATTGATTCATGCAGGCCTGTTTTGATGATGTCGTTGATGTCACTGAAAGCGAGTTTTGATCGCAGCGCACCGATTTCCTTTTCAGCATTATTGTTAAAATCATTGGTCCTGCTGTCGGAGATCATGTGCAGGCAATCTTCGGCTTCTTTCAGGCAGAAGTAAATCGACCGGGGAAATTGTCTGTTAAAGACAAGGAACTCCAAAAGGCCGTTAGATTCGATTTTTCCATAGAGCCGTCGGTAGGTATTGAAAGCAGAGACAGATTTCAGTAAGGCCGTCCAATGGAGGAAATCCAATGGGCTTCCCACTTCTTCAGGGGAGGGCAGGAGCATGTGGTATTTGACATCAAGGATCCTGCTGGTTTTGTCAGCCCTTTCCAAGTACATCCCGAGAGACCGGAAGTACCATGCTTCGGTCCTGGCCACGGTACCGTCAGCCAATCCATAAAGCAGAAGGATGCTGTACCGGATTTTTTCAAAAAAGCTTCTTGGGTCTTTTTTGCCCCAGATGGTTCTTTCCGTACTCTTGTTTAGCAGGTGAAAGAGTTCGTTGATCTTTTCCCACGTTTCTTTGCTGAGGTTTTCCCGGACGATCCGGGCGTTTTCACGGGCGTAGGTGATGGCCGAAAGAATGGAGTTTGGATTGGACTTGTCCAAAGCCATAAAGTGAATCACAGACCGTTTGTCAAAATCATGGTAGGTCTGCTGGTAGAGTTCAAGGTCTCCGGTGGCCAGTACCAAAGGTTCCCATTGGGCTTTGAGGCCAGGGGGAAGGTCCAGCATCAGGTTAAAATTGACGTCAATAAACCGGGCGTAGTTTTCTGCCCGTTCCAGGTACCTTCCCAGCCAATAAATAGAATTTGCAACGCGACTTAACATAACTAATTTAGATTTTATTAATAGAGCACCCACGTATCTTTACTGCCACCGCCTTGAGAGCTGTTGACCACTAGGGAGCCCTTTTTGAGGGCTACCCTTGAGAGGGCACCTGGGATGACATCGATATCCTCGCCGTACAGAACATAAGGGCGCAGGTCCACATGGCGGCATTCCACATTGTCTTCCACCAAGGTAGGGACGGTGGACAGGGAAAGTGTCGGCTGGGCGATATAATTGGTCGGATTGGCCGTTATGAGTTGCCTGAATTTTTCGTGTTCCTCAGCGCTGGCTTTAGGGCCTATCAGCATACCGTATCCACCTGCGGCGTTGGTTTCTTTGACGACCAGTTCATCGATGTGGTCCAGCACGTATTGCCTTTCGTCGGGTTTACGACAGAGGTACGTTGGTACATTATTCAGGATGGGGTCCTCGTTAAGGTAATATTTGATGATGTCGGGGACATAGGCATATACCGCTTTGTCATCGGCCACACCTGTTCCAGGCGCATTGGCCAGCGCTATGGTGCCGGCTTTGTAGGCATCAAATATGCCGGAGACTCCCAAGAGGGAATCGGGATTAAAGGCTGTCGGATCCAAGAAGGTATCATCGATCCGTCTATAAATGACATCGATGGGCTCAAAACCCTTGGTGGTCTGCATATAGACTTTATGGTCCTTTACGATCAGGTCTTCACCCGTCACCAGTTCCACCCCCATCTGCAAGGCCAAATAGGAATGTTCGAAGTAGGCTGAATTATAGATTCCTGGCGTGAGGACGCCTACGACAGGCTTTTCCTTTTCGCTAAGATTCTGCAGCATATTAAGCAGTCTGGCGGGATAGTTTGATACGGGCATGACACCGGCTTTATTCAGTACATTGGGAAAGGCTTTTTTGATGATTTCACGACTTTCCAACATATAAGAAACTCCCGAAGGACACCGTAGATTGTCCTCTAGGACAAAGTACTCACCGTTTTTGTCCCGGATGAGGTCTGTACCCGTAATGTGGCACCAAATGCCCTTGGGAGGAGTGAGTCCGATACAGGGCTTTAGGAAGTCCTTACTGTTTTCGATCAGGTCCCTTGGCACTACTCCGTCATTGAGAATCTCCTGCTCATTGTAAATGTCCTGGATAAAATGGTTGAGGGCATTGACCCGTTGTTTTAGACCCGCCTCTAGTTTTAGCCATTCGGGATTGGGAATGATCCGGGGAATTATGTCAAGGTGGAGGATCTTTTCCAGCCCTTCTTCATTGTGGTAAACATTGAAGGTCATGCCCATCGCCAGTTGGCTTTTGTTGGCCGAAAACTGAAGCTGCTTGAGTTTTTTGGGGTGTGTTCTTTTAAGGAGTTTTTCGAAAGGATGATAGTGGCCCCTACAGGTGCCGTCTTCCTGAAACATTTCATCAAAAAGCCCCGCGCACTGGTAATTGCTTAAATCCATACATGTTTGTTTGAGTTGGTAAAAAATGTATTTATAATTTAACTAATATTTAATTAACGGCAAAATTTGTTTCGTTTTTTGTAATGGGGGAATTGAAGAATTCTGTTCTTATTTCAGAAAGGATTACAATTATTTGGTGTTTTTAGGTGGTTGTTACTTTATTCTTGTGGTTTGTACTTGATCGGTAAGTGGCGGCGAACGTTTACTGAAGAAAACGGATTTTTATTTTTTTGTAAAAAATAAATGAACCCTGATGGGGTCACTTTATGGTTGGCGGTCTCCTTTATATTAGATCAAGCGCAATAAACCTAAACATCCCTGTCAATGAGCTTTGACCCAAAAAATGAAACAGACTTTTTGAGGCATCCGCTTTTCATGAAGTGGGTATCCGGTTCCAATTCGGAATTGGATAGCTATTGGCATAATTGGGTGGAAAAGTATCCTGAAAAGAAGGGGATGCTGGTAAGGGCCAAGGATTTGGCCAAGTCACTTTCTTGGAAGGAGCAGCACCAAATGCCCCAGGAGGACTTCAGCAGGATCAAAGACAACCTGCTCCTATATCACGTCAAGCAAGAGCAGTATAAGGAAATCGATAGCAGCCATTTCAGGTATCCAAACCGGGTGATGAAATGGTGGCTACCTATGGCTGCGGCCGTGGTGGTGATGGGTTTTTTTCTGTTAAGCTATTTTGAGCTAGGAAAAACGCAGCCAAGTGAGGCTATCCCGGTCGCCGATTGGGTGGTGAGGAAAGTTCCGAAGGGAATGAAGAAAGTATTTCGGCTCCCAGATGGCTCTCAAGTAACGGTCAATTCGGACAGTGAAATCCGCTTTCCCTCCAGCTTCGGAGATGAGCGCACCGTGGAGCTGGAGGGCCAAG
The DNA here is from genome assembly GCF_005281475.1 of Echinicola rosea. Classification (NCBI taxonomy): domain Bacteria; kingdom Pseudomonadati; phylum Bacteroidota; class Cytophagia; order Cytophagales; family Cyclobacteriaceae; genus Echinicola; species Echinicola rosea. The sequence continues at coordinate 4,977,326 of NZ_CP040106.1, read as the reverse complement.
CATTTTTTGAGGTGGTCAAGAACCCCGAGAAGCCTTTTATAATACAGAGTGGCCAAATGAAAACCACCGTTCTAGGAACTTCCTTTGATATTGGGGCATATCCGGAGGATGCTGGCTTTCATGTGGCGGTAGTGACTGGAAAGGTAAACGTCGCCACGGACAATGGAGTTTCGGCCACCTTATTTCCTGATGAAGCCACCTTCTTTGATTTGAGAGATTTGTCACTTACTAAAGGAGCGTACGATTACGATCAGCTAATCGGCTGGAAAGAGCGCATCCTTAAGTTTCGGAAGGAATCCTATAAGCAGGTATTTGACAGATTGTCCAGGTGGTACAATGTCGAGTTTGTAATGGCTGAGGGGGTGAGCTTTCCTGGAAAATATAGTGGGGAGTTTAGAAATGAAAGCTTGGAAAATGTGCTCAAAGGCATGGAGTACTCATTGGATTTTGATTATGAAATAAAAAATGGAAAAATAACGATCAACAATAAATAAGCGACATAGTGTCGAATAACCTTAACTAAATAATCCCAAAATAATGAAACAACAACTACTCGTTTTCAGGAGGAAGCTGCTGATGAGATGTTTGTTCCTTTTGCTCTGTATGACAGGGACATTGGCACAGCAGCAAGCTTTCGGAAATCAGCAAAAAGACCTGGAAAATGTCTTCGTCAGCCTTGCGATGGAGGATGCCCAGGTGGAAGAGGTACTTCGTGCGATCGAAAAAGAGACGGAATTTAGGTTCGCTTTTGATTTGGATCAAGTGAGGAATACCCCTTTGGTGAGCGTCTTAGTAAAGGAGCAATCTTTACTATCCGTTTTGGAAGATATTTCTTCCAAAACCCACCTGAAGTTCAAGCAGATCAACAGTACTATCCATGTGAGCAAAGCCTCATCCAAACTCCAAAAAGCTGAAGGTCCTTCACCATTGGCATTGATTCAGGTGACTGGAAAGGTCTTGGACGACTCGGGAGAACCCCTTCCCGGTGCTTCGGTACTTATCGAGGGAGAACCTAGCAAAGGGACAGTGACCGACATGGATGGTAACTATTCCATTGAAGCTACTGAAGGGGCCACATTGGTGTTTTCTTATATTGGATTTGAATCCAAGAAGGTGGTCGTGGGCTCGCAATCTACCATTAACGTGACCTTGGCCATGAGCACCTCTTCGCTGGAAGAGGTGGTGGTCGTGGGCTATGGTACCCAGAAGAAACTCAGTGTAGTAGGGGCTGTGGACCAAGTGGGCCAAGAAAAGCTGGAAGGAAGGCCTGTGGCGACCATGAGCCAAGCCTTGCAGGGAGTTTCGGCCAACTTGATCGTGCAGCAGCGAAACTCAGAACCTGGAGCGGGGATCAACCTGAATATCCGCGGGATCAGTACATTGGGTGATAATAGTCCCCTGATCGTCATCGACGGGGTCATTGGGGGTGACATCAACCTGCTTAATCCATCGGACATCGAAAGTGTCTCTGTGCTGAAAGATGCCGGTAGTGCAGCGATTTATGGATCCAGGGCCAATAATGGCGTCGTGCTGATCACGACCAAGCAAGGAAAGAAAAATTCCCGTCCGACAGTAACCTATAATGGCTTGGTGGGCGTCAATACCCCGCAATTTTTTACCCAGCCAGTCCATGGCTACCAAAATGCCATGCTGCGCAATGAATCTGCTTTCAATGCAGGGAGAAGTGAAGCGGTGTTTAGCCCTGAAGAAATCCGTCAAATACAGGAAAATGGGGATACGGAGTGGTTTGCAAAGGAGATTTTCAAAAATGCCCTGCAGCAAAACCATAACCTTTCGGTCTCTGGAGGTGGAGAAAACTCTACCTATCTCGTGTCGGCAGGCTATACCGATCAGCGCAGCAACTTTGTAGGTCCTCAAAAGGGCTATACACGCTATAATTTCCGGATGAACCTGACCAATGAATTTGGAAGGTTCAAGATGAGTTCACGATTGGCCTATACCAGAAGGCTGATTAAGGATCACAGCTTTTCCAGCGGAACATTGATGGCCGATGCCAATAGGGTACCGCTATATTATAACCAAAAAGATTCCTTGGGAAGATACCTGACCAATGATATTTTACAACAATTCAATCCTTTGGGGATTCTGGAAAAAGGTGGGTTTAGAGAGCATATTGATGATAATGTCTTTGGCAATATCAGTGGTGAACTGAAGTTGACAAGCGACCTGAAGGTGCGTGGAGTCTTTGGATTTAATATGTATTCCAATAACATGTATGCCAGGACCTTGCAGGTGGATTTTTACCCAAGAGGGATTTACGGAGGAGACCGAAATACCACAGATGAAAACAGAAAAGGACTGGACCTCAATTCCCAGTTGATGCTACAGTATAACAAGCTGTTTTCCGAGCGTCACGAGGTGAATGCCCTCATAGGAGTATCCAATGAAAACCACACGGATCGGGGTGTTGGGATCTACAAACGATTTACAGATCCTGAGCTGGGCACGCCTATCACGGAGACCATTATCAATCCGGACAGTTATAATTCCAACCAAAGCTCCTCAGAAAACAGTCTGAATTCCCTGTTTGGTAGAGTTTCCTATGATTTGGATAAGAAGTATTTTGCAGAGTTTAGTTTCCGCTATGACGGGTCTTCCAAGTTCCGCGAAGACATCCGATGGGGATTTTTCCCCTCCGCATCAGTAGGGTACCGAATTTCCGAGGAAGACTTTATGAGCAATTATCGGGATCGTTTTGGGGAGGTGAAAATCAGGTCTTCTTATGGTGTACTAGGAAACCAGAATGTGGGAAATTACCAATACCAGACCACATTTTTCACTTTTCAAAATGCCTATGGCTTTAATAATGCCGCGGTCGGTGGTACAGGTTTTAACTATGCCAATCCCAATATCCAATGGGAGCGGGCGGCCACGTTCAATATCGGTGCTGATCTAGACTTTTTGGACGGGGCACTGACCTTAAGCTTGGACTACTTCGATAAAGTGACCTCTGATATTTTGGTGCCACCTGCTGTGCCCGGAGTGTTTGGTACTTCGTTGCCAGACTTTAACAATGGAAAAGTAAGCAACAAGGGTTGGGAAATCACCACGACCTATCGTCACAGAGGCGACTTGTTTGAACATACTTTCTCCTTTAATCTGGCCGATTCCAAGAACAAAGTGCTGGACTTTCAGGGAGAAGAAAGACTTACCGGTTTGGAAGAGCTTCAGGTCTTGCTAAAAGAGGGCTACCCTTTTAATTCCTATGTGGGACTTAAAAGGGACGGATATTTCCAAAATATCGATGAAGTAGAGAGCGGTGCCAAACCGGAGGGACTCAATGTCCAGCCTGGAGATAACCGCTATGTGGACGTGGACGGAAATGGCGTGATCAATGACGATGATAAGTATGTGTTTGGCAATCCTTTTCCTAGGATGACGTTTGGATTGACTTATAATGTTCGCGTGAAAGGATTTGACCTGAATGTATTTGCCCAAGGTGTGGGGAGCAGGACCATGATGATCCGTGGAGAGATGGTGGAGCCTTTTCACTACAACTACGGCATGACCATGTATGAGCATCAGCTGGACTATTGGACACCCCAGAATCCTGATGCACGCTATCCCAGGTTGGCCGATAACGGCAGTCAGTCAAATACCAATAACTTCCGAAGAGGGTCGGACATGTATTTGTTTGATGCGGCGTACTTACGGCTCAAAAATGTACAGGTAGGCTACACCTTGCCAAAGTCAGTTGCTGAAAAGCTGGGCATGCAAAATTGCCGTGCTTATCTCTCTGGTCAAAACCTGTTTACCCTTTCCAAAGTGGATTTTGTAGATCCGGAATTATCGGAATTTGACAACAGTATGAGAAGTGGTGGTGCCAATAGTGCCCGCGCTTATCCTACGATGGTGTATTATGGTTTTGGATTGGATATCACCTTTTAAAGAGCTCAGACGATGAAAAAACTCAATAACTATACAATCATGTTATCGGCGTGCTGCACACTGCTATGGACTGGGTGCAAGGACTTGGATTTGGCGCCGGAAAATACCTTTACGGATTTGACTTATTGGACCTCTGCGGCCAAAGCAGAAAGCATGCTGAATACGGCATATTCGCAGATGTTTACCAGTAATCGCTTCTTTTTCAATGAAGGAGCCTCCGACAATGCCTACAATGGCCGTGGAGACAATGCCGGGGCAGCGTCCTTGGCTGCAGGTACCTATGATCCTTCCCTCGGACGCCTACAGTCCCAGTGGGATGATAACTACAGTGCCATCAAGACCTGTAATATCATTTTGGAAAATATCGATCGTGTGGAGGATATGGACGAAGCAGAACGCGAGCGCATCAAAGGCGAAGCACGTTTTATCAGGGCATATCAGCATTTCCAGTTGATGACCTGGTTTGGAGATGTGCCTTTATTGGACCATGACATCTCTATCGAGGAAGCCCAGACCATCTCCCGGACACCAAAAAGCCAAGTGCTGGAATTTATCCTGAGTGAATTGGAAGCAGCCAGCCAGGTACTGCCCACCCAGCAGGAATTACCAGAAGCAGAACGGGGCCGCATCACCAGCGGTGCAGCCATGGCCCTCAAAGCGCGGGTTCACCTGTATGAAGGCCAGTGGCAAGAGGTGGTGGCCACTACCGAGCCATTGATTATGGGTGATGAATATGGCAGTTATGGTCTTTTCCCTTCCTATGAAGGCTTGTTTATGCCTGAAAACCAGTACAGCCAAGAAGACATCCTCAGCCTGCAGTATGTGCCGCAGTTGCGCACTTGGGCTGAATTCTTTGACATGGCACCTTTATCGGCAGGAGCTCGGCTAAATGCCCTGGCACCTACCCAAGAGTTGGTGGACAGCTATTTGATGGAAAATGGATTGCCCATTACAGATCCCAATGCTGGTTACGATGAAAGTGATCCATATGATAATAGGGATCCGAGGTTGACTGCGACCATCGTTTACCACCTCTATGAATGGGAAGACAATGGCGATACCCATACCATCTATATCCAGCCGGGAACAGATCCGGACGAATCAGCAGCGGATGAGTATGTACCGGGATCTTCATCTACGACGACGGGTTATTATACCAGGAAGTACTTTGATCCCTCGCGCAATACGGATTTTGCCTCAGGGCTAAATCTGATGCTTTTTCGCTATGCCGATGTGCTGCTGATGTATGCAGAGGCCAAGAATGAACTGAACCAAATGGATCAGACTACTTGGAATGAGACGGTCAGAGCACTTCGTGAAAGGGCAGGATTTGAAGCGCCAGTGGCATTGGATTTTGATGCTGATCTGGGCCAGGAAGGCTGGCGGGAAGTGATCCGGAATGAGCGTAGAGTGGAGCTGGCCATGGAAGGCTTGCGGGTGTTTGATATCCGCAGGTGGCGCATTGCAGAAGATGTGCTCAATGGCTGGGCCCATGGAGCGCAATTTGGTCCACCATCCGAAGACAATGGCTACTTGCGGGTAAACCTAAGATCTTTTGATCCTTCCAAGCATTACCTGTGGCCCATCCCTCGTGATGAACGAAACCTGAACCCTAATCTGACCCAAAATCCCGGCTGGGAATAAACCTATACAATAACCTGAAAACAATACGACAATGAAAAATATTAGCTATAAACTCCTTTCCTTTCTGATGGTGCTGGTGGCCTTTTGGGGCTGTCAGGAAGATACTGAGATGCATACGGAAGTGACCCCTGTGCAATCCTTATATTCACCGGAAAACAATGCCTTTATGAACCTCGGTGCCCAGAGCTCGGCCATATTTGAGTGGGAAGCTGCCAAGGCTGCGGATAACGGGGTAGTGCTTTACGATGTGGTGTTTGATGAAGAGGGGGGAGATTTCTCCGATCCATTGTTTATTATTCCTTCAGATGGCAGAGGAATGCAGCGGCGACTGACATTGCCATTCTCAGAGCTGAACAGCATTGCCGAAAGGGCGGGAATCCAACCCGAAGCAGTAGGAAAACTGCAATGGTCGGTACAGTCCTCAAAAGGGATCAATGTCCAGGAGATCATGGATATCAGGACCATTGAGGTGGAAAGGCCTGCTGGATTTCCTGCTCCGGATGAATTGTACCTGACCGGCTCTGCCACAGAGGCTGGAGAGGATCTTGGCGACGCCATCCTGATGACAAAGACCAGTGCCAATACCTTTGAGACCTATACTTCCTTGAAAGCTGGTGCCTATTCCTTTGCCGAAAGAAATTCCGGTGAACCGGATACTTACTACATCGACGGCGAAAAATTACGTGCAGATGGAGAAACAGAATATACAGGTGAAGAAAACGTGTACCGTATCCGTGTGGATTTCTCCAATGGAACCACTGAAATACATGAGATTGGGGATGTGGAACTGTGGTTTGCACCGAATGGAGAATTTCTCACGGCGCTGCCTTATGCCTCCAATGGCACTTGGATGATAGACGACTTTCCCATCGAGTTTAGACAAGAAAGCTGGGGCAGGGACGAGCGGTACAAGTTTCGCTTTATGGTCACCGATGCCGAAGGCAATACCACGGAAGAATGGTTTGGCAGTACCAATGGCGATAACCAACGGCCAAATGAAACCACTGGCCCGGCTTATTGGTACATGGTGCCCGTGACCAATGACCGCTGGAACAACTGCTTCAAATTCGCGACAGAGGTGGACAATGCTGCTGCTGATATCCAAATAATTTTCAATGCAGAAGTGTCAAATTACACCCATTCCGTAACGGTAGAATAAGGAAACTGTGCTCAGCAGCCCGTCACTGCAAGGGATCAGCAGCAGTCCCTTGATAAGAATGGAGGGCGATTGGCTACCGCTGCGGTCGCAGTGACGTTGGCTGTTGAATGAGCCTGATATTCAGTTTGTAAAAGTAATGTCGGGTAAACGGAATGTATAAAAAGTAATTGACCAAAAAAGGAAAAACAAAATGATGAAAACATATAAAGTAGTCTTATCGATACTGGCAATAAGTGGAGGATTTACCGCCTGCATAGAGGATGATTTGGGGCCGCTACGCAAGGATTTTGACCAAGTGGAAGTGGTGCAGTATGATTATGCTGCCACGGCTGATTCGATGCAGAATAGCCTATATTCCCTGTATATTGCCCAAGATGGGGTTTTTAATTTTAATCCGGGAGGATCCTATGGAAACTACTGGCCAAATGCCCATGCGCTCCATGTGTACGTGGACGCTTATACCCGGACCGGAGATGGTGCCTATTTGGACAAAATGAAGAAGTTGCTGCACGGGATCAGGGACAGAAACGGAGGAACCTTTTCGAATGTATTTAATGATGATATGCTGTGGTTAGGCAATGCCTGCGTTCGTGCTTATCTCGAAACAGATGATGCCGAATACCTGGAAGTAGCGGAATTTCTTTGGGAGGACATTTTGGAAAGTCACAGTGAGGTGTTTGGTGGAGGTATTACCTGGAAAAAGGACACGCCAAACCTAAAAAATGCCGTGTCCAATGGCCCCACGATCGTTTTGGCCACGAGACTGTACCATGTCACCCAAGAGGAAACATACCTTACTTGGGCCAAAGACCTTTACGATTGGCAAAAGTCCAATTTGGTAGATCCCCAAACCGGGCTGGTTTGGGACCATATCGAGCTGATTGAAGGGGTGCCAACCGTAAAAAAGGATTGGATATTTACCTATAATGCAGGAACCTGGATAGGCGCAGGACTGCGGTTATTCCAAATCACTGGTGAAACGGGCTATTTAACAGATGCCCTTCAGACAGCGGAGTCCGCAATGAACAGGTCGGAATTGTCCACGGAGGGAATCCTCAAAAATGAAGGGCAAGGGGACGGTGGCCTGTTCAAAGGGATCTTTGTCCGTTACTTTACGGAACTGATTCAGGAGCCCGCAGTGTCTGATGGTGTTCGTGGAGATTTGGTCAGCTTCTTTAAATTCAATGCGGAAACGTTCTATGCCAATGGGCTTCGTCGGCCAGATATGCTTTGTGGCCCCAATTGGAGACAATTACCCGGTGACCAAGTGGACCTCTCTACCCAATTGTCCGGTATGATGTTAATGGAAGCGGCAGCTTTGCTGCAGGAAGAAGGAGTGTTGGAATAGGAGGAGCCGCTAGTCTTGAGTCTTGAGACATGAGACATGGGAAATGAGACTTGAGACAATTAGCAATTACCGGATTAAATTTGACAAATTCCCCCTTTAGGAAATTAGAGGGCATTTTCATGAGCTGTGCTGGGGCTCTGCTTCAGCACTGGCAAGCTTTGAATCTCTGACTCAATAAAGCTGTCCCGATTTGAAACCAACAATGATTGAACCATTGTGGATGGGGGTAAGAGTGAAGCGTCCCCAATTTTGCTGATCAACCAGAAAGCATGATCAAACAAATACCGAACTAGCCCTTCTTCCATGTCTTCTTGTAAAAAACCTTGTTTGATAACGCTAAATCGATTAATTTACGCAAAAATTCAATTAATAAACTTGAAATTTAAGCTTCTTCCTTTTGAAGAAAGGCGTGAAATAACCTTAAAATCATGATCAGAAGGGATTTTATCAAAACCAGTGCTGCGGCCTCTTTTGGACTGGCCATGGGATCTGGAGTGTCCATGGCTGCCGGACTTGCCGTAAAGGAAAGTAACCGTCCACCAAAAGCCCAACGAAACTTCACCAGTAAGGCAGTAGAAAACACCATTGATGAAATAAAGAAGAACATCAAAGACAAGGAATTGGCATGGCTATTCGAAAACTGCTTTCCAAATACCTTGGATACGACAGTGGAATATTCCGAGGGAAATGGCGAGCCGGATACCTTTGTCATCACTGGGGATATCCATGCCATGTGGTTGCGTGATTCTTCCGCGCAGGTGTGGCCATATGTGACCTTGGTGAATAAGGACAAAAAGCTCAAAAAGCTTATTCAGGGGGTGATCAACCGCCACAATGAATGCATTATCATCGATCCTTATGCCAATGCCTTTAATAATGGCCCAACCGGAAGTGAATGGGAGAGTGACCATACCGACATGAAGCCCGAGCTTCACGAGCGGAAGTGGGAGATCGATTCCCTTTGCTATGCAATCCGCTTGGCCAATGGGTACTGGAAGGAAACTGGTGATGCCAGCATTTTCGATGACCGGTGGGAAAAGGCCATGAAGCTGGTCGTAAAAACCTTCAAAGAGCAACAGCGAAAAGAAGATAACGGTCCCTACCATTTCCAAAGAACGACCCCGAGGGCAACGGACACGCTTTCTGGCGACGGATATGGTAATCCCGTCAAACCCGTCGGCTTGATCTGTTCTGCATTCAGACCATCGGATGATGCGACCATTTTTCCGTTCCTGGTACCTTCCAATTTGTTTGCTGTGCAGTCTTTGCGACAGCTGGCAGTGATTTACAAGGAGGTGAAAAAGGATATTTCTTCGGCCAAGGAGTGCGAGGACCTGGCCAAAGAGGTGGAAGATGCGCTCCATCAATATGCGGTGGCAGAGCATTTGGATTATGGTAAAATCTATGCTTTTGAAGTGGATGGTTATGGTAACCAGCTTTTTATGGATGACTCTAATGTGCCGTCATTGCTAAGCATGGGCTATTTGGGTAGCTTGGAGATTGACGATCCGATCTACCAAAACACCAGGGATTTCGTGCTGAGCGAGGATAATCCTTATTTCTTCTCAGGAAAAGCCGCCAAAGGAATCGGAGGCCCGCACGTGGGAATGGACTATATCTGGCACATGAGCATCACCTTGCAGGCCATGACAGCGACCGATGATGCGGAAATCAAGCAGTGTTTGGACTGGCTGAAAACTACCCATGCGGGGACAGGATTTATGCATGAAGGATTCCACAAGGATGACCCAGATAATTTCACCAGAAGTTGGTTTGCATGGGCCAATACACTGTTTGGCGAACTGATATTTACCTTGTACAAGGAAAAGCCGCATTTGCTGGCCTGATGAACATACAACGTTTTCGCAGAGCCCTAAGGAGGCTAAGGCCTGTCATTGCTCTGCGAGCATTTTAGTGGGTCAAATACCTAAGTTGTTTTAAGCAAGGGAAGTCTAAGGACCAGATCCATTCCAATAGAAATAAACTACGATCAACCTATAAAATAACCTTACCTATGAACCGTTCCTTGAGCTTTAGTAGTATCCTGATCATATTTGCTTTTCAGCTGATGGGCTGTGCCCTTGTTCCGAAAGAGGAAGCGGGATTTTCCCGCTATGTCAATCCTTTTATTGGTACGGCACCTTTGACAGATCCAGCGCATATTGGCTACACTCCCCCAGAGGGCTGGAGGGTGTGGGCGGGCTTGACCTACCCGGGTTCGTCCCTTCCCAATGCCATGGTGCAGTTAAGTCCGATCACCCAGTTTGGTTCAGGTGCTGGCTATGAATATGAGGATACGGAGATCATCGGATTTACCCATACCAATAAGGGGCACTGGAATCTCTGCAACATCCCCGTTTTGCCGATCAGCTCTGATGCAGAAGCACCTTTCAAGTCCACTTTTAGCCATAAAAAAGAATCAGCTTCTCCGGGCTTCTATGAAGTTTACCTGGAGGATTACAAGGTGGGGGTGAGATTGACAAGTACATTGCGGGCGGGGGTACACGAATATACTTTTGAAGATAACCATGACCGCACGATTCTATTTGATTTGGCCAAGGCCAATAATGGGGTGTCCGATTGGGAAATTACCAATCCTACTGCCAATACGCTGGAGGGATTTCAGCGGGTGGGTCGTGATAAGGTACACTTCTATGTGGAGCTGAGCCAAGATGTGGAGACCATGGAGGTGATTCAGGAAGGCAGTAAGGAGGGGTATGCCAAAATAGCCTTGGCCAATGGAAATGATGATCCTGTATTGCTTAAAATCGGGCTTTCCTATGTCAGTGAGGCCAATGCCAAGGTCAACTTAAAAGAAGAAGTGGCCGATAGATCTTTTGAGGAGGTTCGGCATGCTGCAGAGAAAACCTGGGACAAGCTTCTGGGGCATATCAAGGTGAAAGGCGGAAGTGAAAAGGAAAAAACATTGTTTTACACATCCCTCTACCGTTCTTTTCAGTGGCCTGCACTGAGAAGTGATGTGAATGGCCAGTTTGTGGACGAGCGGGGAAAAACCCGAACGGAGGAGTTTCGCTATTATACCTTGCCTTCGCTCTGGGACACTTACCGAAACAAAGTGGTGTTGTTGAGCATTATGAGGCCGGAGGTGACCGCCGATGTGATCCAGTCATTGGTGGAAAGAGGTAGTCACAGTGGTTTTATCCCTACATTTTTTCACGGTGATCATGCGGCACCGTTCATTACGGGAGCGTATCGCAGGGGAATTACGGATTTTGAAGTCGAAAAGGCCTATGAATACTTGCTGAACAATGCGTACAAAGCGGGCGGTACACGTCCATATATCGAAGAATACATCGAGAAAGGTTTTATTTCGGATCCTGATGTGAAAAATCCCCATGTAGAAACCAAGGCCAAGGCTGGCGTTTCGAAAACCTTGGAATTTGCCTACGATGATTATGCCCTTGCACAGTTTGCCAAGGTCATGGGAGATGAGGAGCATTACCAAGATCTGATCAAGCGTGGCCAGAATTACCGGAATGTATTCGACCCATCGGTGAATTTCATGCGTGGAAGGCTGGTAAATGGGGATTGGATCAGTCCTTTTAATCCAGAATACCCTTATTATGAATACATGTACCGAGAAGCCAATGCATGGCAACTGTCCTTTTATGTGCCCCATGACATGCCCGGATTAGTGGAGCTTTATGGTGGTGCTGAGCAGTTTGAAAAGAAACTGGATACACTTTTTACCAAACCTTGGAATCCTGAGTACATTGCCCGAAATGTAAGTGGGTTTATGGGGCAATACTGCCAAGGCAACCAGCCGGACCATGAAGCACCATTTTCGTATTATTTTGTCAACAAGCCTGAAAAATCCCAAGCGGTGATCGATAAGTTACTGGCCGATTACTATGGCATTGGTGAACATGGACTGGCGCTTTCCGGTATGGATGATGCCGGGGAAATGTCCTCTTGGTACACTTGGAGTGCAATGGGACTTTATCCGCTCAGCCCTGCTGATCCAGAGTATTTGGTGACTGTGCCGGTTTTTGACGAAGTGGAATGGACAATGCCCTCAGGAAAATCAGTGGTGATTAAAAACTCCTCAGGAAGAAGAAAATTAAAGGAGATAGAAGTGGATGGAAAGAAAATAGATAATTACTTTGTTCCTCATGACATGTTGGAAAAAGGAGGAACGATTACATTGACCACTGAATAATGAGCCATGGGTAAGAAGGAAAAATCATATGCTTTAGGGGTGGACGTGGGAGGTTCGCACATTACCGTAGGTGTGGTGGACTTGGTGAGCCGTACCATCGACCAGAAGCGACTGGAGCGCCATCCGGTAGATAGCAAAGGCAGTTTAACTGAAATCTTAGAGGCTTGGGCAGGAGCCATTGAGCCTTTTTGTCAACATGAGGTTTTGTCCACTGTCCAAATTGGTATTGCGATGCCGGGGCCCTTTGACTATGACGCGGGCATTAGTTTTATAGACAGCACACAGGATAAATATGAGTCGCTATACCGAAAAAATGTAAAGGACCTATTGGCCAAAAAGCTGGGGGTATCCAATGCCCAAGTGCGGTTTAAGAATGATGCCGCCTGTTTTTTGCAAGGCGAGGTATTTGCCGGCATCGCAAAAGGATATAAAAGGGCCATTGGAATGACTTTGGGCACAGGGGCAGGTACGGCCTATTACCACGGCACAGAAGCCCATGATGCGGCCCGTTGGGGAGAAGAGTATGGCGATAGTATAGCCGAAGAGTACTTTTCGACACGATGGTTTGCCAAAAAATACCAAGAAGCAACAGGAAAAGAACTCAGCGGGGTCAGGGAGTTGGTGGATATGAAGGAGGAAAGTTGGGTGCAGGCGATCTTTAAAGAATTTGGCCAAAACTTAGGAAAGTTCTTGGTTAAATTTGCCAGCGAGGAAAATGCTGAGATCATCGTGCTGGGAGGAAGTATCGCGCACTCCTCAGCATTGTTTTTACCAGAAACAGAGCAGGTATTATCCCGGTCGCTACCAGGGGTTCCTATTAAAAAAAGTATCTTGGGAGAGGAATCTGCCTTGATCGGAGCGGCGAGTTGCTGGTATGAAGCGTGAGTTTTAGTCTTGAGATATGAGAAGCGAGATATGAGAAGTGAGACTTGAGACTTGTGGTTGTGCTGGGTCTCTGCCCCAGCACGGTGAAGAATTGAGTCTCTGACTCAATTTAAGCTGTTCCCGATTCCTGTCTTGGGTTTATCTGACGCAAACAGGCTTGCTCGGTAAAATAAGGAAGAGAAATTTTATGATTATCTGCAATGATACCAGTAATGACAGGGAAATTAAATAGGTGCTCACAGAAAACATGGAAATCGAAGAAAAGCCTTGCTTCATTCTGGAGGTTCTGTGCGTTCCGTGAGAAATAAAATCTACTCTCAATAAAGCGTATAATCAGAGAAATTTTCCAAGATTCAAATTTTCCAACCCATCAACCATGAAGATATTGCCAAAAGCTGCCTTGACCATTTTTTTGTTGCTACTGACCTTTAGCCTTGCATTTTCACAAAAGTCACTCAAAACCGAATACTTGGTGGATCCGTTGGGATTGGATACTTCGTATCCGCGATTGACCTGGCAGATGGATGATGACCGGCCAAGGGCAGCCCAAAGTGCCTACCGCGTGGTTGTGACCAAAGAGGGGAACGAAGAGGTATGGAACAGTGGAAAAGTACCAAGCGAAAGCCAGTTAGTGGAGTATGACGGTGAAATGTTGGAGCCATTTACCACTTATTTTTGGACGGTGGAAGTGTGGGATAAGGCAGGGAATTCACTGGGGGCTTCTGAAAGGGCTACTTTCGAAACGGGAATGATGGGGGAGACCAATTGGCAGGGAGCATGGATAGGGGATGGCCAAGGCAAAGAAGTAAAGCCAGCCCCGTATTTTCGAAGAGAATTCATTGCTTCCAAGCATGTAAAGAAAGCAAGAGCCTATATCGCAGTCGGTGGGCTTTATGAATTGAGCATCAATGGCAAACGTATCGGTGATCACCGCCTTGACCCAGCATACACGAGATTTGACCGTAGGGTGCTCTATGTGACCCACGATGTGACCGAAGCACTCCATAACGGAAAGAATGCCATTGGAGTGCTGTTGGGAAATGGCTGGTACAATCACCAATCTACGGCTGTATGGAATTTTCACAACGCCCCTTGGCGAAACCGTCCCACTTTCTGCATGGACATACAAATTACCTATGAAGACGGGACCAAGGAAACCATTCGTACGGAAAAGGGCTGGAAGACTGCCCTGAGCCCTGTAGTCTTTAATAGCATTTATACCGCCGAGCACTATAATGCCCGATTGGAGCAGCCGGGTTGGGACAAGCCGGGTTTTGATGACCGAGACTGGAAAGACGTCATTTATCGGTCGGCGCCAGCGAAGGAAATTTCTGCACAGGTCATGCCTCCCATTCGCCACAATAAGACCATTCCTGCCAAGGCAGTGGAAAAAATCAACGATTCAACGTATGTGTTTGACTTGGGCAGAAATATTTCAGGAGTCAGTGAGATCAAGGTAAAGGGAGAAGAGGGAACTGTTTTGAGATTAAAACACGGCGAGCGGCTTGATGAGGATGGGCGAGTGGATATGTCCAATATTGATGTTCATTATCGCCCTACAGATGACAGTGACCCTTTCCAGACGGACATTTATATCCTGAAAGGATCAGGAGAGGAATCCTTTCATGCACGGTTCAATTATAAAGGTTTCCAATATGTGGAAGTCACCGCTGATCGTCCCATTGACCTGACCAAGGAGAGCCTGACAGGTTATTTTATGCACAGTGATGTGGAGGAAGTAGGCAAGATCAGTTCGGCAAACCAAACCCTTGACGGCATCTGGTGGGCCACGAACAACGCCTACCTGTCCAATCTTTTTGGGTATCCTACAGACTGTCCGCAGCGAGAAAAAAATGGGTGGACAGGGGATGCGCACATAGCCATTGAGACGGGATTATATTCCTTTGATGGGATTAAGGTCTATGAAAAATGGCTGGATGACCACCGGGACGAGCAGCAGCCAAATGGGGTGCTGCCATCCATTATCCCGACTTCCGGATGGGGCTATGAATGGGGGAATGGCCCTGATTGGACGAGTACGATTTGTTTGATTCCGTGGAATGTTTACCTGTTTTATGGAGATACACGCATATTGGAGGAGAACTATGATGCCATGAAGCGATATGTGGACCATATTACCAAAATCAGTCCCGATGGGTTGACGTCCTGGGGGCTTGGGGATTGGGTGCCGGTAAAGTCCAAGTCGCCAGTGGAATATACCTCATCTGCCTATTACCTTACCGATGCGAGGATTTTGGCCAAAACAGCCAGTTTGCTCGGCCATGAGGAAGCAGCTGAAAAGTATGCCTTGTTGGCCAAAAAGATACGTGATGCTATTAATAGGAAGTACCTGAACAGGGAAACGGGTAGCTATGGAAGTGGATTCCAGACAGAACTGAGTGTGGCCTTATATTGGGATATTGTGCCCGATGAGCTGCGGGGCCAGGTAGCCGAAAACCTTGCCAAAAGGGTAGAAAAAGATGGTTTTCACCTGGATGTTGGGCTGCTCGGAACCAAGGCTATTCTCAATGCATTAAGTGAAAATGGTTATCCTGATATCGCGTTTAAGGTAGCAGCGCAGGAAACATACCCTTCGTGGGGATGGTGGATAGTCAATGGAGCGACTACCCTGTACGAAAACTGGAAGATCGATTCGGAGCGTGATATTTCCATGAACCATATTATGTTTGGTGAAGTGGGGGCGTGGATTTACAAGGCACTTGGGGGGATCAAACCTGATCCTGACTATCCGGGATTTAAGAATGTTCTTTTGGAACCCCACTTTGTGGAGGATTTGGAACATTTCGAAGCAAGTCACCAAGGGCCTTATGGCGAGATGGTGTCCTCATGGAAGAGAGTAGAAAGTGGAGTGGTCAACTACAAGGTGAAAATTCCCGCGAATGCTACGGCGACCTTGATATTGCCTGCCAATACTGAAATTACCGGAAAAGAAGTGCCAGCAATAAAGGATGTTCCACTTGACGGAAAGGTTGCGTATAAGGTATCCGCAGGAAAGCACGAATGGATCATCAAAAGATAAGTAAGTGATTTTGATTAGGGATGGGATAAAATTTCGAGTACTATTTGCAATTAGAAATTATTGGTGGTGTTACTTGCTTTTTTGAAATCATTTATGTTCTTTTAAACAAAGAAGGCTACAAAGCCTTTTTTATTGCGTAAATAGCTAAACCGATTTAGTTTATTTATTAATTTTTGAGATGAGAATGAATGACCCAATAACCCTCGAAATTACAGACTCCGATCTAGTGGATAAGATCAAGGAAGGTGATGAAGTGGCCTATTATCACCTCTACAAGCGCTATGCTTCGAAGATCTATCATGTAAGTAGAAAGATGGAATTGGCCCATCATGACGCTGAGGAGATCATCCAAGATGTGTTTTTGTATCTTTGGAAGAAGCGGAGCGATCTGAAATCAGATTTATCAATCAATGCCTATATTTTTTCGATTGTCCGGAGCTTAGTGGTCAATCGATGTCAGAAACAGGCACGTTTTACGGCTTACCGGGACTATGCGATCCCTATGAACCAAATTTTTTCTAATGTGACCGAGGATACGGTGATCTATCAGGACCTACATGAATTTGCTACCAAGGCTATCGATACCTTACCGGTGAAACAGCGGGAGGTTTTTATGATGAAAACGGTCAACCACATGACCGCAGAGGAAATTGCCTCTCAGCTAAACCTTTCGGTAAGGACAGTCGAAAACCAGATATACAGGGCCACTAAATCCTTAAGGAAGCAGGTAGAAAGAACCCAAGAAGTTTCATTTGGACTTATTTTAATGATTCTTGGTTTGATAAGTTAGTAGGATTCTTGATCTTGGTAGGGTTTTATCATTTGCCACAAATTCTATCGAGTCATGAACAAGGATGTTTTTATAGGGATATTACTCCTGTTGGTAGCTGTATCTTGCCATTCTCGCCCTTCTGAAGAAAGTTCTGCCAGTGAACTTCGCGAGACCATAAATACACGCCTAAATAAGGTGGAGGGAGATTTTGCGGTAGCTTTTAGGGTAATGGGAGAAGATCCTCTGACGCTTCTGATCAACGAAAAGGAAACGTTTCATGCCGCAAGTACGATGAAGACCCCAGTAATGATAGCGCTTTACAACCAAGTGGCTATGGGAAATGTCTCTTTGGACGATTCTGTGAAAATCGTCAATGAATTTAAGAGCATTGTAGATGGAAGTCCATACCGTATGGACCTTTCAGTAGATAGTCAAGAAGGGCTCTACAGCAGAATAGGCCAGTACAGTACCTATCGCGAGCTCAATTATGAAATGATCACGATGAGCAGCAATCTTGCTACCAATATACTGATCGATAAGCTGGATGCCAAAAAGATTACGGAGACCATGCGCTCATTGGGTGCCATGGATATAGAGGTATTGAGGGGTGTGGAAGATCTAAAAGCATACGAAAGGGGACTAAGCAATACCACCACAGCGTATGACCTGATGCTGATCATGGAAGCGATTGCGGCAAGAAATGCCGTGAGTGAAGAAGCTTCACTGGCAATGTTCGAGGTGCTGAAAGCCCAACATTTTAATGAAATTATCCCCGGACAGCTTCCTGAAGAGGTTGTGGTGGCCCATAAAACAGGTTCCATCACGGGAGTTCGGCACGATTCTGGGATAGTACAATTGCCGTCGGGCGAAAAATATGTGTTAATACTATTGTCAAAAAACCTGAACGATCCTGAGGAAGGGATTCGGGCGATGTCCGATGTAAGTAAAATACTATATGACTTTGTGAAAAATAAGGAGGGGTGACTTAGCTTAAATATCCGACTGAAAGCCTATTTGGACCTTCTGTCCAAGAAAGGTTCAATTTAAAACTAAGAGCAGATAAGTTAATTGTTAAGTTGGATGATTAAGCCTTAAGTCCCCCCTGACTTATTGTTGATTCTTTTAGTAGTGGTTTTGGTTTTTATGATATTTAAAATGTTTTTTATGTATCATAAAAAGTTGTTAACAAAGATATCCTAAATTGATTGAAATCAAAATTATACTCAAACGATTATATGAAGAAATGATTTTTTAAAACCGTATAAATCAGCAGGATTAACAAGGGACATTGAGCTATTTGAAGTCCTGCAAAACACCATCTTGCTTATTCAATTTTATTGTTAGATTCGATGATTGGCCTTTTTGCAGTAAGAAAATCCCTAAATTCTTTGGTGTCAAAATTACTCATACCTTCTTGTCTAAAAAGAATTTTTCCTTCAGGGCTGATGACGAGGGTAGTAGGGATAGAGGAATGTTTCAGTGAAGCATTAAGTCCATAGCCGGCGTGGGCCACTGGAAAAGCAAAGTCTTGGTCTTTTATATACTCCTTGGGCTTTTCGATGTCTTTGTCCAAGCTTACCATTAGGAATGCAATATCCTGTTCATCTTTTAATTTTCCATATAGGGAAGCGATATGGGGCATTTCAGCCCGGCAAGGAGGACACCACGTGGCCCAAAGGTTAATGAAAACCGTCTTGTTTTTAAAGTCCTGCATGTCAATGAGATTGCCATCGAGATCGGTGAATTTGAGGCTGTAGTCAAAGTCCTTGCCTACTTCATAGGGTTTTTCCATATTTGGCTTGATCAATCCCGTGGAGAGGATGATCGATTGGATTTTGCCTACAATTGGTGCGTACCAACCCAGATAGTAAATGACAGCAAACACACTGACGATGATGCCCCAGCTTTTGATTTCTTTCTTCCAGTTCATTTATGGGTGAATAAAAAAATTACCAATGATTGAGATGTTATAGCTTAACGGGAAGCAAGGTGCAAAGTTACGTTTTGATTTACAAGCCTTTATTGAAGCATGAGTATAATTAAAACCAAATCCTCTCAAAAAACTGTTGGAGAAGCTTTAAATTGCAGCTTTTAAGGATGGCATAAGTAATATAAGTTTATGAATATCAATCATTATCTAAAAATAGCCGAAGAGCTAAACATCAGGCAGAAACAAGTGTCTGACACCATTGGGTTGTTGGACGAGGGAGCCACGGTACCCTTTATTTCCCGGTATCGAAAAGAAGTGACAGGATCATTGGACGAGGTGCAGGTAGCTGCTATTCGGGATAGGGTACAGCAGCTTCGGGATTTGGATAAGAGGAGAGAGGCCATATTAAAATCCATCAAAGAGCAGGAAAAATTAACTCCAGCGCTGGAAGAGAAGATCAATGAGGCAGAAACCATGGCCGTTTTGGAGGACCTTTACCTACCTTATAAGCCCAAAAGACGGACCAAGGCTACGATTGCCCGTGAAAAGGGACTGGAGCCTCTGGCGACCACGATTTTTGAGCAGGCATCCATAGACCTGGAAGAAGAAGCGAGGACTTTTATCGATGAAGAAAAAGAAGTATCCAGCATTGAAGAGGCCTTGCAGGGAGCGCGTGATATCATCGCGGAGTGGATCAACGAAAATGCAGCGCTAAGGAAAAAAATGCGAGACCTATTTATCGAAGAAGGAAAATTTGTCTCCAAGGTAATCCCCGGAAAGGAAGAAGAGGCGATCAAGTACAAAGATTATTTTGAATGGTCCGAGCCCATCAAAACAGCCCCATCACATCGCGTCCTGGCGATGCGGAGAGGGGAAAAGGAGCTTTTTCTGATGCTGGACTCGTGTCCAGAGGAATTGGATGCGCTTGCACTGATGGAAAAAATGACCCTTACGACCCAGAATACCAGCTCCGAGCAGGTGAAATTGGCCATCAAGGATTGCTATAAGCGCTTGATGAAGCCTTCCATGGAAACGGAAGTAAGGCTTTACACCAAGAGAAAGGCTGACGAAGATGCTATCAAAGTATTTGCTGAAAACCTGAGGCAATTGCTGCTGGGAGCTCCCTTGGGCGAAAAATCAGTGATGGCCATTGACCCTGGTTTTAGAACGGGCTGTAAACTTGCGTGCCTTGGCCCCCAAGGGCAGGTATTGCATTATGATGCCATTTACCCGAATGAGCCACAGCGAAAAACTGCTGAATCCGCCGCCTTGGTAAAGCACTTGGTGGAAAAGCATCAGGTGGAAGCCATTGCCATCGGAAACGGAACCGCCAGCAGGGAGACCGAGCAGTTCTTTAAATCCATAGGATTGCCCAGTAATGTTTTGATCGTGATGGTGAATGAAAGTGGAGCATCCATTTATTCGGCCTCGGATGTAGCCCGTGAGGAGTTTCCTGATTTGGACCTGACGATCAGAGGAGCCGTTTCCATTGGCCGGAGGCTGATGGATCCTTTGGCGGAGTTGGTGAAGATCGACCCGAAATCCATCGGTGTCGGCCAGTATCAGCACGATGTGGATCAGTCAGCCCTCAAAAATTCCCTGGATGATACCGTGATGAGTTGTGTAAACGGTGTCGGCGTGGAAGTCAATACTGCTTCCAAGCAGCTATTGACCTATGTGTCTGGATTGGGGCCAGCCTTGGCACAAAATATCGTTAATTTCAGAAATGAAAATGGTCCCTTCAAAAGCCGGGAAGAAATTCGCAAAGTGCCCCGTTTGGGAGACAAGGCATATGAGCAGGCAGCGGGTTTTCTTCGCATCCAAAATGCCCCCGATCCGCTGGACAGAAGTGCCGTGCACCCAGAACGCTATGAGCTGGTGCATAAAATGGCCACTGATTTGGGGTCGAATGTTTCCGAACTAATTAAGAGCGAAGAGTTACGGTCTAAGGTGGTGCTGAAGAATTACGTGACAGAAACGGTAGGTTTGCCCACTTTGCAGGACATTATGGAGGAACTGGCCAAGCCGGGAAGGGATCCACGTGAGACCTTTGAGGTGTTCAGCTTCCAAGAAGGGGTGAATGAGATGAAAGACCTCAAGGTTGGCATGAAGCTACCTGGCATTATCACCAATATCACCAATTTTGGTGCTTTTGTGGACGTGGGGGTACACCAAGATGGTTTGGTGCACCTGAGCCACTTGGCAGACCGCTATATCTCCGATCCCAACGAGGTGGTCACCGTCAACCAAAAAGTAGAAGTCACCGTGATGGAGGTGGATCTTAATCGTAAGCGTATCGGCCTGAGCATGAAGTCAGACCCCTTTGCCGAGCGGGGCAAGGGAAAATCCGGCGGAGCCAAGCGTGAAAGAAGAAAAGAAAAAGAACCCGAAGGAGATCTGGCCGCCAAGCTGGCCATGCTGAAAGGGAAGTTTGGGAAGTGATAGCAGGAAAGGACAAGGAGCTGATCTTTGACTTGTTATAAATCGAAGAAAGCCGGCTGATGAAGTTCAGTCGGCTTTTTATTGCGTAGAATTGCGTAGCTAAATTTTATACCAATGCGTTGAACCCGGATTTAATGCCGTTTAGTTAAGGCCATTTCCCTGTTTTCACCTGCTAGGAGTTTCTTTTCTATTTGACTTTAATTGTATGGTTTTGGCCATTTTGGTGGATTTTATCCTTTTCCTTTTTTCGATTGATGAAAAAAGAAAGAAAAAAATCCAGGCCGGTGGTCTGCCCTTTAAAATGGGACATGGATTTCCCCTGCGATGTGGATCCGTCACCCATTTTAATTTCCACCGATGGCTACGGCCTAAAAGCGAGTGGTTCTCGCTGTTCCACGACGCGAGCCAACTCACTTTCTTAACGGCCTCCACCATCGGCTGGAAAACAGGCATACCAAGGGCCGTCAAAAGGAAGCGATATCTTTTTTGGCTCAGGGGGGGCTTATAGTTCCGGCTCAACTTGGTTACTTAAGAAAATATACCACTACATGGAATAATGATGATAATTTATCCACAAGAAACTTATTAATCGGATCCGCCTTGCAGGTATTGGGCATTAAGAAATTAAAAAGCGGGTGGGCAAGAAGGCAGGCTTGTTTGACGAAATACTAGCCAAAAAGAATGTTGGCAGCTAAAGAAGGTTTACCTGGCTTTAGATAGGCCTGCTTGGCTTTAGAAAGGAGGAGTTTGCCTGCATGAGGGGAGTTTTAATTTTAGGCCAATAGCTGCACACCTGTGCGCCGTGGCGTAGCGGCGGGGTTTTTTGGTCACTTTGTGTGTCCTGAAGTTCGGGAAACCGGACATGCTATCCAACTGATGTCGAATAGGGCGTTACAACCCTTGGCACGACGGCTGGGACTGGATCAGGCAGACCAGTCAAATTCCCCTGATGGTGCTGCGCTTTCAAGGCTGTGGTACTGAGCGATCAGAAGGAATGTGTTTCGAAAAGCTGAACGAAAGTGAACCGTTCGATGAAGTGTCGTGAAAAATACTTCCTGTCAAAACCGGGGGCTAGAGTGACTTCCGGGACAAAATAGGCAGCGCAGACTGAGAGTTGGCCTATTGGCAGGCGGCATTAAGGCGGCAGGAGTTCGAAGCAGGCGGTTGGATGGAACAGGAGAACCATCCCCTTTAATAGGGATGGGGCGGATCAGTCCGTAGTAGTGTTGAAAGCTCTGGAAACGGAGAAAGAGCGAAGGGACTGAGGCAATCAGTTTTAAATGGTTACACAACCTAAAATTAGGGAAGATGGAGTTGTTTGAAACAAAATCTGGAACATCAGATTTGATTGTCAAGAGCCGTATGACGGGAGACTGTCACGTACGGTTCTGAGAGAGGCTTGGGCATAGGGCCCAGGCCTACTCGACTTTGACCTGCAGCAAAAAAGTGACAAAGGTAAAGAGATGAAAACCACCGAGGAATTTAGCAGAAAAACAATAGAACCAATATTTCCAAGTACATACTAACTAAACGGCATTGAAAGCGGGTTGAAATAACTTATTTACGCTATGGATACAATATGCCTTAGGGATTATCTATGGCTTAGATGCAAAAGCACCCTGTGTTACCTATGTCCCTATGTGGTTCAAAAACAAGGTTCATGTAAGATTAACAACCGTTTAAAAATTATATCTGGCACTTAACAGCGCAATTCTGCTTTCCCATTCAGCTCGGAATTCTTGGTAGAAATCATTGGATTGGTTGTAGCCACCGAAGTTTCTGGTGTTAAAGACATCTCGGACACTGAGCGATAGCTGCAGTTTGTTGTCCATTAATTTTTTCAGTAACGTGGCGTCCATGCTGTATCTGGCAAAATCACGCCCTTGGGCCTCTACCTCAGGAGACTCATAATCGCCCACCAGCTGCAAGGTGAAGGCATAGGGCAGGGTAAAATCAGTGGTGATTTTGGAATTCCAAGAGAACCCCTTGCTGACAAATTCTTCACCGATATTGGAACCATCCACTTTACTTTGGAACAAAGAGACACTGCCGTTTATGTTCCACCAATCGGTCAGATCGGCCATCCCGATAAATTCCAGCCCATACGCCTGGCCTGTGTTCAGGTTTGCTGGCTGCTGGTAGGAGATCCCGTCTTCCACCAAGGTGATATAGTCCAACACCCCATCGACATGTCTATAGAATAAGTTGGTGGTCAAGCTGGCCTTTTCCATGTTAATCATATGCCCCACTTCCAATGAATTGATCATTTCGGGTTGGAGGTTGGGATTGCCCCTTCTTACGCTGAGGGAATCGGTGATATCAGGAAAAGGATTGAGCCTCCAGGCGGTCGGTCTGTCGATCCTCCGGCTGTAGGTGAATTTCAGGCTGTTTTCTTCATTCAGTTTGTACAGTGCCTGGACACTAGGAAATAGGTTCAGATAGTCCTGTTCATTCAGTTCATTGGTATTGTAGAGTAAGCCTTCCACGTGTGTTTGCTCTGCCCTGGTACCAAGGGAAATGTCCCACTTTTCCCCCGATCTTGAATAAATGAAATAGGCTGCGTGGATTTGATCTTTATAGAGGAAGTGGTTGCTGATGTCGGTGTTTTCCACAAAGTCGTTTTCACTTTCTGAGAACTGGTAATATTTGTAATCGTTGTCAAATTTTCTAAAGGTTGATTTTAAACCCATTTCCAGTTTTACCCTATCATTTACAGGATGGATATAATCTGCTTGGATGACAGAAGTGTATCGTTTTTCATCCGTCAAGGCCTTTTCGCGGCCATTGAGGTTTTCCGGTGTAGCTTCTGAAGCATTTCGGTAAATATTGATATTTTGGGTTTTGTACTGATTCTGATAAGAGTTGTTTGCACTGATTTTCAGTTCCCGGTTCTTATCATCAAACGTCCGCTCATAAATCAAGGCATTGTCATATCCGTCATCCGTTTCAGATTCGTTATTTTGCCTCACGTACTGGAGCAATAGGTCATCGGTTTCACTATCGGTCATTTTGGAATACAGGGAATTGTTTTCCGAGTCTTCCCCGGTGAAATATACCCCTTGATAGCTCAGGATGTTTTTACCAAAGTAATAATCAGCACCGTAGTTAAGGTTATGGTTTTTTCTCCTGTCGCTATTATTTCCTTGTTGGTTGAGCAGCTCATTATCTTCGTAAACCTCTCGGAAGGTGGATCGTTCACTCACCCCTTTCCAGTCCCTATAGTTGTAGCCAGCATACACATTGTACTTCGTAGTGGTATGGTTAAACCTGGCGCCGGTATTAAGACGGCTACGGGTGCCGTAGGTGAGTTCGGCACCGCCATGAGTGCCCATGTCTTCGCCTCTTTTCAGGATAATATTGATGACACCACCTTCCGCTTCAGCATCATAACGAGCATTTGGGTTATTGACGACTTTGATTTGCTCTATGGCACTGGCAGGAATTTGGTCAAGGTTTTGTGTGAGGGAGGAATTTCGGCCATTGATCAGGATATTGGTTCCCGAACTGCCCCTCAGAGAAATGGAGCCGTCATCCGAAACACTGATGGATGGGGTGTTTCGCAAAATGTCCAATAACGTTCCGCCCACATTGGCCAGGTTTTGCTCTGGCGTAATGACCAGCCCTTCGACATCTGTGCGCATGGGTATGGTGTTGGATTGTACGACCACTTCTTCTAGCTGCTTGCCTTCCGAGATCAAGGTGATTTTCCCAAGGTCGCGGTCTTGATTCACTTCCAAGCTTTCGATTTTCTTGTTTTCATAACCGATCAAAAACACCTTTACATCATAGGTGCCGCTTTCTGTGCCCAAGTTAAAATTTCCATTTTCATCAGATTGGGTGTAAGTGATGGTTTCATTACCACCCGCTTCAAAAAGTGCCACTTGGGCAAATAGCAATGGCTCGTCGCTATCGCCGTCCACGATTTGTCCGGAAAGTGTTAATTGGGCAGATGCTATCAAAGGTGATAAGCATAAAAACAACGTAATGATGTAACGAAATGGTTTCATGGTTTGATAGGTTATTATTATTCTTAACCAAAGTTAGGGTGGCAGGGTTTAGGATTAAGGGAGGTTTTAGATCAATGGATAAATGAGCTGATTTGCGGTACCCATGCGATAGGTTATTTAGGACAATGGCTTTTTGGTAAAGTATGATGGACATTAACCTTGAAGCAATGTGTTGTGATTTTTGAGACAATTTGTGTCTCTTAATAGTTATTTTTGATAACTAATTTTTGTTTGTTTTGTAAACATTTCTATCTTAGTGTTTGTAAAATGAAACATGGATAGATAGTTAAAGCATATGGAAAAGTCTCCCAAAATCAGAATTGTAAGTAAACTCCTTGCTTCAGGAAACCATCAAGTAAAATTCTTCGTGGAAGATGAGGTTCATCCCCGATATGGATATTTATTGGTGCATGGTGATCGAGCTGTCTCTGATGTAATAGCTGAAATCCGGAAACGTATGGAATTGCTGGAGCGATCCAATATGGATTTAAATCGTTTTTCATTTAAAAATCAGTGGAGGGACGATCATAATTTTTATCTTTATAGTGCCTAATTTCACTAATAATGTTACTTGGAAAAAATCTTCGATATTTAAGGAAGCAAAAGCAAATGACCCAAGAAAATCTATCCGATCAATTGGGTATTAAGAGGACAATGATTTCAGCTTATGAAGATGGAAGGTCAGAGCCTAAATTGTCCACACTGAAAACCATAGGCGACATTCTTTCTGTTTCCATCGATGAGCTGCTTTTCCATGACATAGAGGATAAGGGCAGGAGGGCCCTTCAAAAGCGTGATGTTAAGATATTGACCGTTTCACTGGATCAAGAGGAGAATGAAAACATCACCATGGTCCCCCAAAAAGCCTCCGCAGGTTACCTTAATGGTTATGCTGATCCGGAGTATATGCAGCAGCTTCCCCAATTTCATTTGCCAAACCTGGCAAAAAACGCCACTTATCGTGCCTTTGAGGTCAGCGGTGATAGCATGTTGCCTTTGGTGCCGGGAACAGTGGTCATTGGTGCATTTGTGGAGCAACCATCCCAAATCAAAAGTGGAAAGACCTATATTTTGGTTACGGCTTCAGAGGGTATTGTTTATAAAAGGGTCTTTAATTATCTGGATGAAAACGGGAAATTGTTTTTAGTATCTGACAATGAAATGTACAAGCCTTATGAGATTCCAGGAGAGGAGGTAGAAGAAATATGGGAGGCCAAGGCATTTATCAGTACTGACTTTCCCAATCCAAAGGATAAAAACAAGGCTGTCACTTTGGAGGATCTGGCAGAAATGATTTCAGAATTGAAGTATAGCATTAAAAAGTCCGGTTAAGTTTGTCGGACTTTTTTTATTTTATTCAGAAGAATGATTTTTAGATTGAGTATGAATCCTGCCAGCGCTTTGTGATTTTTAGTCGTATGGTCCATTCCTTTCAAATAGTTATTTATCAAAAAAAATAAAGAAAGAGTGGATATATATATAAAAATATTATATTTATGATCTTGGATTTTGAATAATATGCTAATCAAAAACTGATAGTAGCGGCAAGGCGGTAAAATGTAACTATAAAGTTCTTTTGCTATTAATTCTAGAGAACGCGTATCGCTATAGTAAATGCAAGTATAATCAGCATATTAATGGTGGGAATAAAATATAAATACCGATAAAATTATAAAAACTGTTTAAATGAAAAAGACAACACTGAGCATCGTTGCACTGGCGGCCATAATGGTCGCTTGCAATAGCAGTAAAAAGGATAGCACTGTAGAGCAGGAGGTATCCGAGGTAAAGGCTTCTGATGTAGGCGCTGAAGCTAAGGACAATACCCTTACCCAAGACGAAAAATCAGAAGGCTGGCAGCTGCTTTTTGATGGCGAGAGTGCTGAGGGATGGAGAGGTTATAATGCGGAAGAGTTACCTTCTGGCTGGATTATAGAGGACGGCAATTTTATAGCGCTCGGTAAAGGAGGAGATATCGGGGGTGATGTGGTGTATGGAACAGAGGAGTTT